>NVTL01000047.1 GCA_002401565.1 Rhodospirillaceae bacterium
GCTCCACCCGCCGAAGGGGCCAGAACATCTGCCCGCGACATTATCGAAGCCATGCCCCTGCCCACATGGTTACGCGGGGGCAAATTGGGCATTCAGGTGGCGAACTTAACCGCCCAAGCCATCACCGGCCCCGATATCGGCATGGAGCAAGCCCAAAAAGCCCAAGAAACCGGAAGCCCCGTCACACAACGCCATTTGCTCACCGCCGAAGATGGCACGCCCAGAATTTTAGATATCACCGAAACGCCGTTGGCGGGTGGCGGATCCTTAGGCGTTGCCCAAGACTTAACCCATGCCGAAGAAACCGAACGCAGCTTTACCCGCCATATTTCCGCACAAAACGAAGTGATGGATAGCTTGGCGACTGCGATTGTCATTTTTGATGCGGACCAAAAGCTCACCTATAACAACACCGCTTATGCCAAGCTGTGGACCTTAGAGGCATCATGGCTGGCAGAGCAGCCAACGTATGGGGAAGTTCTCGACCGTCTGCGCGAACAACGTGCGCTTCCCGAAGTCACCGATTTTAAAGCCTTCAAAACAGAACAACTCAGCTGGTTTACCAAACTGACCGATGCTCAAGAAGCCATGTTGCATCTGCCGGGCGGCGGCACCTTGCGCGCGGTGATGAGCCAGCATCCCATGGGCGGATTGGTGTTTGCTTATGAAGACGTCACCGATCATTTAAATCTGGAACGCAATTACAATACATTGGGTGCGGTGCAGCGCGAAACATTGGATAACCTGTACGAAGGCGTCTGTGTATTTGGCGCCGATGGCCGCATGAAATTGAAAAATCCGGCGTTTGCGCGGATTTGGAAACTGCCCGATGATGGCGGCGGAAATGCCCTGCACATGACCGGATTTGTCGGCCACGTTTTGCCAATGATTTTGCGCGACGAAGGCAAAAAGCCGCTGAGCAAAAATGAACTGGTCGCCAAGTTAATGAGCCGCGAACCGGGCCGTGGACGCCTTGATCTCAGCGACGGGCAGGTTTTAGAATATGCCAAGGTGCCGCTGCCCGATGGCGCGGTGTTGCTCAGTTATCTGGATGTCACCGACAGCGCCCGGGTCGAAAACGCCTTGTTGGAACGCACCCATGCGATGGCCGAAGCCAACGTCTTGAAATCTGAATTTATGGCCAGTGTCAGTCATGAAATCCGCACGCCCTTAAATGCTATTGTCGGCTTTGCTTCAATGTTGTCGGACAACTACTTTGGCGACCTCAGCACCCGCCAACAAGAATACAGCCACGGCATTCACGAAAGTGCCGAAGAACTGGTCGGCATCATCGATAACATGCTGGATCTGGCCTCGGTCGAAGCCGGATTATTGACGTTGGAATTGGATACCGTTGACGTCAATACACTGTTGCTGAATGCCATGAATTCGGTGCGCGACCGCGCGCGTCGTAAAAACATCGAGATTGTCTTTGATTCGCCAGCGGACATTGGCTGGGTCGTGGCCGATGAAAAACGCCTGAAACAAGTTTTGTTTAATCTGTTGTCCAACGCCGTTTCTCACACGCCTCCCAAAGGCAGTGTTTTGCTGACCGCACGTCGTGAAAGCATCGATATGGTGTTCAGCGTCACCGATGGCGGCCCCGGATTAGACGAAACCGAAGTGCCACCGGGCTTAAGTCTGATCGCGCGGTTTATCGAACTGCACAATGGTGTCGTAGACTTGACCAATCGCCCGGGACACGGCACCACGGTGACCTGTCGTTTACCCACCGAGACCAATGGCCGCAAAGCCAATCAACCGGACCTGTTTTCAGGATTTATTGAATAGCTCACCTTAAAGAAACCTTCCCCATACGTTTAGCGGACCTTGCGGCCTCGGTTCCTTTCCTTTTTATGGCCGCCATACCACGGTGCGTTACGACCAAGCTTCGGCCGAGCTTGCTTGGTCCAAAAGCGTGGATTTTTTTAAGGTGAATTTGGCTTAAACCGGAAAACGGTGCATCACGGCCAGAACGGCGCATAAACCCAAGGGCTGTGATTGCATATCCGGGCGGTGCTCTAAAAAGTCCGCAAGCAGGTCTTCGATTTGCCGTATGTCTAAGTTTTCATCTTGTTGAATTATGAACAAAGGATCTCGCGCATTACTGATTTGCACGGCATTGGCTCCGGCAAGCGCGTGGACGGCTCCGGTCAGATACACATCCAAAACGGCACGTTCATCCGTGTTTAAATTTTCGCGGTTGATAAATTGTTCCATAGGGGTATCCAACGAAGGATGTTTCTTTTTAAAAAACATTTAAGCGTTTACCTTTATCAATGGAATTTCGATCCAAAAGGTCGAACCTTCGCCTTCAACACTTTCGAAGCCGATGATGCCGTTCATGCCTTCGCTAAATTGTTTAGCGACCACCAACCCAATGCCCGTACCCTGGATCGCCGAACGTTCCTGACCCAATCGGGAAAACGGTAAAAATAACTTATCTTGTTTATCTTTGGCAATGCCCAGCCCGGTATCTGAAACCGAAATACGTTGCCGATTTTCTGACGCCGTTTGACAAGAAATCGTGACCGCCCCCCCGTCATGATTATATTTTACGGCGTTCGAAATCAGGTTTAAAAGAATCTGTTTCAGGCGGGTGTAATCCGCCCAAAGCATGCCCGAACATGAACATTCAACCTTGATGGAGATATTGCGTTCACAAATTAAGGTTTGTGCCATTTCAACGCTATCTTGAATCAAAACTTTTGTTTTAACGGCCTCAAATTCGAGTCCCAACCCCCTGTTTTCGATGCGGGCAAAATCCAAAACATCATCAATAAGCGTAAGCAGATGCACCCCACCATTTCGAATATGCCCCACCGCGATTTTCTGGTGTTCGGTTAACGGTTGCGAAGGACTGAGTTCTAGCACTTGGGCAAAGCCCAAAATTGCATTTAACGGCGTGCGCAGTTCATGGCTCATGCTGGCGAGAAATTCGGCCTTGGCTCGATTAGCACTTTCGGCTTCGTCTTTTGCCTGCAAGATCAGTTCCGAAGCCTGTTTGCGTTCAATCGCCAAACTCGCCAAATTGGCCTGCGCCTCAATCAGCAACAATTCATCGTCGCTGGGGCTGTGAACCTCGTCATAGTACATAGCGAAGGTGCCCAGAACGTCTTTATCTTTTGAAAAAATGGGTTGGGACCAACAGGCCGAAAATCCGGTTTTTTTTGCCAGTTCCCTGAACTGTACCCAATAGGGATGCGCATACACATCTTCGACGATCACACGTTTCCCCATGAACGCGGCTGTACCACACGAACCGATACCTTCGCCCGCTTCCATACCATCAATGGCTTGAGTGTAAAAATCAGGGAGGCTGGGCGCGGCGGCATGATGTAACGTTTTTTTTTCACCGTCATAATACAACACGCTGCACCGCATGCCAAACCCCAGAGCTTCGGTTTCTTCGCAAAGAATTTTCAGGGTTTCGGTGATGTCGCCGTTTTCGACAATATGTTCCAACACATGAACACGCGCACCGAGAGATTTTCCGAGTTTATCCATTTTAAAGCCCCATTCCATCGAATGATGTTAACTAAACAATACAGGAGAACCCTTAAAATTGGAACTCTGAAACACTTATGGGGTGCTTGATCCCCGGCAATCTAAAGTCGAATAATATTGGGCCAAGGCATCAACATCTTGAATTTTCAAACGGGCCACTTGGCTTTCCATAATGGGGTGGGCGCGGGCAATTTCGCCATCTCTGGGGATGGCTCCCCATGCGGTTTCGCGGATCAACAATAATTCCCGGCGCAGGTATGTGCGTTGTTGCCCGGCCAAATTCGGCGTGTTGATTTGAATGCCGATGCCGTCCACACCATGACACGTGGCGCACGGCCCGGCGACGGCGGGCGGCGTTGGTGGAGGCATTTTCACCTTGGCGTCATCTTTGCGGCAAGCCAATGTTGAAACGACAGAGGCCACCTTTACAATCATTGCCGCGTCTAGGCCTTGAACCACATGTTCCATAACCGGACTTGAGCGCACAGAGTCAGACGATTTTGCGGCCTTTAAAAACGCCGTCAATTGCTGAGCAATATAATTACCCTTTTGTCCGGCAATGGTTGGACGGGAGGGAAGCTTGCTGATGCCTTTGGGACCATGACATTGAAAACAGGTTTTGAGTGTTTTTTGAACAGACGCACCTGCAACGGCCAAAGGCTTTTTCACCGAGATTTGAGGTGTGGTTTGGGGYGTGGTTTGGGCACCACTCGTCCCCGCGAAAGACATCGCTCCGCACAGCGCCACAGCCAAAACTCCAAAACGTCTGAACATTATTTAAGGTGCTTCCCCGGGAGCCCCGGCAGATGTTGAGTGTTCAAAGTGATAGGCTTCGTCCGGATGCACATAATCGCGCGCCGCATGGACCGCTTGGGAGGCTTCGGAAAAGCCCATCAAAATCAATTTTAACTTACCCGGATAGGTGATGATATCGCCCACACCAAAAACTCCGGGATGCCCGGCGTTCATGGTGGCGGGGTCGACAACGATGTGATTGTGCTCAATGCCCAAACCCCAATCGGCAATCGGCCCGATGTTTTGTGACAGCCCAAAAAACGGCAACAACACATCGGCTTCTAACATGCGTTTKTCGCCATCCARATTAGAAACTTCGATGGCTTCAAGCTGATGCCCGGTGCCTTGGATGCCCGACAATTGAAACGGAACAACCAGTTCAACACGGCCTTCATCCACCAAAGCCTTCAGGCGCTCCACGCTTTCGGGGGCGGCCCGGAACTTAGGGCGACGGTGCACCACGTGCACACTGCTCGCCAATTCGGCCAACGATATCGCCCAATCCACGGCGGAATCGCCACCACCCGCAATCACGACTTTTTTGCCCCGATAATCTTCACGGCGTTTGACCAGATAATTCACACCGACACCGGCACCCATACCTTCAAATTCTTGGATACCGTCCAACGGTGGACGATTCGGGCCAAAAGCGCCAACGCCTGCGGCAATGATCACCGCCCCGGCATCGAKWRYSRYRCCYTTKGWKGTGGTSARSGTCCAWCGTCCRYCTTCMCCRKRTTYCAWMCCKGTGACYTGTTGSCCCATRTGATAKGTGGGYKWAAASGGTGCGGCTTGGGYTTCYARTTCMGWCACCAAATYKCCMGCCAAAATAGACGGRTGCGCSGGGATRTCATAWATYGGTTTTTCGGGGTATAATGCAGACAGTTGACCGCCCACTTCRTCMAGKGCRTCRATGACATGACAGYTCAWYTTCATCATGCCACATTGAAAAATGGCGAACAAACCCACAGGGCCTGCGCCGATAATGGCGACATCTGTACGAATAGGTGTATTGGGCATGGTTTCTCCGCAGAAAAAACGTTAACGTCTCAATTGTAAACTTATTAGAGTGTATATCAGGTTCACAGCCGAAATTAAGGGAAAATTGCTACTTTATGACTTCACCCGCCGAAACCATCGCTATTGAACTGGCCGGACTGCCCGCGACTCGCGACTTGGCAGAATGTTTGGCGCGCATTGCCAAGCCCGGAGATGTGATTGCCCTGTATGGGGATTTAGGTGTTGGGAAGTCTGAATTCGCCCGTTTTTTCATTCGTCACCTGACCGATCCGGACGAAGAAGTGCCCAGCCCCACCTTTACCCTTTTGCAAACTTACGAAAGCGAGGCTTGCGACATTTGTCATTTTGATTTGTACCGTTTGGAACGCCCCGAAGAAGCGTTTGAATTGGGAATCGAAGATGCCTTTCATGAATGCATTTCAATTATAGAATGGCCGGAACGTTTGGGCCCGTATATGCCCCGCAATCGTTTGGATGTTCACCTGATCATAACCAAGGGCAAAAACCATCGCCAAGCCACCCTTACCCCCCACGCCGATTGGTCCGAACGCTTGCGCGCCTGTGGACATGGATAACAGCTTGGATGAAAACTTGAATAACGATTCTCGATTTTTAGACCGCCAAAACTTTTTAAACATTTCAGGATGGGCGACCGCCGAACAAGCCCCCTTGCCCGGTGACGCCTCTTTTCGCCATTACATCCGTTTGAACAAATCGGGCGTGCGGGCCATGTTGATGGACGCTCCGCCCGCCACCGAAAACGTGCAAGCCTTTGTCGCCATCGCCAATCATCTTTTGGATTTAGGTTTTAGGGCTCCTAAAATTTTGGCCGAAGACCAAGACTTGGGCTTTTTGATCATCGAAGATTTTGGCGACGATACCTTCACCAATTTACTGGCGGCGGGCGTGGACGAAACCGCCCTTTATGCCCTCGCCACCGACACCTTGGCGGACCTGCACAAAAATGAACCGCCGTATTGGTTGCCGCCGTATAATGACCAGCGTTTATTGACCGAGGCCTCGCTGCTACTGGACTGGTTTATGGTTGCCCACGGGTTGGAATTGTCGTGCCAAGATAGAGCCGTCTATGACCGCCTTTGGCTGGACCTTTTTGCCCGTGTTCATGCGGGCCCCAAAACTTTGGTTTTGCGTGATTACCATGTTGATAATTTAATGCAGTTGGACGGACGCACCAATACACAAGCCTGTGGCCTGTTGGATTTTCAAGACGCACTGGCCGGACACCCGGCTTACGATTTGATGAGCCTGTTGCAAGATGCACGCCGCGACATTTCCGCCGACCTGCAAAATGCTATGAAAAAACGCTATCATGCAACATGTGAAACTGAAGACATCGCAGCCTTCGACATCGCGTACACCATTTTGGCTGCCCAACGTCACGCCAAAGYCATCGGTATATTTACACGTTTGGATCGCCGCGATAACAAGCCCATATACTTAAAACACATCGATCGTTTRTGGCRTTTGTTTGAACASAGCYTRRACCATCCRRYCCTTGMMSMYWTGAARRYTTGGGTSGATSMMYACATCCCCAAAGACAAACGTTGCGCCGCAAAGGACCAAACATGAAAGCCATGATCTTGGCCGCTGGATTTGGCACGCGCATGCAGCCCCTCACCAACACAACACCCAAACCCCTGTTAAAGGTCGCGGACAAGCCGTTGATTGATTGGGCGCTGGACAGATTGAGCGAAGTCAATTGCCAACAGACTTTGGTGAACCTGCATTATTTAGGCGCCCAAATCCAAGACCATTTAAAAACCCGCGTCTCGTATATTTCTGAAAACCCGGTTTTGGAAACAGGCGGCGGTGTGCAAAACGCCATCGATCATGGTCATTTCAAAGACCAACCGTTTTATGTGTGCAACGCCGACAACCTGTGGCTGGATGGCGAACGCAGTGCTTTGGCTCGGCTGGCTGATGCGTGGGACGATGCATCTATGGATGGCTTGTTATTGTTACAAGATGTCAACAAGGCCAACGGATATGACGGAGACGGAGATTTTGTCCGTGAAGATACAGGCGTTCTGCAACGTCTCAGAGATGCCCCACAAGGTGGCCCGGCCTCTGTCTTTACGGGCGTACAAATTTTGCATCCGCGTTTGTTTAAGGATGCTCCGGGGGGCGCTTATTCTTTAAACATTCTCTACGACAAAGCCCTAAGGAACGGTCGCCTGCATGGATTGGTGCATACGGGCGATTGGTATCATGTGGGCACGCCAACCGATTTGGCCGCCACCGATAAAATATTGCGAGGGCCTTCATGAGCGTCTTTACCATTCCGTCCGATCAGGACTTTGTTCAAGCCTTGGCACGGGGCATTTTAAATCATGTTGGCCCAACGCCCGAAAAACTTGCCCGTGTCACCGTGTTGTTGCCAACGCGCCGCGCGTGCCGATCTTTGCGGGAGGCTTTTTTAAGATTGTCGGGTGGCCAACCCCTGTTGTTGCCGCAAATGATGCCCTTGGGCGATGTGGACGAAGACGGCTTGGCGTTGCAAACGTCCGGCACCGATTACGACTTGCACTTACCGCCATCCATCGGCGGCCTGAAACGCACCACACAACTGGCTCAGTTTGTGATGAAGATGGATTCAAACACCACACCGGACCAAGCCGTGCGCTTGGCCGAAGAACTGGCTCAGTTATTAGACCAAGTGCATACCGAAGGCCTAGACTTGGCCGACCTTTCTGGATTGGTACAAGACACCGAACTGTCTTTGCACTGGGAAAAAACCGTCTTGTTTTTATCCATCATCGGCGACACATGGCCCACGGTGCTAAAAAGCCAAGGCGTGATTGATTCCGCCAGCCGCCGCGATCAGGTGTTGCGCGCGCGGGCAAAATCGTGGGCCCAAAATCCGCCCCCCGGTCCGATCCTTGCGGCCGGGTCAACGGGCACCATTCCCGCCACGGCGGAACTGTTAAACGTCATCGCCAACCTGCCCCAGGGTTTTGTTGTGTTACCGGGTTTAGATACAGACGCCCCCGATGAAGTTTGGAAAAACTTAGAACCCAGCCATCCCCAATTTGGCATGCGTCACCTTTTGGAAAAACTAGAGCTCACGCGTGATGATGTTCAGCTGTGGTCCGGTGTAAAAAACAGCAAGAGCCAACGCACAAAAGTTTTAAACCGAGCCCTGATCCCCGCCGGAGCCACCCACCTGTGGCGCGATGATATTTTGGCTGCGAACGATGTTGATGGCGCACTAGACGGTCTAACCCAAATCGATTGCCCCGGCCCCCGCGAAGAAGCTGAAACCATTGCCTTACTTTTGCGCGAAGCCCTGAACAAGCCGGAACAAACCGCCGCCCTCATCACCCCAGACCGTCAATTGGCGCGCCGCGTGGCCGTGCAATTGTCCAAATGGAATGTGGATGTGGACGACAGTGCCGGGCAGCCCTTGGACCAAACCCCACCGGGGGCCTTTTTTAATCTGGTCAGCGAAATGGCGGCTGAAAATTTTCAGCCCATCAGCGTCTTGGCATGCCTGAAACATCCCTTGGCAACGGGCGGACAAGCTCCTGGACAGTTAAGATTTCAAACCCGTGCGCTGGAAGCCATCTGCCTGCGCGGCCCCCGCCCCGAAGAAGGTCTGGACGGATTGGACGCGCGCCTGCGGGTGTTTTTAAAAGACGCCGAAGGCTACCAACAGACCGCCGTCAAACGTTTAGGATTTGAAGCTAAAAATGCTCGTGCGGCTTTGACCGTGCTGCGGGAATTGATCGCACCGTTTAGCGAAGTCCTGCACCAAAAACAAGTCTGCCCCGCTGAACTTTTACAAGCCCACGTGAAAGCCGCCGAGGCCTTGGCCCGCACCGATAGCATTGAGGACGAACGCCACCTTTGGGCGGGCGAAGCCGGAGAATCCTTAAGCAATTTTATTGCCGAAGCTTTTGAGGCCTTGTTGGCCCTTGGCCCCATTTCCGCTGAACATTATCCGGCATTGATTAAAACGTTGATGGCGGGGCGTGCCGTGCGGCCAAAATTTGGCAAACACCCGCGCGTGTTTATTTGGGGTCTGTTGGAAGCTCGATTACAACGGTGTGACGTCACTGTTTTGGGCGGCCTGAACGAAGGTTCTTGGCCCGGCGATGTCGAAGCCAGCCCATGGATGAGCCGCCCCATGATGCATGCCTTTGGGCTCAGCCAACCCGAACGCCGCATCGGCCTTGCGGCCCACGATTTCATTCAAGCCGCCGCCGCCCCAAAAGTATATTTAACCCGCGCGGACCGCAGCGGCACCAGCCCCCAAGTGCCTTCGCGGTGGTTGGTGCGTTTGGATACCATGTTGGGCAATGCGTCTGTAAGCCAAGGAACCAAATGGTTGGATTGGGCGGCTCAACTGAACCAGCCAGAAACGCCTCCCCAACCGTGCAAGCCCCCCAAACCAACACCGCCTGTCGAGGCGCGCCCAAACAAATTATCCGTCACCGCCATCGAAAAATGGATGCGCGATCCTTATGCCATTTATGCGGAACGGATTTTAGGCCTAAGGCCGTTGGACGATATAGACGCAGACGCCAGCGCCGCCGACAAAGGCAACGTCATCCACTTGGCGCTGGAACGTTTTGTTAAAAATAATATTGACGCGCTGCCCGACGACCCGTTGGCTGAATTGCTGCGCATTGGTGAAATTGTTTTTAAAGAACACATCACCAGTCCCGGCATCCGCGCCTTTTGGTGGCCGCGTTTTCTACGCATCGCCGCGTGGTTTGTGGATTTCGAACAGGACCGCCGAGCACGGGGCTTAAAACCTGTGTTGATCGAAGGCAGTGGTGAAACAGAAATTAATGGCTTCATCCTAACCGCCAAGGCCGACCGCATGGATATGGACGGGGCCGGAAATTTAGACATAATAGATTACAAAACAGGCCAAGCCCCCACCACCAAACAAGTCGACAGCGGCCTGACCCCGCAGTTACCGTTGGAAGGCCTGATCGCCAAACGCGGCGGATTTAAACAACTGAAGAAAGTGACCGCGTTATCGGGTATGTTGTACGTACGCTTAACAGGTGGTCGCATCGCGGGCGAACAAAAACCTATTCGTTTAGATGGCGAAGAGACCATGCAAAAAGCCGAAGAAAAATTAAGCGAACTGATCACAAAATTCAGATTTGAAGATACCCCTTATCTTTCCCGCCCCCGCCCCATGTTCGAAAGTCGCTTTGGTGATTTTGACCATTTGGCGCGCGTCAAAGAATGGTCCGGCGAAGGGGGCAAAGAATGAGCACCTATACCCGTACCGCTTCGCAAAGCCGCGCTGCCCAACCCGCCCATAATGTTTGGGTGTCGGCAAATGCCGGAACCGGAAAAACCGGCGTTTTGGTTGACCGCATCGCCCGCCTGCTTTTAGACGGAGCCCGGCCTGAAAAAATTCTGTGCCTGACGTTCACCAAAACAGGTGCCGCCGAAATGGCCAAACGCATCAATAAATTGTTGGGCGAATGGGCGATTATGACGGATGCCGATTTGCACAAAGATTTGTTTGCCTTGATGGGATCGGAACCCACCGCTGACCATTTGCAAACGGCGCAGAAACTTTTTGCACGGGTGTTAGATGTTCCGGGTGGCTTAAAAATTCGCACCATTCATTCGTTTTGCGAAAGCCTGATTGGGCGTTTTCCCATTGAAGCCAAAGTGGCCCCGCATTTTTCGGTCATCGATGAACGCACCACCACGGAACTTTTAGGCGATGCCCGTGAACGTATTTTAAACCTAACCATCAACGACCCTGAAAGCCAGCTAACCCACGCCCTGAACCATTTGGCAGAACTGGTCAACGAAGACGACTTTACAGCCCTGATGCAATCATTGACGGGCAAACGAGCGCGTCTGGCTGAAGTCATGGACCATTATGAAAAGCTTGGCGGCATTGAAATATCCACCACCAAACTTGTGGGCTTGAGTGATGATGAGACAGATGAAACGGCTATCCTAACCGCCGCTCTATCCGATCAGGTGATGGACATAGACGCGCTGAAAGAAGCGACGATTGATTTGGAACGTGGCGCAAAGACCAGCCAGAAATTTAGCCTCGCGCTGAAAACATTTTTAGCCCAACCGCTGGACCAACAAATCAAAGGCTATATGGATTACGCTTTATTATTCGTCACAAAAAGTTTTGAGCCCCGTAAAAAGCTCGTMACCAAAGGAGCCGAAGCCGCAGAAATTGCTTTGTTGGATGAACAATACCGGGTGATGGAAATCTTAGAAAAACTTCGTGCCCGCGCCACGGCGGATGCGACCATTTCATTGCTGACCGTGGGTCAAGCCATGGTCGATGCTTATGAACATTTAAAGCGGGTTCGCGCCTATTTAGATTACGACGATCTGATCGACACCGCGCGCCAATTGTTATCCACCAGCGGCGGCGTCAGTTGGGTTCATTTTAAATTAGACGGCGGCATCGATCATATTTTGGTCGACGAAAGCCAAGACACCAGCCCTGCACAATGGGATGTGGTGCAAAGCCTCGCCACCGATTTTCACGCCGGACTTGGCCGTCACGAAGACGCTCAAGATGCAAAGCAAACACCCCGCACGGTGTTTGCGGTGGGTGACGAAAAACAATCGATCTATTCTTTTCAAGGCGCCGACCCGTATGAATTTGGTCGCATGCGCGAACATTTTGCCGAACGCGCGACCCAAGCCAAACAAATTTTCAGCAACGTTGAACTGACCAAATCCTTTCGCACGGTGCGGGCGGTTTTAAGCATTGTTGACAGAACCTTTGCCCAACCCGGCGCGTCCGACGGGCTGACCTTTGGCGGCGACCGGGTGGTGCACGATACCGACCGTTTGGGCCAATCGGGATTGGTCGAATTGTGGCCAACGTTAAAACCAGAAGAACAAGAAGACGATAGCCCATGGGATGTTCCGGTCGATTACAAAAGCCACAAAAGTCCAGAATTACGCCTTGCCGATCAGATTTCAAAAACCATTGCGCACTGGATTGAAAACAAAGAAATCCTCACCGCCCAAAATCGCGCTGTGCAACCCGGCGACATTTTAATTTTGGTACGTCGCCGTGCCAAGTTTGCCGAAGCCATGGTCAACAGTTTAAAAAAACAAGGCATCGCCGTGGCCGGTGCCGACCGCATGATGCTAACCGACCAAATCGCCGTGATGGATTTATTAGCGGTGGGGCGTTTTGCTGTGATGCCCGAAGATTCCTTGTCCATGGCAGAAGTTTTAAAATCTCCGCTGATCGGCTGGGCCGACGATGACCTGTTTGGTTTGGCCCACAACCGAAAAACAAATCTGTGGAGCGAGCTTTCAAGCCGCCGTTCTGAAAATGATAAATTTTCCGAGGCCCATAAAATCCTCAGCCGCTTTTTAACCCACGCCGATTTCACGCCCCCTTATGAATTTTATGCGGACCTTTTGCAAAACGGTGGACGTAAAAAACTCACCGCTCGTTTGGGCTTTGACGCCGAAGACCCGATTGATGAATTTTTAAATCTGGCTTTGGATTTCGAACGCACCCACACACCATCGCTTCAAGGATTTTTGCATTGGGTGACGTCGGGCGGCACGCAAATCAAACGTGACATGGAAACTTCTGGTAACGAAGTCCGCGTCATGACGGTGCACGGCGCCAAGGGTTTAGAAGCCCCCATCGTCTTTTTGACCGACACCTGCAAAGCCCCCGACGGGCGTTTAGATGCGCGCGTGCAATGGGGCACCCAGCAACCCGAAATTTTATGGGCTCCGTACAAAGACGTGCGGTGCAAGGCCTTCACCAATTGGACCGACGAAGCAAAGTTGGTGCGCGAACGGGAATACCGCCGCTTGCTGTACGTTGCCATGACCCGCGCCAAGGACCGATTATACGTTACCGGGTTCGAAGACAAATTTGGCCGTGCCGATGGCTGTTGGTATGACTTGATCGCATCCGTCATGGATGGCCTTGCAAAGCCGGTGGACTCCAATAGCGACGAGCCGGTTTTGCGGTACGAGACCAAACAAGAAGTCGACGTCCAAGACGTTCAGTCTGAAAATGTTGCGGCCGCGTTGGCCCCTTTACCAGATTGGGTGCATCAACGCGCGCCCGTGGAGCCCAGCCCCGCCAAGCCGTTTACGCCGTCAAAAATCGAACCCGAAGCCCCCCCGGCGTTTGGGCCGTTCGCAGACGACAATACCGACCGTTTCAAACGGGGTTTGCTGGTGCACAAATTGTTGGAAACCTTGCCGGGTCTTGACCCAAACACACATGAAAAAGCGGCCCAAGACTGGTTGGCACAACCCGGTCACGAACTTAGCCCCGAACAACAAGCAGAAATCTGGGCCGAGACTTCCTTGGTGTTAAAGTCCCCCGACTTCAAAGACCTGTTTGGCCCAAACAGCTTGGCCGAGGTGGCATTGTCGGGCGTGATTGGCGAACAAGTGGTGTCGGCGCGCCTAGATCGACTTTCGGTCTCGGGCGATGTGGTCACCGTTGTGGACTATAAAACCAATCGTCCCGCACCCCGTGAACTGGATAAAGTCCCGGACGCCTATCTCAGCCAAATGGCTCTGTATCGAAGCTTATTGGCCAATATTTACCCAACACACCGGATTCGTTGCGTTTTATTGTGGACCGACGGGCCCCATGCGATGGTGTTAGATGATGTATTATTAAAGACTTATACACCACGCCTTGACGATGGGGGCTGCGACACCTAAATTAGGACTAACGCAACACACTCTATTTCAGGATTTAATATTATGAAACACATTACCGACGAAAGCTTTGAAGCAGACGTTATCAATTCCGATAAACCCGTATTGGTCGATTTTTGGGCTGAATGGTGCGGACCTTGCAAACAAATCGCTCCGGCTTTGGAAGAAATCGCCGCTGAAATGGGTGACGATATCGTTATCACCAAGGTCAACATTGATGAAAACCCGCTGAGCCCTTCAAAATATGGCGTTCGCGGCATTCCAACTTTGATTATTTTTAAAAATGGCGAACCTGCCGCCACTAAAATTGGCGCGTTGCCAAAATCAAAAATGAAAGAATGGATCGAAAGCTCTATTTAAGCTTTAACGGTCTTTAAAATTTTAAAAGCCCCGTCAATTTTGGCGGGGCTTTTTTTATGTGTCCAGTCCCGCCTTAAAGCAAGTTTCCTGATGACAAAAAAAGTGTTATATTTTTAAATATCGAAACAACAATAAAGGTCTTGGAATGCGATTTTGCCTGACACTCTTTATGTTTTGTCTTTTCTCGCTTCATGCTCCTAAAGCTGAAACCTTTAAAATTTCGACGGCCGATTTTCCGGAATCACATACCATTCATAAACTCCTGAATGAAGTCTACAAGACGATAGGTTATGAAACAGAGCTTGTTTTTCGGCCCGCGAAACGCAGTCTTATGGACGTGAATTCCGGCCGTTTTGATGCTGAACTCGCCCGTATTATCGGAACAGAAACCGAATACCCAAATCTAATCCGCGTGGACGAGCCCATTTACGCCCTTAGCTTTTCGGCAATCGTCAAAAAGAATTCAAAAATTTGGTTGAGCTCGTGGGAGGAATTGAAAAAACACAGTCTCGGTTACCCACGGGGATACAGAATTTTAGACATTCGGACTCGTGATTTAGATGCGGTGCAGATCAATAATTCTGCTGCAATTTCAAAAATGGTTCAAGGTGGCCGCTTTGAAATTGGCATCGCTATCACTTCAGATGCGATAAAATTAGCCAAAGAAAATTCCAATATTGTGGTTTTAAAGCCACCCATTGAAAGCATAACACTCTACCATTATATCCACGTCAAACACCGCCGACTGGCCCCGGCCATCAAAAGAAATTTAATTAAACTCAACGATAGCGGCCGCGCCAAAGAAATTTTATACGGCCCGAACTAGGGGCTTTTAAGCTTTTGGATCGTCCGGCATGGCCATGGTTTTAAAACCCGGTAACGCTCGTTCGTATTGGCGAGGATACGGGGCTTGGGCCCCCAAAGCTTTTGCCGCGCGCCATGTCCAATGGGGATCAAACAACATCCCCCGCGCAATCGCAACCATATCCGCTTGACCCGATCGCACAATGGTTTCGGCTTGTAAATGATCGTCGATCATACCAACTGCGATGGTTGGCATTTTTGTAACGTCCGTAATCGCCGCACACAAATCGACCTGATAGCCCGGCCCCAACGGAATTTTCTGGTCTGTCGAAAGCCCGCCGCCGGACACATGAAAAAAGTCGCATCCACGAGATTCTAACGCCAAGGCCAGATCCGCTGTATCCCCAACATCCCAACCACCGTCAACCCAATCTGTTGCGGATACGCGAATGCCAACCGGTTTGTCTTCGGTAAATACGGCCCGTACGGCGTCAAAGATTTCCAACACCAAACGCCGCCGRTTTTCAGGCGAGCCTCCGTATTTATCTTCGCGTTGATTGCTAAGCGGCGATAAAAACTGGTGCAGTAAATAGCCATGAGCCGCATGGATTTCGATTGCGTTGAACCCGGCTTGATCGGCACGCTTGGCGGCCTCGGCGAAGTCTTGCACGATCGTTTTGATTCCCTCAATCGTGAGGGCCTGCGGCGTTGGACGGCTTTCTTCAAACGCTATGGCACTTGGTGCCACGGTATGCCAACCGCCATCATTTTTGTCCACCTGTCCACCGCCAAGCCACGGAGCCGTACTGGACGCTTTTCGTCCCGCATGGGCCAGTTGAACACCCACAGGCGTATTGCCCCACGCTTTGGCAAAATCCAAAATACGTTTCCACGCGAGCATTTGTGCGTCGGTCCAAATGCCCGGACAGCCCGTAGAAATACGCCCTTCGGCATTCACCGCCGTAGCCTCGGCAATGAACAATCCATGACCGCCCACACAAAAYTGWCCAATGTGCATAAAATGCCAATCGCCGACCAAGCCGTCTTTTGCCGAATACTGACACATGGGCGCGACCACCACGCGGTTGGATAAGGTCAGCCCCCGCATTTGAAGGGGCGTAAAAAGCGCGCTTGAGCTGCTCATCGATCCGGTTTCCTTGGTTAAAGGGTGTTGATGTCGAGTACGTGGCCGACCAGAGTGAGCGATCCGCAGATCAAGATACGGCCACCGCTGCGCCCCTGCTGGCGGGCTTGGTCCATAATGCTCTGAAGGGCGCCGTGGACCGTTGCAGACGTCTCGCCTTCGATACCCAATTCGTGCGCGGCGGCGAGGCCTTCTTCGGCCGTGAGGGCGTTGTCCTGCCCCGGTATGGTGAGGGTGCGCAAGCCAGCAAGCTTGCCTTGTAGGGGGGTGAAAAATTCACCAGCTGGGCGTTGATTCAAAGCCCCAAACACCAGCCATATATCATCTTTGCGCCAGCGTCTGGTATGTTGGGCCAACATTTCCGCCGCGGCTTTGTTATGGCCGCCGTCCAACCACAGCTCGAACCCGTCGTCTAACAGATCGATCAGTGGCCCTTGGGTGATGTGTTGCAAACGCCCCGGCCATTGCACGGTGTTAAGGCCCAAGGCGATGGCGGCATCAGAAATTTCAAAGTCAGGTGCCAAGGCTTCAGCACAAGCAATAGCCAAGGATGCGTTGCGCACCTGGTGTTGCCCGACCAGTCGCGGCATGGGGAACGTGCGGTCTTTGTCGCCATTCGTATAGATCATGGCGGGTGTTTCCCGCCGGCCACCTGACACGCGCGAAAACCACACTTTGCCTTCACTCAATAACGGCGCGCGCGCGGCGCTGGCTGCTTTTTCCAGAACCTTTTGTAAAAGTTTTGAGCCTTGCTTGGCGGCGATGCAGTCCACACCCGATTTCAAGATGCCGGCCTTTTCCCCCATGATGGTTTTCACGTTATTGCCCAAATAGTGTTGGTGGTCAAGCGACACCGGCGTGATGCAGGTCAAGCGGGGGCGGTCAATCACATTGGTCGCGTCCAAGCGTCCACCCAATCCGGTTTCCAACAATACAATGTCGGCCGGGGTTCTGGAGAAGGCCAAAAACGCTGCCGCCGTGGTGATTTCAAAAAACGTAATGGGTAAGCCTTGGTTAGCGTCCTCGCACTCCGTTAAAATAGCGTCCAACGCATCATCGGTGATCAGCTTGCCCGCCACACGAATGCGTTCGTTAAAATGCACCAAATGCGGCGAAGTATAAACGTGAACGCGCAGGCCCGCGGCCTCGCAAAAGGCGCGCAAAAAGGCGATCGAGGACCCCTTGCCATTGGTTCCCGCAACGTGCACCACGGGCGGCAATTTTTGGTGCGGGTTATCAAGTGCGCCGAGCAAACGCACAACCCGGTCCAAAACCAAATCAATCGATTTTGGATGCAGTGCGGTTAAACGCTTGAGAATCGTATCCATGCTAATTATTCAGGACTTGCGCCATGAGGGATTGCACCGTCAACGGGACCTTCAACCTTTGGCGCATTCAAAGCCACCACGTCAGCGGGAGCACCTGTGTTGCGCAACAACGACAAAATCCGCACCAAGGTTGAGCGCAGTTCTTTGCGTTCGACAACCATGTCAATCATGCCATGTTCCAACAGGTATTCGGCACTTTGGAAACCTTCGGGTAATTCTTCGCGGATGGTTTGTTCAATCACCCGGCGTCCGGCAAAACCAATGGTGCAACCCGGTTCGGCGATTTGAATATCACCCAACATGGCAAACGAAGCCGACACACCACCCGTGGTGGGGTCGGTCAAAACCACGATGTACGGAAGACCTTTTTCTTTGACTTCTTCCACTGCGATGGTGGTGCGGGCCATTTGCATCAAAGACAAAATGCCTTCTTGCATGCGCGCTCCACCAGACGTCGGCACGATGATCAATGAGGCATCTTGGACCTGAGCCAAACGCGACGCGGTGACAATACCTTCGCCAACTGCGGTCCCCATGGACCCGCCCATATAGGCAAAGTTAAAGGCCGCGATCACAACATTTTGGCCGCCCATTTTTCCATGAGCGACAATCAGGGCTTCTTCGGCCCCGGATTTCGCCTGATGGTCTTTGATGCGGTCGGTGTATTTTTTAAGGTCTTTGAATTTCAGCGGATCAACAACGGCCGATGCAAAATCAACGGTTTTATATTCACCCCCGTCAAACAACAATTCCAAACGGCGATCAACGGTGATGCGCATGTGGTGTCCGCAATGTTGGCAGACATGATCGTTGGCGGTCAGGTCGCGATGAAAAATCATCTGTTCACATGATGGACATTTATGCCACATGTTGTCGGGAATATCTTTCCCGCCGCTGACCAATTGTTTTAGTTTGGGCCGGACAAAATCTTTAAGCCAGTTCATACCCGCATCCTTTATTTTTTACTTTGGCGAACACCGTCGCCCAATTGTTGCGCAAATCTGAGGACTTTGTCTACAAGTCCGTCCTTAGCTTTGCCATTTTTATCTAAATTTTCCAAGATCACCTTGATTAAGGCTGATCCCACCACGGCTGCATCGGCAACGTCGGCAACGTTTTTCGCGGCCTGGGGTGTATTGATACCAAAGCCCACGGCGATGGGCAGGTCTGTGTATTTGCGAATGCGCGCCACGGCACTTTCAACGTCCGTCACTTGAGCAGAAGCCGCTCCTGTGACGCCCGTGACCGACACATAATACACAAAACCAGAGGCATTTTTAACCACTGTGGGCAAGCGTTTATCATCGGTGGTCGGCGTGGTGAGGAAGATAAAGTTAATTTCCCCGGCCAACGCAGGCAGGCACAATTCGGCTTCTTCTTCGGGGGGCAGATCAACGACGATCAAACCATCTACACCCGCAGCTTTCGCATCCTTAACAAATTTATCGACGCCATAATGATAAACCGGATTGTAATAGCCCATCAAAACAATCGGCGTTTCGTCATCGTCTTTGCGAAATTCACGCACTTGATCCAAGGTTTTGACCAACGTCATGCCCGCGTTCAACGCGCGCAGGGAACTGGCTTGAATAGCCGGACCATCCGCCATGGGATCGGAAAACGGCATGCCCAATTCGATCACGTCCGCACCCGCGGCCGGAAGACCCTTTAAAATTTTCAAAGCGGTGACGGGATCAGGATCGCCAGCTGTCAAGAAAGTCACCAAGCCGCCACGGCCTTCGGCCTTCAATTTGGCGAAGCGCCGATCAAGGCGGGTTTCGAAATTCACGGTCATAAGCTCACACCCATTTCCACACCCATGTGGGCCGCAACGGTGTTTAAATCTTTATCGCCCCGCCCGGATAAATTCATCACCAAAATATTGTCTTTGGGCAATTCGGGGGCAAGTTTTTTAACGTAGGCCAAGGCATGCGAAGATTCCAGCGCCGGAATGATGCCTTCCAAGCGGGTCATCAATTGAAAGGCTTCCAAGGCTTCGTCATCCGTAATCGGTACATATTCAACGCGGCCCGTGTCATGCAACCAGCAATGTTCGGGGCCAATGCCCGGATAATCCAGACCCGCAGAAATACTATCGGCTTCCAACACTTGGCCATCGTCATCTTGTAGCAAATACATGCGATTGCCGTGCAATACGCCGGGTGATCCCGCGTTCAAACTGGCCGCATGCTTTCCGGTTTCGATACCGCGCCCGGCGGCTTCGGTGCCGATGATGCGGATATCGGGTTCGTCCAAAAACGGATGGAACAAGCCAATCGCGTTTGATCCACCGCCGATGCACGCGACTAAAGTATCCGGCAAGCGGCCTTCGGCTTCCATGCACTGTACGCGCACTTCATCGCCGATCACACACTGAAAATCACGAACCATCATGGGGAACGGGTGCATGCCCGCCGCCGTGCCAATTAAAAAATATGTGTCGTGAACATTGGTCACCCAATCGCGGATGGCTTCGTTCATGGCATCTTTTAAGGAACACGATCCAACGGTCACGGGTTTGACTTCGGCGCCCAGCATTTTCATGCGAAAAACGTTGGGGGCTTGGCGTTCAATGTCCTTGGTGCCCATGTAAATGGTGCAGGGAATGTTGAATAAAGCACAGACCGTTGCCGTAGCCACGCCGTGCTGACCCGCACCGGTTTCGGCGATGATGCGGGTTTTGCCCATGCGTCTGGCCAACAAAATCTGGCCGATGGTGTTGTTGATTTTATGCGCGCCGGTATGGTTCAAATCTTCGCGTTTTAAGTAAACTTTAGCGCCGCCAAATTCTTCTGTCAGGCGTTCGGCAAAATAAAGTGGGCTGGGTCGGCCCACATATTGCGCCAAGTAATAATCTTTTTCGCGCGCGAATTCAGGGTCGTTTTTAGCCGCCTCATAAGCCTCGGCCACATCATGGACCAAGGGCATCAGGGTTTCGGCAACAAATTGCCCGCCAAATATGCCAAAACGGCCATTTTGGTCGGGTCCTTCGCGATAAGTATTGGGCTTGCTCATGGGCTTTGGTATCCGCTCGAATTTAAGGCCGGACCATAGCAAGGAATGCACGGCTTTGAAAGGCTTTACAGTGACTTTGCCAACTTCAAAAAGTCTTGGATTTTTTGCACACTTTTGTGACCCGGTCGGTCTTCGACGCCGCTGGACACATCCACGGCTTTGGCCCCGCTGATTTTCACCGCTTCTGCAAGGTTTTGGGGGGTTAAGCCCCCCGCCAACATCCACGGTTTAACCCATGTTTCGCCGCGGATCAGGTCCCAATCAAAGCTTAACGCATTGCCGCCCGGAAGCTTGGCATCCTTGGGCGCCTTCGCATCTAACAAAATACGTTCGCAGATGGCTTCGTATTCATGGGCGCGTTTGATGTCATCCGGCCCAGCAATGCCCACGGCTTTCATGATCGGCAAGCCCACCTTCGCCTTGATATCTGAAATACGGTCTAAACTTTCCGAACCGTGCAATTGCAAGATATCGACGGGTAATTTTCGGCACACCGCACCCACGTCTAAATCATCGGGATTGACCATCAAGGCGACCTTTTGCACACCGTCTGGCACCAAAGCCATCAAAGCATGGGCTTCCACAGGGGTCACACACCGGGGCGAAGGCGGAAAAAACACAAAGCCCAGCATGGTCGCGCCACCCTTGACGGCAGCGTCCAAGGCTTCGGCAGAATTTATGCCGCAAATTTTTACATCAATGCTCATGATTTCACTTTACCCAAAGCCGCCGCCAACGCCAAGCCTACTAACGTTGTCATGGTGAATTCCGGCACCATAATGGTCGGCACAAACGCCCAAAGACCGCCGCGTTCATCGGCCAAAGCTTCTAAGGCCTGGGTGAGGGGATGCAGGGCCAAAGCCACGGGCAAGCCGATTAGAACAACCGAAACTGCGGCTAAAAACAAGGGCTTCAGGCCGGGGCAGGCCAATCGCGGCATGGCAAAACCAAATTTTGCCATGCCAGAAAATTTCAAACGCACCACAGCCGCCAAATAAGCCAGCACAAAAACTCCATGGATAAAGTCGAGGCCTAAACGATACGGCATGCCGATTTGACGGGCAAGCAGCACCACCAAATGAGAACAGATGAAGGGCAATAAGACGGCGAGAAGCAAGCTTAGACCATGTTTCTTCAAGATTTGCCCTAGAAACTTAAATTGATGGATTAAGGCCTTCACCGTTTTTTGTCCTCAGCCATTGATCCATCGCGCTCAAGGGCCTGAAAGGCGATGCAATACATCACAACCATGACCAGCATCGTCACCCACCTTAAAACATCAAATGAACTGGCAACCCGAAGCACAGAAGCGACCAGATCGCCAAAGAAAGAGCCTGCGAATGCTTTAACAATCACGTCCATTTCAGGAAAAAAGAACACGATGACGGCGTCAAAGACTAGAACGGGTAATAACAGAATTATCAAGGCCACTAAGAATGTTTTAACGTGCCCCTCGCCCAGCTCATTCGCGCGTTTTAAATCAGTCCATACGTCAATGTTATCGTTTAAACACGCCGCAGGCAGGGCAAACGATACGCGTGTAACCCAGCCAATAATGCGATAGGCAGCAATCATCAACGGGACCACTGTGATGATCATGCCGGCCCCAGGCCAAAATTGCCCCGGATATTGTTCATCCAACCACATAAACAAAAGAAAGGGAGCCGAAAACAAACCCAATAAAAGAAGAGAACGGGCATTAATAACAAACAGATAAAACATCAGTTTCCGTACACCGGGGCTTTTTAAAAATGTTGGAAAATGAGGGCGTTCTTTCAGCAAAAATAGACGTTGAGAGGCGTAATAAACAATCCCGCTCAAATAAAAGCTAAACAACCAGTACCCAAAATCAAAAAAAACCGTAAATGAAAACATCGTCTGTGGCACAAGTTGCGCAGAAACTTTTTCAGCCCCCATGTAAGCAACCACGAAATACGTCAAAAAGGCATCCAGAATAATCGGCACAGATAAGACCAGCGCCAAGACCTGAACATTGTTTTTGATGAATTCAATGCTGTTTTTTAGGAGAGACAGGGACGTAAAAAGTGTTTTAGGTTTTTCCTGTTTGGCATCGCTCATGACATCATTCCCCTGCGTGTAAAACACCATACAGGGCATTTTGATGTTTTTGCTATAGTAAAAATTGATTTAAGAAAGTTCTTCGGCAATCAAACGCGCGGCTTCGATGGGGTCGGCGTGTCCCGTGATGGGGCGGCCAATGACGAGGTAGTCTGCACCCAAATCTATGGCGTCTTTTGGGGTGACGATGCGGCGTTGGTCGTCGGCGCTGGCCCATGTTGGGCGGATGCCGGGCACGACCAGTTTGAAGTCTTTGCCGACAGCCCCCCGCAACGCCACGACTTCTTTGGCCGAACACACCACGCCATCCAGACCGCTGGATTTTGCCAGCTTGCCCAAACGCAAGACTTGTTCCAAGGGTTCAACATCGACACCGACTTCGGCCAAATCTTCACCTGACATGGATGTTAAAACCGTCACGCCCAAAACAATAGTATCTGTTGCGGCGTCCGCGGCGGCTTTCATCATACGGCTTCCGCCGCTGGCGTGCACGTTGACCATAAACGGTTTTAAGGCCAAGGACGCGCGGATAGCGCTGGCGACCGTATTGGGGATGTCGTGAAATTTTAAATCCAAAAACAACGGCATGCCGCATTCGGTGATGCGGTGCACGCCTTCGGGTCCGTTGGCGGTGAAAAATTCTTTGCCGACCTTCACGCCGCCCACAAATCCCTTTAGGCCGTTCGCCAATTCCACCGCTTTGCCCACATCGGTGGTATCAAGAGCAACAAAGATGCGTTGCCAAGGATGCGTTATATTTGTCATGGATTAACCTGTTTGTTTTTGGGGCGGGAGTGTTTCTTGTTCAGGCTCGATGTCCGTTTGCGTCACCACAGCCACTTCTGTTTTGGGTGCAGAGGTTGGTGCAGAGGTTGTTGAGACTTTTAAGGTTTTGAGTTCTTGTTCAAGAGCCTCAACTTTTTCGCGTTCTGACCTGAGCTCACGCCGCGCCACTTCACCGTCATAGACTTGACCGCGCAGGTTCGAACGGACCCGGCCTTGACCCAGCCACGTGACAATGCTGCCCAACAAAACGCCAAAGATCATCGCGCCAAAAAACGCCAGATACAGGGGCAATTCAACCGTCAAGCCAAAGGGCCAGAGGTTCAGTTCCAAGAAATGTTTGTTATTCAGAGCAAAGGTCACCGCGGCAGCCAAAATTGGCACCAACATCAACCAAGACGCCCAAGAGAAAATACGCCGCACGGGGCTATACTCCAGCCTTTGGGGSCAAGTTCNAAAACTCAGCCCGTCCTTWAAAAATYAAGTRTTTGCGTTCARCTTTTCACGAAGCTGTTTGCCCGTTTTAAAGTAAGGTACATATTTTGCGGGAACGTCCACGGCATCGCCTGTGCGCGGGTTGCGTCCAGTACGTGCACCACGCTCTTTGACCGAAAACGCTCCAAAACCGCGCAATTCAACACGATCACCATCCGCCAGAGCACTCGTAATTTCATCAAAAATAGTGGTCACAATCCGTTCCACATCACGCAAATACAAGTGCGGATTGGCCTCGGCAAGTCTTTGAATCAATTCAGATTTTGTCATACTAATCACCTTTTTGTTTGGCTTTCCTTTAAAGAGCTCAGGGGGGCGGAAATTACCAAAAAATACGTTTCACCGTCAGTTTCTACAGCCTAGGGTGCCAAACCGCGAGCAAGCCGTCAAGTGTAAGTCGTTCTGAAGCCATAGCTTTTCCTACGGCCCCGACGAATCGTTGCAACAAATTGGTCTTTGGATAATCGGGTTTGGCTTCGACCACGGGCAAATCGGTCGCTAGACCTTTTTCCGTTTCCATCCAAATGATGGCTTCTTTTTCGCCACCAATGGCATCCACCAGTCCGTTTTTAACCGCTTGGCGGCCGGTAAAAATACGTCCGTCGGCCAGCAACAGAACTTCGGCTCGGTTCAGGTCTCGACGGTCCACAACCATGTCGACAAACATGTCATACATGTCCATAACCACGGCCTTAATCGCCGCGCGCCCGTCCGCGCTGAACGGTTCCAAGGGATTGGGTTGGGCTTTTAAGGGGGCGCTTTTGACCAATTCGGCTTTAACGCCAATTTTGTTCAACAAACCCGTAATTTCAGTGGTCTCGAACAACACGCCAATCGACCCGGTAATGGTGCCTTCGCGGGCAAAAATACGTTCGGCGCTGATTGCAGTCATATAACCCGCTGACGCCGCCACAGAGCCCAACACAGCCACAACGGGCTTTTCTTCGGCTAGGCTTCGTAAATTACGATACAGGTTTTCGCCGCCCACCACGGCCCCGCCGGGACTGTTGRTGTAAACCACCACCGCTTGGACCTGAGCATTATCTTTCAGCTCGTCAATCAGCGCATCGCGCCAGCGGTCTTCTAAAATGATGCCTTCGACGTTGAGGCGCGCAATGTGATCTTCGTTCACTTGGGATGAGCTCAGCGTGTTCATGCCGCCAAGTTGCCCTATGGAACCCATTGAGCCCATACCACCCGAAGCCAGCAAGGCCACAACGCTGGTCACCGCCACAGCGGCCACAACTTTCCAAAACAAGCTTTGGCGCCGCGCTCGGCGCCGTTCAATCAATAGGTCTGTGTCAGTCGACATGGGTGATCCTTGGGTATTGCTTTTAAAAATTAGGTCCACACAGCTTAAACAAAAAAAACGCCCCCGACAACAAAGCCGGGGGCGTTTCTTTTTTAAAAGCTTAAAGGAGGAAGATTATTCTTCGCCGGCTTCAGCTTCGTCTTTTTTAGCAGCTTTTTTCTTTGGAGCGGCTTTTTTAGGAGCTTCGGCTTCGTCACCGGTGCCTTTTGACTTTAAAGCAGCGCCCAAGATGTCGCCCAAAGATGCGCCGGAATCGGATGAACCATATTCGTTCATCGCGGCTTTTTCTTCTTGAACTTCCAAAGCTTTAACGGACAAGGTCAATTTGCGGCTGGTGGCATCGATTTGCATAATTTTCGCATCGATTTTTTCGCCAGTTGCAAAACGATCAGGACGTTGTTCGGAACGATCACGGGACAATTCAGCCTTGCGGATGAAGCCAGGAACGCCGTCACCAGCGGTAACTTCGATGCCGCCATCTGTGATGGCCGTGATTTCACACG
>NVTL01000048.1:0-14196 GCA_002401565.1 Rhodospirillaceae bacterium
GCGGCATTGCGTATGTATTGGATGAAGCGGGTGATTTCGAAACCCGCTGCAACATGGCTCAGGTTGAATTAGAGCCCATCCAGGCCGAAGAAGAGCAAATGGAAATCGAAGGTCAAGGCGGTGATCTTGAAGGTCACGGTCGGGTCAACATCGACCATGATATGACCCGTTATGATGCGCAGCGTCTTAAAGGTCTGATCAAAAGCCATTTGCATTACACAGACAGTGCGCTGGCCAAAAAAATCTTGGACGACTGGGAAACATATCTCCCTAAGTTCGTAAAAGTTATGCCCGTCGATTATCGTCGAGCTCTTTTAGACATGCAGGCCAAAGATCGCGCGGCCGAACACACAGGCGTTAACACTTCGGTGGGGAATTAAGATTATGGGTAAGCCAACCGGATTTTTAGAACACGACCGTCAAGACCGTTGCTATGGCCCGGTCAAACAACGTGTCGGAAATTATGATGAATTTGTGGTGCCGTTAAAAGACGGCGACCTCAAGGCTCAAGGTGCCCGCTGCATGGATTGTGGCATTCCGTTTTGCCACAACGGCTGCCCGGTGATGAACATCATCCCGGAATGGAATGACTTGGTTTATCAAGGCGACAAAAAGGGTGCGTTGGATATTTTACATTCCACCAACAACTTCCCCGAATTCACAGGACGGATCTGTCCGGCACCCTGCGAAGCCGCGTGCACTTTGAATTTAGAAGACCACCCGGTCACCATCAAAACCATCGAATGYGCGATYGTTGAYRAWGGYTGGGMSCAAGGYTGGATCAARCCSMAAATYGCCAARCGYCATTCTGATTTTAAYRTYGCCGTTGTCGGCGCYGGACCTGCGGGYATGGCGTGTGCRCARCAATTGGCRCGGGCCGGACATGATGTTGCGCTGTATGAAAAGAACGAACATGCGGGCGGCCTGATGCGCTATGGCATTCCCGACTTTAAACTGGACAAATCCATCATCGATCGTCGCTTGGGCCAAATGCAAACCGAAGGCGTTGATTTTCGCCCCAACATGACCATCGGTGTTGATGTGACTATGGACAAATTGTTGGAAGATTTTGACGCGATTGTCATGACGGGTGGATCAGAAGCCCCCCGTGACCTTCCGGTTCCGGGACGTGATTTGAACGGTGTTCATTTTGCCATGGATTTCCTAACCCAGCAAAACCGCCGCAWTGGTGGCGAACCTGTGGGCGCCAAAGACATCCTCGCCACCGATACCAACGTGTTGGTCATTGGCGGTGGTGATACGGGGTCTGATTGCGTTGGCACGTCTCAACGTCAAGGCGCAAACGCCATCACGCAAATTGAAATCATGCCCAAACCTCCGGTTAAAGAAGACAAGCTGTTGACGTGGCCCGACTGGCCGCAAAAACTGCGCACGTCGTCCAGCCACGAAGAAGGCTGCGACCGTCAATGGAACGTCATCACCAAGGAATTCTTGGGCGATGACAAGGGCAATCTGCGCGCCGCAAAATGCATGCACGTGGAATGGTCACAAGGCGAAAATGGCCAATGGAWYATGKCYGARGTYGCSGGATCRGAATTCGAAATTCCGTGYGAACAYGCSTWCTTAGCCATGGGYTTTGTRCWTCCCATTCACGMSGGCATGATTGACSARTCRGGTGTYRAWAAAGACGGYCGCGGWAACGTYKCCGCCAATACCGACGATTACAAAACATCCGTCGATAAAGTATTTGTCGCCGGAGACATGCGCCGCGGACAATCGCTGGTCGTCTGGGCCATCAGAGAAGGCCGCCAAGCCGCCCGGTCTGTTGATGAGTTCTTAATGGGCGAGACATTATTGCCGCGTTAAGTGCGACTCACAAAAAACAAAAAAAGGCCGCTTTTATATGAGCGGCCTTTTTTATACTTTTCAAAGGACACCTGATGATTTCCTACACCCTCATCTGCCCCAAAGACCATGAGTTTTCGGAACAGTTTGACAATTATGATGACTGTCAGGCTCGGTTAAAGGCGGGCACGCTGAAGTGTCCGACGTGTGGCTCGAAAAAACTTACAAAGGGTTTGTCAGCGCCGAGTGTTGGCGGTCAATCATCCGTGCCTCAACCCGCCCCACAATGCCCATCCGCATCCATGTGCGGGGCCAGCGGCTGTGSTATGAAGGGTTAAGGGGACGTTTAGTGCAACTGGATCAGCTTTGCCCATAACATGGCTTGTTCGTCCGGTTTTAAATGTTTTGCGACGTATTTAATGAGGTCGCGACTGCTGACCAGACTGGTGATTTTTCCGCCTTCCATAACTGGCATATGACGGATGTTGTGTTCGAACATTTTATCCAGAACATCATGGGGGTGAGCTTCACCGGGGCACGTTATCACATCTCGTGTGGACAGATCTGCGATGGGCATATCCAAAGCCTCCGCCCCTTTTTCGTCAAGAACGCGGATGACATCGCGTTCCGATACGACCCCAAACAATTCAGCTTGATCATCAACCACAATAAGCAACCCGACGCCCTTTGTATGTAAAAGGCGGATGGCGGCTTTAACGGTTTCAGCAGAATTGATGGTGAGGGTTTTGTCTGTTTTATGGGGGATGACGTGTTTGATATTCACGATTCTTAGTCCTTAAATGGTCCTTATTAGACTCTACCTTTAATCACCAAATCGTAAGAAGGCAATTGTGTTTTTACAAATTTTAAAAAGATGATCCGTCTTCGGTCAGGAACGTTTTTTCTGCCGCCGTGCTGGTGCGCCCCAATTGTTTGTTTCTATGGGGAAAACGGCCAAAACGTTTGATGATGTCGTAGTGTTGAACGGCCCATGTTAATCCCGACTCGTTGCCCAACGCCGTAAATTTTTCGATGGATGTATCTTGATCCGCAAGGTTTTCACTGTGTTCATAGGGCAAATAAAAGAACGAACGTTGAAGCGGCGAGACCTTTAAATCAAAACCTTTGTGCACAGCTTCATTGGCAATTTTTAAGGCCAACGCATCGTTGTCATACATCGAAGCCTGACCCCGACGCGTGTTGCGGGTGAATTGGTCAAGCATCAACAATAAGGCCAAAGCCCCCTCTGGCGTGTCGGTCATGGCGTTAAGCTCAGCGTTCCCCGCTGCGGTCAAAGCCTCTGAAAAACGGTCTTCGATTTCTTGGTCAAAGGCCTCATCTTTTTGAAACCACTGGGGCCGAAACTCTTGCCCGTTGCCAAACCAAAATTCATTGACCTCTTGCGTGAGTTTGTGAAGATCATACGTTGTCATCAAATGCTCCTATACCGAAACTCTGTTGCGTCCACCGTCCTTAGCTCTATATAGGGCTTGGTCAGAAGCTTTTAAAGTTTCGGGTGGTTTTTGACCAGATTCACTTTCAGCCGCCCCGATGGAAATGGTCACGCTGACGCTTTTATTTGTTTTCGGTTTTGGTTTGGCGGTGCGCGGTGGTTTTTGTTTGGGGCGGTCTTCGTCGCGCAAATCAAAACTGGCGGCGGCAATGGCTTGGCGAAGCTTGTCCAGATGCGGCAACGCTTGTTCGGCTGATTTTTTAGCAAACAGCACCGTGAATTCTTCGCCGCCATAGCGAAAGGCTCGCCCGCCGCCCGTGACCGCCATCATGCGGCTGGCGACCAATTTTAAAACCTGATCGCCCACATCGTGACCATAGGTATCATTGAATTTTTTAAAATGATCCACATCCAACATCGCCACCGTGTAACGCCCACTTAACGCATTTAAATCATGCATYAAGGCGCGGCGGCCCGGCAGATTGGTCAGCTCGTCGATATAGGCCAAACGGTAACTTTCTTGAAACACTGCAATCAAAAGCCCCAGACAGGCAAACGTAAACATTAATGGTGGTAACAAACCCTGACCCGCGCCATGCAACGCCACACCACACGCCGCCACCGCGCCAAATAGACCGCCGTCAATCGCGGTTTGGGTCCACACGGCCCGTGCAAAAAGGACAACCGTAATCACAGCAAACAGCAAAATCGCGGGTTGCGGCAACAACGACCAATAATCAAACGCGGTATTGAACACGCGCACGTGCAAGGCTTCATCAATCCACGTGCCCGGCCCCAGTCCGGCGTCCCAAACCACCAACAAGCCCATCATCTGTAACAAGATAAACAGCACCCAACTGAGCACCGTTTTGGACGCCATGCCACGATCTTTCATGAAAGCAATCAGCACCGCATTGATGGGGAACAACACGGCAAGGGCCGCATAAATCACCATGATTTCCCTTGAATATGCGCCCGCGTGTTCTATATCTGGAACAAAGGTCGACACAGCCCAGTGCGCGCCCAACAACAACCCCACCATCAACACCACGCGCGGAGATTTAAACCACCAGCCCAAAACCAAGGCGGCAAAGCCTAAAAGATAGGGCATCAGGGGTAAAATCACGCTCAGCGAAAACGGCACATCAATGGGCTTTGACAAAAAAGCCACCCCCGCCGTCAGAAACACGATGGGGAAAATCAGAACAAAAAAGACGTTTCTAAAAACCATACGAAGGTGTAGACTTAAAACGCTCAAGATACCGTTAAGATAAGGAACACGACATGAACATTTGGATACTTCTGGCCGGCATCAACGCGGCAATGGCTGTGGGCATGGGGGCCTATGGCTGGCATGCTTTGGGTGATACACCCGACATTCGCGACGTCTTTATGATGGGCTCTCAATATCAAATGTGGCACGGCATGGCCTTGCTTATGGTTGGTATTATCAGTGCACGGTTTCCACATAAAAGCTTCACAATTACCGGCATCCTTTTTCAAGCGGGCATCGTGTTGTTTGTTGGAACTTTGTATTCCTTTGGCGGATTGATGATTGTTCCGGTTACCGGTGCGGCCCCGGTTGGTGGTGGATTGCTGATTTTGGGCTGGTTGATTTTGGGCGTCCAAGGTGCCCGTCACTTCAAATCTTAGGCAACACCATTTTGTTAAGTATTTTCACAGTATCATCTTGTTATGAATGATGAAGATGTTCCAAAAAATGCTTACGAGCGGGCACGTTTGCGCACCGCTGAAGTTCTGTACGCGGTCAATGACGGCGATACTTTAACCCACAAGGTTGATATCGCCCTGATCATCCTGATCTCGCTGAATGTTTTGGCTGTGGTTTTGGAATCGGTGGCCAGCATCAAAGCCGGACACGAGACCTTTTTTGAGGTCTTTGAAATATTTTCCGTCATTATATTTACCTTTGAATATATCGCGCGGGTTTGGTCAGCCGTGGATAATCCATGGAAACCCGACCATACCCACCCCATACGCGGACGGGTTCGTTATATGGTGACGTGGTTCGCGATCATTGACATTGTCGCGATTGCGCCGTTTTACCTGTCGATGTTTTTTGGCGCGGACCTACGCATTTTGCGGGCTTTGCGGTTGTTGCGGATTTTCAAACTCACCCGGTATTCCAGCGCCATGACGTTATTGTTACAGGTCTTTCGCGAAGAAGCCCGGACCATAGGTGCTGCCATGTTTATTTCCATGTTGCTGATGTTTGTCGCAGCGTCCTTGGCCTTTGTTTTTGAACATGCAGCTCAACCCGACAAGTTTTCATCCATCCCCGCCGCCATGTATTGGGCCATCATCACCATGACCACGGTGGGCTATGGCGACATTGTTCCGCTGACCCCGTACGGCAAAATGATCGGCGCTTTTATCGGCATTATCGGTTTGGGTATGGTGGCCTTACCTGCGGGCATCTTGGCCTCTGGCTTTAACAATGCCCTGCACCGTCGTCGCATGGAATTGGAAGAACACGTGCAAGACGCCCTGCAAGACGGGGTTATTTCCGATGATGAACAAGAAGACCTCGATAAATTGGGGCGCCACTTAAACCTGAACAAAGCCGATGTGCACGCCATCATGGAAGCCGCCGCGCACCAACGCAAAACGGCAGAAGGCGGCATATGCCCCCATTGCCACCTTCCCCTAGATCAGATTGTAGATGATGATTAAGCTTTAATCTGGAAGTTTCCAAATATCTGGGCCCGCCTTCAACCGGGCAATTTGGGCTTGGCGTTCGCGTTCCATCTCGGCCGGAAGCTTGTCCCCAAACCGACCAAACAATTCGCTTTGATCTTCGGCATCGGCCAAGGCTCCGGCTTTGTCGACTTCCATCAAATGATGAAAACGGTCATCGTCAAAATCCAAACCGTCCCACGGAATATCGGCGTGCACAGGCATATGCCCCAACGGGCTTTTGACCGCATTTTCGGCGCGACCATTGACCCGGTCGACGATCCATTTCAAGACCCGCATGTTTTGCCCAAAACCCGGCCACATGAATTTTCCATTTTCATCTTTGCGGAACCAATTTACGCGGAAAATTTCCGGCGGATTGTCTAGTTTCGCGCCAATGTCCACCCAATGTTTCCAATAATCGGCCATGTTATAACCACAGAACGGCAACATGGCGAACGGGTCGCGGCGAATTGCGGCTTGGCCTTCGGAGGCGGCGGTGGCTTCGGACCCCATGGTTGCCGCCATGTATACGCCRTGATCCCAATCAAACGCCTGATACGCCAAAGGAAAAGTTTTGGACAACCGTCCACCAAACACAAAGGCCGAAATCGGCACGCCCTTTGGATCTTCCCACGCGGGGTCAATCGACGGGCATTGGCTGGCGGGGGTGGCAAAGCGAGAATTGGGGTGAGCGGCTAACGTGCCCATCGCTGGCGTCCAATCATTGCCTTTCCAATCAATCAAATGATCGGGGGCATCGCACATGTCTTCCCACCACACATCACCATCATCGGTCAGCGCAACATTGGTATAGATGCAACCCGATTTTAAAGTTTGCATGGCAATTGGGTTGGATGCATCGGACGTTCCCGGAGCAACGCCAAAATATCCATATTCAGGATTGATCGCATGCAACCGTCCATCCGCGCCCGGTTTAATCCACGCAATGTCATCGCCCACGGTCCACACTTTCCAACCTTCCATTCCGGCGGGGGGAATCAACATGGCCAAATTGGTTTTGCCGCAGGCCGAAGGAAAGGCCGCAGCGATATAGGTTTTTTCGCCTTCGGGACTTTCCAAACCCACAATCAACATGTGTTCGGCCAACCAGCCTTCGTCACGCGCCATCGATGACGCAATCCGCAACGCAAAACATTTTTTACCCAACAAAGCATTGCCGCCATAACCGGACCCAAAGGACCAGATTTCACGAGATTCAGGGTAATGCACAATGTATTTGGTATCGTTGCACGGCCAAGCTACGTCTTTTTCACCAGCGGCCAACGGCGCGCCCAGCGAATGAATACACGGTACAAATGCGCCATCGTCGCCCAACACGTCCAACACCGGCTGGCCCATACGGGTCATGATGCGCATGGATACGGCGGCGTAGGCACTGTCGGTGACTTGCACGCCAATGTGCGCGATGGGGGACCCCAACGGTCCCATGGAAAACGGCACCACGTACATGGTGCGCCCGATCATGCAGCCCTCAAACAGGCCATCCAAAATGCCCCGCATTTCGTCCGGCGCCATCCAATTGTTGGTGGGGCCAGCGTCTTCTTCTTTTTCACTGCAAATATAAGTACTGCCTTCGACGCGAGCGACGTCCGACGGGCTTGATCTTGCCAAATAACTGTCGGGGCGTTTTTCAGGGTTCAGGCGAATTAAAGTGCCCGAGTCCACCATTTCGGCGCACAATCGATCATATTCGGCTTTGGTGCCGTCACACCAATGAATGTCTGTGGGTTTTGTCAGCTTCGCAATGTCTTGGACCCATTTTATAAGGGCTAAATTTTGAGTGGGGAAGTCTCTCGAATTGGGCATGAATTTTACTCCGGTTCACACTGAAAGTAAGAGCCTAACGGTACTTTTTAAAAAGCAAAACCCTTAAATAAATTATGTTCTATTGAAAGCTTGGATCGACCCTAGACTTGGTGGCTTTTCGGCCTGGCGCGACCCGGTAACGGCCCGGAATAGACTTGTCAAAAGCGTCTAAATCCTGACGCAACTTTACCACCCTATCTTCAAGTTCGGCGACGATTTCATCCTGTCTTGTAAAGCGGTGTTGAAGGTCTTTTTCTGTGCCGTTCGCACTGCCAATACTTTTCTGAATTTTATTTAAATGCTGGGTGATTTTTTGAACATCCGCGCGCAGGGGCTGAATATGGCTTTGTAAAATAACCTGAGTTTGATCTTCGATTTTACCAAGAGCATCCCCGGCCACCCACAACGCGCCCAAGGCAATGGCGATGGCAACCAACGAAATGAACATTCCAAAATCCATAAGAAACTCCAGTACGTTTGCGGTTCGGGAGAAAATACCCTTTTAAACGGGATGGATTTATATGTAGGTATTCTTAAGCGTGAAACAAGCGATCAAAATGAGTGCGCCAATCTTCAATATCTTTTGCGGGAGCGGAAAAATTTTGTCTAAATTCGGTTTCATCCGACCCCGCCACCGTCACACCATCACCATCAATTTGAAGGATCTTTTGAGCCACGCCGCCCAAATCGGCCATAAGCTGAACCTCGCAAGCCTTTAACCACGGGTTCGGCGTTAAATAGTTATCCGCTTTGGCCCATTTTGCCCGACCAAAGCCCCCCACATAATGAACCTTTTCAACGTTCATCCGCCACATTGAAAAATCGCCAAAGCCAGCATATTGAGCGGCACTTGGGTGACGCACAAGATAACGGGCGCGTTCATAATCATCGGTTGGGGCGGGCAATTGTTCAAGCTGTCCAACAAGGGTGGCTCGCCCCACTTGCAAGGGATTGGGGGTGTTTTCAGGGCTGGGGGCTTCGACCAACAAAGATGCGCGCGAATCGGCCATCACGTCCTGGGTATGTGCCGCCAAGGTCGAAAACAAAAACAGCGGCGATCCATCTATGTCCAAAGCCAAGCCGACTTTCGACACGTACGGACGCCCCGCATCTTTGCCTTTGCGCACCGTCGCCAACGCCCCCGACAAAGCCCCACGCGCAATCAGGCGCGCCGATCGTGCAGCCTCACCAGAAGATTGTTTGTCGGCCACGGCCTTAGTCTTCGGAATGCCGCAACACCATATCGCGCAGCGATACAATACCGACCGGTATCCGGTGTCCATCAACAACCAAGGCACGGGACAAGCCAAATTGCACCAACAAGCGAACCCCATAGCGAATTTTCATTTCCACGGGTAAGGTCAAAACAGGCTTGGTCATGATTTCGTAAACATTCACCCGTTCCGGAGCGCGGTTTTTAGAAATCACGTCGCGGGCAATATCAGACACCACCACCAAACCAAATTCATCGCTTTCATCGCGGCGTTCGGTGACCAGCGAACTGACTCCGGTTTCGCGCATCATTTGAATGGCTTCGGCAACCGTGGCGGTGGCGTCAATGGTTTTGATGGATGCGGTCATCACATCCGATACTTTTGCGTAATTTTCTTCACTCATAACTCATCCTCGACTTCGTGAATTAATGTGGACATCTGGCTGCTTAAACCAACAACGTCTTCCAAGCGGATTTGACAGGCCATACCGGCACCGTGGTCTTCGTCAAAACGCCCGGCGCGGGCAATTTCTTCGATGATTTCACGGGCTTTAGAGCCTTCAACAATAAAAATAATGATGTCGCGCTGGGTGGCCAGATCCAGCCCAAAAAAGGTCTTTTCCTTTTTTAGGCCTTCGCCCTGAGCGCTGGTGATCACCGTTGCTCCGGTGGCACCAGCGTCCCTTGCCGCATCAATAATGGTTTGCGTGATTTCATCTTTAACCAACGCCATAATCATTTTCATATTCATAGGCTGCTCTCCTCTTGAACATCTTTGTCTTTATTTTCTTGTTCGGTATCTCTTTTTAAAAGCCAAGCCTGGTACCATTCAGACATTTTGGCATAGGCCAAAACCGCCATAATGGGAAACAAACTGGCAAAGGCAATCAGGCCAAAGCCGTCCAATAACGGACTGCGCCCCGGAATGGTCGATGCCAAACCAAGGCCCAAGGCCGTCACCACCGGAACCGTCACCGTCGATGTGGTAACGCCACCGGAATCATAGGCTAAGGCGATAATTGTTTTTGGGGCCCAGATCGTTTGGGCAAGCACCACCACATAACCCGCAATAATATACCAATGCAGGGGTGTTCCGGTGACGATGCGATATGCCCCCAACGACACGCCAATAGCGACCCCAATGGCCACCGCAAAACGCAGGCCACTGGCTTTAATCGCACCACCAGACACCTGTTGAGCTTTCAGCGCCACGGCGATCAACGACGGTTCAGCCGCCGTGGTCGCAAAACCAATCGAAGCGGCAAAAATATACACCCACATATAATCTTGCCACCGGACAATGCCTTGCAGCGCCGCGCCACCGATGAATTCAGGGGCGGTCAATTGTGTTGCCATGGTTTCGCCCACCGGGAACAAGGCCATTTCAAGACCCACCAAAAACAACGTCAAACCAATCAACACATAGGCAAAACCAACGGCGATGCGTTTGGGGTTTGGCGGCATGGTTTTTAAGACCGCCACTTGGAAAAACATCAAAATCAGCGCAATCGGCAACACGTCAAAAACGGTTGACCCGGCGGTGGCGAGAATATGATTAATTAAGTCCATCTTGCCCCCTCAATACACAATGCCATAAACCATGACGAACATCATGGGCGTTAAACTGGCCAGCGCAATCAGGCCAAAACCATCGGTCATGGGATTGCGCCCACGGATAGACGACGCCAAACCAACACCCAACGCGGTTACCAACGGCACCGTAATCGTCGACGTGGTTACGCCGCCGGAATCGTAAGCAATACCGATAATCTCAGGCGGCGCCACAAACGTCAAAACAACCACGCCCAAATAACCACCAATGATCAACCATTGAATGGGCCAGCCTTTTACAATGCGTATCACGCCGATCATGATGGCGATGCCCACCGACAACGCCACGGTCATACGCAGACCAAAGGCATAACTTTTCAAGGAAGCTTCATCATTGGCGATGCCGCCGGCTTCGGCGACTGTGCTGGCGGCTTCACCAGCCACAGCAATCAAAGCGGGTTCGGCCACCGTGGTGCCAAAGCCCAAGGCAAACGCAAACAGTAGCATCCACATAACACTGCCCTTGCGCGCAAACGCCTGTGCCATGGCTTCGCCCAACGGGAACAAACCCATTTCCAGACCGCGAATAAAAAACGCCAAACCTAAAATAACGAAGGCCGTTCCGATCAAAATTTGATCTAAATTGGGAAAGGGTTGCCTGATCACCACCACCTGAAAAAAGGCAATAACCACGACGATGGGTGCCAGATCGCGGGCGGAATCCAGCAACAACCGTGCAAATCCGCCAATGGCTTTCCCAAACTCGTCCAAAATAGGTATCCTTAATGAATCGATTTTCAACTATAATTTTGCCACAATGAGGCGTTTAATTATAATGATCTAAAATATAGATATAAACAACGCCTTAACACACGGATTTACATCATGGTTCAAACCATCGCACTGGTCGACGATGACCGCAACATCTTAACGTCCGTTTCCATGACCTTGGAAGCCGAAGGCTTTAAAGTCCTGACCTATAAGGACGGCGAAGAAGCTTTGCGCGAAATGACCCGCAATCCCCCCGACCTTGCCGTTCTGGATATTAAAATGCCGCGCATGGATGGCATGGAACTGTTGGACGAGCTTCGCAAACGCAGCGAGCTTCCGGTGATTTTCCTGACGTCTAAGGATGATGAAATCGATGAAGCCATGGGTTTGCGCATGGGCGCTGATGATTATATCAAAAAACCTTTCTCTCAACGTTTGCTGATTGAACGCATCCGCGCGGTGTTGCGCCGCAAAGACCCCGCCCCTGCAGCTCAAGAAATTGTCCAACGCGGCGATCTGATGTTGGATTCCAGCCGCCATTTGTGCACGTGGAAAGGCAAACACGTCAATTTAACGGTCACCGAATTTTTGCTGATCCAAGCCTTGGCCAGAAACCCCGGTCACGTTAAAAGCCGTGATCAACTCATCGACGCGGCCTATGGCGAACATATATATGTGGATGATCGCACCATCGACAGTCACATCAAACGTTTGCGCCGAAAATTTAGGGAAACTGACAAAGAATTTTCCGCCATTGAAACGTTATACGGCGTTGGCTATCGCTATTCTGGTGAATAATTGATGAATTCCGATCCGTTTCACAAACGCAAATCCACCTGTAACCAGCGTATTTCCCCCCTTACGCGGCGGATTTTGGCGGTCAATTTATTGGCCCCGGCCTTGCTTTTGGTTGGCCTGTTTTATTTGGGCGAATATCGGCGTTCATTGATCGTCACGGAACTTTCCGCCCTGCGCAGCAATGGTGAAATTTTTGCCGTGGCCTTAAGTGAAAGTGCGGTTTCGCCAAAGGGTGAGCAAATCCTGCCCGATTTGGCCATTCAAATTGTCCGGCGCTTGGCGTTTACCGCCCAAACCCGCGCCAGATTATTTGCCCCAGACGGAAAATTGGTCGCTGATTCTCGGATTTTGCTCCAGCCCGGCGGGGAAATTGTCGAAGCCGAAAGTCTTGCGCCGCCGACCTCAAACCAAAACACATTTTTAGACAAGGCGTTTTATTATTTAGACGTGATCTATTTCTGGCTTCCCGGTGTCGAAGACTATGACCCGTATCTGGAAAACATCGAACAACAAGGCCAAGATTACGCCGAAGTGGTGGGGGCTATGAACGGCGAAATCTGGGTCGCCCACAGAAACATGCCCGACCGTTCGTTGATTTTATCGGTGGCTTTGCCGGTCACCCGTTACAAGCAAACYTTGGGTGTTTTGATGTTATCTAAAACATCCACCGACATTGATGCCGCCATGTTTGAGGTGCGCAAAGACACCTTACAGGTCTTTTCCGTGACCTTGATCTTTACGGTTTTGGTCTCGCTGTATCTGGGCGGCACGATTGCCCGGCCCATCCGCATTTTAAGCCGCGCCGCCGAACGCATTCGCATTGGCCATCACCGTCAACACACCATCCCCAAAATGACCGCGCGCGAAGACGAAATCGGTGATTTGGCGGCGGCCCTGAACGATATGACCGAAGCTTTGTGGACCCGCATGGATGCCATCGAAGCCTTTGCCGCCGATGTGTCGCACGAAATCAAAAACCCGCTGACCAGTTTAAAAAGCGCCGTTGAAACCACCCGTCTGGTCAAAGATCCGGCTCAACAGAAAAAACTGATGGCCGTGATCCAAGACGATGTTGAACGGCTGGATCGTTTGATCACGGATATTTCAGATGCTTCTCGGTTGGATGCGGAACTATCGCGCGCCGAAAACAAACCCGTTGATTTGGCTCATCTGCTGGCGACCCTCGCCGATATTCACAGCCACACCGAAAGCAAAAACGGACCTAAGCTTGAGCTGGATTTGGATGAAAACATCATCGTCAGCGCCACCGAAGATCGCCTGATGCAAGTGTTTCGAAACTTGCTCAGCAACGCCATCTCTTTTTCCCCCAAAGACAAACCCATTCGCATCCAAGCCCGCAACAACAAAGACTGGATTTGCATCACGGTTGAAGATGAAGGCCCCGGAATCCCCCCCGGAAAAGAACAAGATATTTTCAATCGATTTTACACCGAACGCCCTGAATCTGAAGAATTTGGCCGCCATTCCGGTCTAGGGTTATCAATTTCTTTGCAAATTATCGAGGCCCAAGGCGGCACCTTAAAGGCTGAAAACATCATAGACACCAACGATGTAATCAAAGGCGCGCGGTTCACCGTGTGTTTGCCAACCCCAACATAATAACCTTTTTATTGTCAGGTTATTAACCAATTGCTAGTCTAATCTTCTTATATATACATTTGGGGGAAGATCATGAAGACTCACGGAAAGACAATTTGTTGCGGTGATGCACAAGGATGCAGTGACTGCACAATCAACCAAGCCGCTAAAAGCGATCCATCAATTAAGGCCGCGCGGTTTGCGGTAAACAGCAAAGGCCGTTGTAATTTTTATGATGGCCCCGCCAAAGAAGTCATCTTGATCAAATCACGTTAATAACGCTGAAAAACATCACATAAGCGGGTGTGCACATAAAAATTTGTGTTATGGTTAGTGATCATCAAAGTCACCTTGAAGTGTACAAGAGGATTCTGAATATCTTTAGCCACCTGACCCGCATCCGCGMNNNCAGCNTACGCMAAGSNTGCCSTRGCYRKMYWSGMCGNCTYGWGCWGMTNCWGWKSNGCTKKYRGCYKYM
>NVTL01000048.1:14201-25318 GCA_002401565.1 Rhodospirillaceae bacterium
CCCCMAAGMAGYWKKGCGRCSMCMNGAAKNCNAGGRCGWYKWCAASAAACACAGCTCGATCATGTTGTTGATTGATCCCAAAAACGGCAATATCGTGGATGCAAACAAGGCGGCCAGCAACTTTTATGGCCATCCTCAAGACCGCTTGCGCACCATGAAAATTCAGACCATCAACCAATTAACCGCCGTTCAAGTGGCCGAAGAACGACGACTGGCAGCGTCCGAAGGCCGTAACTTTTTCATCTTCCGCCATAAAATTTCCGACGGGACTATTCGCACCGTGACCGTGCATTCAATCCCTTTGGATTTTGACGGGCGCACGCTTTTGCATTCCATCATCCAAGACATCTCCAAAGAACGCGAACTGCAAGAAGACCTGTGGCATTATCAAAGTCGCCTCGAAGATATCGTTGACCAACAAACCGACGAAATCGAAGAAAAAAGCACCCTCGCCATTTATATCCTCGGTGGCTCTTCAACACTTTTGGTTTTTCTGGTGATCTTTTTGTTACAAGCTTTGCGCAAAAACAAAAAAGCCCAGCACGAGCTTCGGGAAAGTGAAAAGCAACAACGTGATTTGCTCAACAACACTTCGTCCGTGATTTACATCAAAGACACCGATGGTAAATATGTATTTGTGAACCACAAATTTGAAAGCCTGTTTCACCTTTCCAACAGCGATATCATCGGCAAAACAGACCAAGACATTTTCCCCGCCGAAACGGCCATCACCTTTCGCACCAATGACCTTAAAACATTGGGCTTGAATGCACCGCTGGAAATTGAAGAGCTGGTCCCGCAAGACGACGGAGACCACACTTATATATCTGTAAAGTTCCCGTTGCGCCATTTATCGGGCGAAGTCTATGCCTTGTGCGGTATTTCGACCGACATTACAGAGCTGAAAAATGCTGAAAAAGACTTGGTCATCGCCAAAGAAACCGCCGAAACCGCGAACAACGCAAAGTCCGATTTTTTATCGTCCATGAGCCACGAGTTGCGCACGCCACTGAATGCCATTTTGGGATTTGCTCAGGTGCTGGAACTCAACCCCAAAGATCCTTTGAACAAAAAACAGAAAAATGCCACCGCTCAAATCATCAAGGGTGGCGAGCATTTATTAAGCCTGATTGACGATATTTTAAACCTAACAAAAATTGAATCAGGCAGCTTAAAACTTGATATAGAACCTCTGCATGCGCTCCAAGCCCTCAACGATTGCATCGAAATGGTTAAGCCCATGGCCCGGACCAACAACATCACCATCCACCATGAAAATTTCAGCGACGCGGTCTTTTTGGCCGATCAAATTCGTTTAAAACAAGTGCTGTTTAACCTGTTGTCCAACGCCGTTAAATACAATCAAAAAGGGGGCAAAATCATCATCAGCAACACAGACATCGAAAACAACATGCATCGAATTTCGATCGTTGATACCGGACATGGCATTCCTTTGAACCGCCAAATCGAACTGTTTCAACCCTTTTCCCGTCTGGGCGCCGAAAATTCAAATATCGAAGGCACCGGCATCGGCCTCACCATCACCCAACACTTGGTCAAGGTGATGGGCGGTGATATTAGTTTTCAAAGTTCTGAAGGGGTTGGCACGACATTTTGGGTGGACTTGCCCCTGTCCACCCACGACCATAAAACTCCAAAATCATCGTCCTTAAAAGACGACAAAAAGGACGTCTTCATGATAACCAATGCCAGTCGTATTTTGTACATCGAAGACAATACGTCTTTGGTTGAACTGATGAAAACCATCATGGAAGACCTTTCCGACGTTGAACTGCACACGGCCCCCACGGCGGAACAAGGCTTGGCCATGGCGCAAAAAGACAAACCGCAACTGATTTTGATGGATATCAATCTTCCGGGCATGAGCGGTATCGAAGCGTTAGCGGTCTTAAAATGCGACACCGCAACCGCCGACATTCCGGTCATCGCCATCAGCGCCGACGCCATGCCGGCCGAAGTCCAAAAAGGGGTTGAGGCTGGTTTCCTCACCTATTTGACCAAGCCCTTTAACATCCCCGAACTGATCAGCGTCGTTTCCGACACGCTTTCCGCTTCAAAACCAGAGGCGTAATATGAACCGCATTCATGCCACATGCGTTGCTTTTGAAGGACAGGCGATTTTGTTGCAGGGAGCATCAGAGTCTGGAAAATCCGATTTAGCCCTGCGTTTGATGGATCAAGGCTGGCATTTGGTCGCCGATGATTACACCGAACTCACCCTCGAAGAAGACGGTCAACTGTACGCCAGCCCGCCCGACACCTTAAAAGGCTTGATCGAAATCCGGGGCATTGGCTTGATACGCGTCCCTTACAAAACCCACGTTCCGGTGATCGCCATCTTTGATTTGCAGGACTTAAATAAAATAGAACGCCTGCCCAAACCAGCACACCTATCGCTTGAAGGTCTTCGCGTGCCGCTCTACACTCTGCACGGTCTAGACGCCTCGGCTCCGGCGAAAATTCGCCTGACCTTAAAAGCTCAAGCCGAGCATTTGTTTTATAATCTTGAAGCCGAGGATGCATGAGCTCACTTGACGCAAAAACGCCAAAACAAGATCGCCTGATGGTTTTGGTCACGGGTATGTCTGGTGCCGGGAAAACCACGGTCTTAAAGGCCTTTGAAGATTTGGGTTTTGAGGCCTTGGACAACATTCCTTTGTCGTTGTTGGGCAACATCGTCCATTCAGATTCTGACGGCGAAGCCACACCCTTGGCCGTGGGTGTCGATATTCGCACCCGCGATTTTGAGGCCAAGGCCCTCATCGAATGCATTGGACGGCTCAGAAAACGCCCCGGCCTGCGCATCAAAATCCTGTTTGTCGATTGCGAAGACGAAGAATTGCTCAGGCGGTATACCGCCACCCGCCACCGCCATCCCCTGGCCGTTGATCGCCCGATTTTGGATGGCATCACCTTGGAACGCGGGCTGGTTTCACCGTTGGTGGGGCTGGTCGATTTGTATTTAGATACCACCGGACGCTCGCCCTACGACGCCAAAGGCTTTTTAGCCCATAATTTCGATGCCGATAAAAACCCCCGGTCCATGGCCGTAATGGTCACGTCCTTTTCCTATCGTCATGGCATTCCGCGCGACGCGGATTTGATGTTTGATGTGCGTTTTTTACGAAACCCCCATTACGACCCAGCCTTAAAGCCCAAGGATGGTCGCGCCCCAGAAGTACAAGCCTATATTCGCGATGATCCCCTGTTTGAAGGCTTCATCGACAACCTGATAAATCTATTGAGCCCCTTGGTGCCACGCTATGAAGACGAAGGAAAATCGTACCTGACTCTTGCAATCGGATGCACCGGAGGAAAACATCGTTCTGTTTTTGTCGCAGAAACATTGTCAAAATGGCTGAAAAAAAGTATGAATAACGTGCGGCTTGTTCATCGGGACTTACAAACGTAAACTCTTTAAATCAGCACTCATGCTGAAGAAAAAACGGAAAAAACGCTATGATTGGCATCGTTCTTGTTACCCATGGTCGCTTGGCCGACGAATTGATTTCCGCTATGGAACACGTGGTTGGACCTCAGGAATCCGTGGCGTCCATTTGCATCGGCCCAGACGATGATATGGAAGAACGGCGCAAACAGATTTTAGACAGCATTTCCAAATGCGACGATGACAACGGCGTCATTTTGCTGACCGACATGTTTGGCGGCACACCGTCTAATCTGGCCATCAGCGTCATTGAAAAAGCCAACGTCGAAGTCATTGCGGGCGTCAATTTGCCCATGCTGATTAAACTGGCCAGCGTGCGCGGGGCCGACGATTTGGGCAGCGCTGCCTTGCAAGCCAAAGACGCGGGACGCAAATACATTAACATTGCCTCCGAACTGCTTAATCAGGATGCCGAATGACCCCCCAAACCAAAAAGGATCGCACCCTGATCATTTGCAACGAACGCGGATTGCATGCCCGTGCGGCGGCAAAGTTTGTCAAATTGGCGGGTGAATTCGAAGCCGTGCTCACCGTTGAAAAAGACGGGCAATCGGTTGATGGGCGGTCCATCATGGGTTTGATGATGTTGGCCGCGGGCATCGGCACGACCATTCACGTTGCCGGTAAAGGCACACAAGCCAGCGCCGCCTTAGATGCCGTCGAAGCCTTAATCGCCGATAAATTTGGCGAGGACTGCTGATGCTTGCCCCTAAAGAAATCATCCTTAAAGGCCTGGGCGTTTCCCCCGGCATCGCCATCGGAACCGTGCACGTGCGGGAATCTGGGTCGATTGCCATACCTGAATACAGCTTGAAAAAAAGCGAAGTCGCGGGCGAAACAAAACGTCTGAAAACCGCCTTAAAAACCGCCCAAGAACAAATTGGTCGGATGAAGGACAAATCCAAAACCATTCCCCCGGCGGCGGCCGAAGAAATTGGTTTTTTGTTGGATGCTTACGAACAAATGCTGGGCAATTCTCGTTTGGTACGGGGTGCCTATAGGCGCATCAAAGATGACCGCATCAATGCGGAATATGCTTTGCAGACCGAAATTTCCGATATTCAGGCCAGCTTTGCAGCCTTGGACGATGCCTATATCGCGGCGCGCATGGACGACATCAAAGAAGTCGCCGACCGGGTTATTCGCGCGCTGACCAAAACCCACGTAAAGCCCTTAAACACCGTGCCGAAGGGATCGATCATCATTTGCGATGAAATGACTCCTGCCGATACCGCTCAACTGGACCCCAAACGGGTGCTGGGTTTTGGCACCGTATTGGGGGGAGCCCAAGGCCACACCGCGATCATGGCGTGCGCGTTGGGCTTGCCCGCCGTTTTGGGCACTGCGGGTATTTTACAACAAGCCCAGTCTGGGGATTTGGTGATTATTGACGGCAGCCAAGGCCGCGTGATCTTAAACCCCAAACCGGCCACGCTGGCGGCTTTTGAAGCTCGCCAGACCGAACGTAAAAAAAACTTAAAACGTTTAGAACGTCTGCGGCGTCAACCGTCCATCACCCGCGACGGCGTCGATATCTCGCTGGGGTGTAACGTTGAATTGCCCATCGAAATGCCCGGCGTGATCAATTCCGGGGCCAGCTCAATCGGCCTGCTGCGGTCGGAATTCATGTTTATGAACAGAGAAACCATTCCCAGCGAAGAAGAACAATTTGTCTTGCTCCGCGATATCGTCAAGACCATGGATGGCCGCACCACCACCATCCGCACCTTGGACATTGGTGGCGAAAAACTGGCCCAAGCCATCACCAAGGACATCGGCGAAAGTGCGCAAAGTGCCTTGGGCCTGCGCGGCATTCGTTTGTCTTTGAAAAAACCAGAGCTGTTAGAATCGCAAATCGCCGCCATTTTAAGAGCCGGGGCCTTTGGTCCGGTGCGCATCTTGTTGCCGATGGTGTCTAGCACCCGCGAAGTCAAACGCACCCGCGCCATCATCAACACCGTTGCCGAACGCTTAAAAAGCGAAAACATCGCCATTGCCGATCCCCTGCCCCCGGTGGGCGTGATGATCGAAATTCCCAGCGCGGCCCTCACCGCCGATGCGTTGGCCGCGGTTTCCGATTTTTTTGCCGTGGGGTCTAACGACCTGACCATGTACACCATCGCAGTCGATCGCACCGATGAACAAGTTGCCGACCTGTACAATCCATTGCACCCCGCAGTGTTACGATTGATCCAAGGCACGGCGGATGCGGCGCTGCGCAACCGCATCCCCATTTCAATTTGTGGTGAAGTGGCTGGTAACCCCCGCTTTACCGCGCTATTATTAGGGCTGGGCATTCGCGAACTGTCCATGAGCGCGCACAGCCTAGGCGCGGTAAAACAACGGGTCCGCGAAATCGAAATCACCGCTGCCCAAAACCGTGCCCATTTCATCATGAGCCAAACCGATACGGGCCGCATTGCCATGTTGTTAGATGATTTTAACGGGTTAGTGTAAGGTAGAGTTTTGTTAGTCGCTGACCTTATCAGCTAAAGAACGGCCTTTGGCCGAGGCCTGTTCGGCCTAGTTGGAGTGCCATACGGATAGAGTTGTGTCGCCGCAGCCAAACCGAAGGGCAAAGCCCTGAGGCAAGCGCAAGAGCGCGCCGCGCGAATGCGCGTTCTTAGCCCTAGGGGCTCCGCCCCGCCCGGCGACTGAGGGTAAACAATAAGGAGAAAGACCATGTCAGACCACGTTTACAAAAAAATCGAACTCGTCGGTTCTTCAGCCACCAGCATCGAAGACGCCATAGAAAACGCCGTCACCACCGCCGCAAAATCAATCGATCACCTAGAATGGTTCGAAGTCGTCGAAACCCGAGGCCACATCGTGGATGGAAAAGTCGGCCATTATCAAGTGGTGATTAAGGCTGGATTTCGGTTAGATGTTAGCTGACGTTAGCTAGACGTTACGGATTACCGTTTTCCTTTTCGCCACATCCACGGAGCGATAAAAGAACCCGACCACAGGCCCCGTTGAGCGCGTTGGGCTTGGGTTTCTTGCGCGACATATTCAACACTGTATTTCCGATACGCCAGCGCCCAGCCGTGCAGAACCATCCAGGCATTTATGTTTTCTCCCATCACAAAACAAATGGAAATCAACCGTTTGTAACGATCACGTTTGCGACCCGTACACGTCACCGGACGATCCCCAATGAAATCACGCAAAGCCAAAGTCGCGGCCCGACCACAGGCCCAGCCTGTGCCGCACGTTTGTGTTCGTTCAGGAGCATCAATACCGTGCAAGCGATGTTTTTCCCCGGCCAATTCAAGAGTATCGCCATCAATCACACGGACCGAGCCAGTATCTTGCCCCCGTGTGTCTTGTCCATAGGCCATCAACGATAACAGCACGCCCCAAAGGACTACGCGTTTCGCCATATGTAACGTCATGTGTAACACCACACGACCATCCCAAAGGACGCGAAAACGGTGCGCCCACCGCCGCTACGTCACTTGATCTTGGTGATCGGGGAGTTAATATACCGTCAAACGAGCGGTCCCCATGGCCTTTAGTTCCGAGGAACCTGGACATACGCCACAGGCTCCCCGACCATAAGGTCAAGGAAGTGATGCCGTTATCGGGTGGCATCAACCGCGTTTGAAGGGGATATTAAGCCCCGAAACTGAAACGTCCTCAGCTCCACCCTTAAAATGGCACACCCTGCCCCGTGGTCAAAGAAAAAATTCACGCCACGCAAGACAACACTTAGCAACACTCTCCATCCGTCATGATCAAACTTGATCCGATCATCCACGACTTCACCGTCCTTAAGTCATGGATACGCGGGTCAAGCCCGCGCATGACAAAGTATTTAACGTCATTCCCGCGGAGGCGGGAATCCATGCATCCTTTAAGCCCCCCTGTTGCCCGAGATTCCCGCCTGCGCGGGAATGACGAAGATATTGACGCGCTAAAACATCCTCTACTTTCCCTTGATCCTTGCCGCTTTCACTGATAAACCCTCGTTTAAGTTTTTAATTCCCCTCACTCACTTCAGGAGACCGTCCATGAGCGACGCCCAAGATTTTTCCGTAGCCGATATCAGCCTTGCCGAATGGGGCCACAAAGATATTGATCTTTCCAACACCGAAATGCCCGGTTTGATGTCAATTCGTGAAGAATATAAAGACGAACAGCCCCTTAAAGGGGCACGCATCGCCGGTTCTTTGCACATGACCATTCAAACGGCTGTGTTGATTGAAACTTTGGAAGCTCTTGGCGCCGAAGTGCGTTGGGTGTCTTGCAATATTTTCTCGACCCAAGATCACGCGGCTGCCGCGATTGCCGACAACGGCACCCCTGTTTTTGCTCACAAAGGCGAAACATTAGAAGAATACTGGGCCTTTACCCACCGTTTGTTCAACTGGCCCGACGGTCGTGTTGCCAACATGATTTTGGACGATGGCGGCGACGCTACCATCCTTCTTCACTTGGGCCGTGACGCTGAAAAAGACATTTCCGTGCTCGACAATCCAAGTTCCGAAGAAGAAATCGTCATGTACGCCGCGATCAAAGAACATATTGCAAAAGATCCACAGTGGTACACCAAAGCATCTGCTGAAATCATTGGCGTAACCGAAGAAACCACCACGGGCGTTCACCGCTTGATCGAAATGGCGGCCAACAAAACATTGTTGTTCCCTGCGATTAACGTCAACGATTCCGTGACAAAATCAAAATTCGACAACAAATACGGTTGTCGTGAAAGCTTGGTTGACGGCATCCGCCGCGCCACCGACGTGATGATGGCTGGTAAAGTTGCCGTAGTTTGTGGATTTGGCGACGTTGGCAAAGGGTCTGCCGAAAGCTTGCGGTCTTCTGGTTGCCGCGTTTTGGTTACCGAAGTTGATCCGATCTGTGCGTTGCAAGCCTGCATGGAAGGTTTCGAAGTTGTTACCGTTGAACAAGCTCTGCCCGAAGGCGACATTTATGTCACCACCACCGGCAACTTCAACATCTTGACCGCCGAAATGATGGACGGCATGAAAGATCGTGCGATTGTTTGCAACATTGGTCACTTCGATAACGAAATCCAAATTGCCGCTTTGAAAAAATACAAATGGGACAACATCAAACCACAAGTTGATGAAATCACCTTCCCTGATGGTCATCGCATCATCATGTTGGCCGAAGGTCGTTTGGTGAACTTGGGCTGTGCCACCGGCCACCCAAGCTTCGTCATGTCCGCCAGCTTCACCAACCAAGTTTTGGCACAAATCGAATTGTTCAAAAACAATGCAGATGGCAAATACAAAAACGACGTTTACGTTTTGCCCAAGCATTTGGACGAAAAAGTTGCGCGCTTGCATCTGGACAAACTGGGTGCCACGCTGACCGTGTTGAGCCAAGAACAAGCCGATTACATTGGCGTCAACGTTGCTGGCCCGTACAAACCGGACGCCTATCGTTATTAGGTTTAAGGTAAGCTGTTAAAAGTCTTAAAAAGGGCGGTCTTCGGATCGCCCTTTTTGTTTTGTTGACTTGCCCAAAAGCGCGCCTCGGCTTAACATCCTTATCTATCCGAATCATTACGCTTTTTAAGGACACAATCACACGCTATGGACGGTCAGGATTTATCTTCTAGCCTGATGAATGGGGCTCCGTTACTGGCGTTGCTGATGGCTTTGATTGCCTTTGGCTTGGTGATCGTCGCGATCAAACAACGCAGCCAGATCAATGCCTTGCATAAAAAACAACAAAAACTGATTTCAGATGCCGATATCAGCCATGAAATCTTGGCCACCGCACCGGATGGTTTATTTTTGTGGGTGGTGGCGAACAATTCCGAAGCATGCTCTCGTCGTTTGGCCGTTTTATTGGGGCTTCGTGATGGCGTGCATTCTTCTTTTCGATCTGTGATGGAGCGTTTTTCGGGCGTGGACGCCAAAACCATCATGGGCCACACCCATGCTTTGCGCAAACAAGGCACACCATTTGACTGCGTGGTCACCACCGAAGACGGCCGGCGGCGGTTGTTGGTGGTTGGCGTGCGCGCGGGTGTCAACAATGATACCAGCAGCACCCTTGATGAAGCCTTAGCTGATGTTTTGTGGATGCGTGATGTTTCCGATCTCGCCCCGCCCGCCGAAGGCGCGTCCATCAGTGCGCGTGAAATCATCGAAGCGATGCCACTGCCCGCGTGGCTGCGCGGCGGCAAGTTGGGCATCCAGGTGATCAACAACGCCGCCCGGGTGCTGGGTGCGGCCACGGCCGGTCATACCATGGCGCAACAGGCCCGCGACACCAACCAAATCATCACCGAACGCCGCGCTAAGTTAAATGCAATTCGCGAGCAAGGTATCGCCTTTCCCAATGATTTTGAGCGCAAGCACTTGGCACAGGACTTACATAGTGGGTATGGCGAACAAGAACGTGAAGAATTAGCATCCGCACAGGTTCAGGTTGCTATTGCTGGACGCATGATGCTCAAGCGCGTGATGGGCAAGGCCAGCTTCGCCACGGCCCTCGATCTTTCGGACCGCTACGGCGTCCTGCGGGTGGGCTCGGCCCTGGGCTACGGCGTGGGGCCGGTGCTGCTGGGGCGCCCGGGAGCAGCGCTGCCCACCGCCGAGTCCACCGTGCTCTGTCCGGGCGCTGGGACCACCGCCACCCTGCTCATGCGCTGTCTCTACCCCCAGGTCCTGCGCCTCAGCCAGACCCGATTCGATCGCATCATGCCCGCGCTGCTGGCGGGCGAGGCTGACGCGGGCGTCTGCATCCACGAAGGCCGCTTCAGCTACGGGGAGCAAGGCCTGGAGCTGCTCGATGACCTGGGCCAGCGCTGGGAGAGCACAACGGGGACGCCTGTGCCACTAGGCGGTCTTCTGGCACGTATGGATCTTGGAAAAGACGTTCATCATATGCTTACAGAGGTTCTCTCCGAGTCGTTGGCCCTGGCCAGGGCTGATGTCCCCGCGACCATGGCTACCATGCGTCAATGGGCCCAAGAGCTGGACGATGACATGCTTTTGAAGCACGTTGAGATCTATGTAAACGACACCACCACCGACCTGGGCTCAGCGGGCCGCCGCTGCCTCGAAGAGCTGGCCCGTCGCTCGGGGCGAGGGGTCGCGCCCGCCATTCTCGGGTGAGGCGCTGACCGTGGCTGCCCTTGCGATGGTGCCCAACGGTGGGCCCTGGCTGCCCCCGGACGAGGGCCCTCCCTTCGAGCCTTTTGCCGGGCTGGCGGGCTTTCATCGCATGACCCTGGCGGGTTCGTTCTTGCGGCTGGAGGCTCCGCGCAGGCACCCACCCGCAGAGCAAAAAGAGGTGGCCTTGCCTCCCGACGGAGCCACCACCGTGCTCTGCAGCTGGCAGCCTGACCGTGGGGCTCCCGTGCTCGTGCTGGTTCACGGCATGGGCGGCTCGGCCCGCTCGTCTTACCTGAGGGGCACGGCGCGGCGGGCCTGGGCGGCGGGGATGCACGTGCTGCGCCTGAACCTGCGGGGCGCCGATGGTGTGGAGCAGCTCAGCAAACGGGGCTACCACGCCGGGCTGGTCGATGACCTGCGAGCGGCCCTGGCCACCTGGGTCGAGGGACGGGGCCTGGGCCCTGTACTCCTGGCGGGCTTCTCCCTGGGGGGCAACGTGGTGCTTCGCCTGGCAGCCCTGGATGGTCCCCGGGTGGCCGCAGGGGTGGCGG
>NVTL01000001.1 GCA_002401565.1 Rhodospirillaceae bacterium
CCGCGATCACAACGGGCTCCCGTTACAGTCGTGGGATTTGTGGGAAGAACGACGGGGGATTCACACCTTTACAGTGGCGGCGACAATCGGGGCGTTGTATGCCGCGGCTGATTTTGCCAAGGACTTTGGTGACATGGATCATGCCGCCAACTTCCGGGAGGGCGCCGAGCGGATGAAGGGGGCTCTGAGACGACACTTCTGGAACGACGAACGCGGGCACTTTGCACGCATGGCCGTGCCCTTAGAAGATGGTTCGTACCGGCTTGATATGACCCGCGACAGCGCGAACTACGCGTTGTTTGCGTTTGGTGCTTTTGAACCGACCGATCCGTTGGTCCAGTCTGAGATGGACACGATGCGTGATCGGTTATGGGTCAAGACCGATATTGGCGGGTGCGCCCGGTATGAACGGGACTACTACCACCAGGTCGAATGCGAGAAGACTGATGATGTGCCTGGGAATCCTTGGGTGATTTGTACGCTCTGGCAGGCGCAGTATCAGATTGCCAAGGCTGCGACTGTTGATGAGCTTCAATCAGCGATGATGCTGCTGGACTGGACCCATCAGCGGACGATGCCATCGGGGGTGCTGGCCGAGCAGTTTGATCCGTATTCGGGTGATCCGATCTCGGTGTCGCCGTTGACCTGGTCGCACGCGACCTATGTGACRACYTGYGTGCAGTAYCTCAARAAGCTTGAGCTGCTCAAGGCRGCGGCGAAGTCCGCATCTGCGAAAACCGCGAAGTGATTGACTCTGGGTGCCATGTTGGTGGATTCTTATCCACCTGCATGATCTTCGGCATACCAAAACCCGAAGGTGGCAAAGCCCACCATCGGGGCACCCGGATCAGGAAATTCGTACAATGAACCCGGTCAAACGGATGGTCGGTTGATACCCTTGCCGATGCACACGTCGCTTGTAGATTCCATCTTGAAAGACCGCTTCGGGCTCGATGCCCTGCGCCCGCTGCAGCAGGAGATCATTGATCGCGTGCTGGGTGGCGGCGATGCGCTCATCGTCATGCCTACGGGGTCTGGGAAGTCGCTGTGTTTCCAGTTGCCTGCTCTGGTCAAGCATCGGGAATCGGGTGGGCTTGGGGGCGTTGGGTTGGTGTTCTCGCCGCTCATTGCGCTTATGGAGGACCAGGTTTCTGCCCTCAAGAAGCGGGGAATCCGGGCTGAGTATGTCAACTCGACTGTGCCGCCGCAAGAGCGGCGCAAGCGGTACAAGAAGCTCGCGGCCGGGGAATACGAGCTGTTCTACGCGACCCCAGAACGCATGACCAAGCCGGATTTTCGCGAGGCCTTGGATCAGGTGCCGGGTGGTGTGAATCTGCTGGCGATCGACGAGTGCCACTGCCATTGCGACGCGTCGCTCCACGGTTTCGGCAGCTGGTTCCAAGACGCTGTCGGTCGTTGCTTTATCGCAGGCGGGCGATGGAGCGATGACGAAGCCCTGTTCAAACAGGCCTCCGAATTGACATCCGGAGACATCTCGCGGCTTGAAGCCCGCGGGGTGCACAAAGGCTGCCATGCCTTCGAGGCGAAGATTCGCCAGCACAGCAAGCTCCATCTGCACATCGACAACACGAGCGTGACAGCAGCAGTCGGGAGCAAATCCGGCCATGCGAAGGCCGACAGCCTCAACGAGGAACTCGCAGACGTGCTCAAGTGGCTTTGGTCGCTCGACATCGAAGTCGTCGTCTCCTACGTCCGCTCGGAAGACAACAAAGCGGATGCAGCATCGCGGGGTTTCTTCGAGTTGTGAGGTGGAAAGTGGAACTAGTGACGTGGTGGTGGTGTCGGAGGTGAGTTATTTTCCACTCTTTCATGTGTTTTTTAAAACCAAAAAGAAAAGCGAAAAACAATTCGCAAACCAAAAATGCGCAGCACAAAGAAGAAAAACGAAATTGCCTCGTTCTGTTCTCCCACAAATATTCAACAGAAGAAAATGAGCAAGTGAAATACACTCATTGCTTGTAACCGGCAACAAACAAACAATACGAAAACATTTACGATGCCTCGTCGCCCGCGCCAAGACGACGAATCCGACCGCGGTGTGTCTTCCCTAAAGAACTCCGCCGCGTCCTCCGCTGCGAGTGTGTCCCGCCGCCGCTACGCCACTGCAACGACATCGTCACCGTCATCTTCATCTTTGTGCTTCTTTTTTTAACATCAGGAGGAAGTGTAAGTCGCTGCAATTTCCCAGGTTTTTATTGCTCAAAACAATATTGACATTGTAACACTGATTGAGAATTCCAACAACTTCTTTTAGTGGCATTTTTGTAAATACTAGTGTCTTTGTTTTCCAAAACAGGGAGTTTACATCCTTATTAACCTTGTCAAATATTTTATTTTCAGTCTGATAAACTGCATTTTCACCTGCACTGAGCGTGATTTGTGAGAGTGGGTTATTAATATCTGTGAGTTTAACATTGCCTGTCTCAACAATTACCTCCACATTATGGCCCTGCGTTCCTGATTTCACATAAAATGAAGTGCCGGTTACCAATACATTAATAGCATTGGTATGGATGATAAATGGCCGTTGTTTATCTTTTGCTATATCAAAAAACGCTTCCCCTTCAAGGAATACTTCACGGGTATTATCATTGTATGCCTCTCCAATGGTAATAACCGAATTGCTGTTAAGCTCAACCAATGATCCATCGGAAAATTGAAACTGCTGAGGTGTGCTATCAGTGATATAGGTGTCTTGACCCGAAGTAGGCGTAAAGAATTCATAAATTCCCCCAACGCTGATGAGGAGTACAATGGAGGCTGCTATACTAAGCCATGTTTTGATATTCCTTTGTTTTTTAGGATAGTCTTGAATATTGAAAATCCCGGTGGGTTGTTCTGATTTTTGAATTTTGTTCCATCTGAATACCCCCGCGAATTCCGATAGGCTGTTTCAAGATACGCATTAAAAAGATTATTATCAATTATAGCTATATCAAGGTCTGAAAAAGACGGATCAAAATCCGTTTTTTTATGAAGACTCAGGCCGATTTTTGCAGACCCAGCTACTTGTATAGATGTAATTGGGATAGCCAATTTGGAACTTATTGCATCTTTTATTTCAAATTCTAGGTCTTCATTGTCAATAAATGCAAATGTTGGGTATGATAAATACAATTTTCTCGCAATTTTAGAAGGTGGTGTCCCGTTTGATAATTCTGCTTCTATTGCATTTAAATATTGTTGCTTATTTTTAACGACCAACGCCCCCTCCATGATTTAGAATTTAAACTAAAACTATACTTAAAAAGGAAACCTATCAACCATCAGAAAATGTTTCATCATTTCTGGGATTGGTAAAGTACGTCGACAATTTACTAAATTTTCAAAAATCAAAAATCCGCTCGTTTTAACAAGCTCTGTCTTGAAGCTACGCTTCGCCCCCATCCCTGAAAGCTTCGCTTTTGAAGAAGGGCTAAGGCCTCAAACGCCGGGCGGGAGCGGAGCTCCCTTGGCTTACGGTCTTTGGCCGGGGGCTGGAGCGCCCCTTGTCCGGGCCTTTGGCCCCTCCCTCTGACTGTGAGGTCTGGGGGTGTTTTTTCTGGGAATTAAGTTAACTGTCACCGTAATTCCAAAAAGAAGTCGTCAGCGGAGACGGCGCGCACCCATTTTACAAATGGGCCAAAAGCGAACTCGGCATACTCGCCGCCCCAAAATGGAACTTCCACAAATACTTAATTACCCCCGAAGGAAAACTAGCCGACTGGTTTTCCACCATGACCAAACCGGGCAATGCGAAAGTTGTGAAGGCGGTTGAGGCTTTGTTAGTTAAATAACGACCGCTTGCACAACACCTAAAAAGTATTTACGGTGTCTACATTATTCACTTTTTAGGTGTGTGTTGTTATGAAGCTTTTTCTTGTGCTTGCTGGTTTCTGGCTCTGTCTTTCTCTCACCTTCAGCCCCAAAGTTTCCCAAGCCGATGATGCTTGTGATCTCTTGGTCACAAATGACGAGTGGATGGCCCGCATCACTGAAGGTAAATCCATTGGGACGTATTTTACAGATTTAGATAGCTGTCTTTTTCACAACAAAGTCCTTCAAAAACAACTCAATGACACGGCTGTTCACTTTATTGAGACCTTGCCCAGCGTAGATGAGCAAGAGCTTCGTAAGAATATTTCTAAATTTCTTAAACGTGCTCTTCTTTTAAATGCCACTCATAATTTTGCTCCGTCCCAGTATATTTACGCACTCATACATAACGCCCCACCGGAATCTATGATCGCGAAAATTTTTGAACAAAATTACGGGATTTATGCAAAATGGGTTCACTTAGCCGATCAACATGGAGAACCCAGGGCCATCTTTGATACTGCCATTCGAATGGCAGCTAAAACCCCCGTAGAAGGCTTTTCACAATCTCCCCAAATGTCATATGTCAGGGTTTTATACCTTGAAAAAAATGTTGAAGAATTTTCTCAACAAATGCCATGGCTTACAGAAGAACTTGTTCCTTTGAAGCAATCGTTAATCAAAATGTTGAGCCAAAAAACGGCCAATAGCGTCGAAAAACACGTCTATCCCAAGTATAATTTCAATAAATTTAGAGTTCTGAAAAGCAGTGAAACACCAGTCGCTTGGAAGCTAAACGGACAAATTCTTCCACCAAAATGCTTTGCCTACGTGTGGGTTTCCGGTGATAATTACGAATCCTTTCAAGAACGCTTTCCCATAAAAAGCCTCGATCATTTAATAAAAAATACGGGGTTATATTTTGGCAAAGAAATTCCTAATTTCGAACCTATATATCCTTGGGAAAAAAATATGCCTGTTTCTCTTGCCAAGTTTATTTCAAAGTGCACCGTGGAAAATTCAGCCGTCGCTCATCCATTTAACCCAAGCAAAGGCCATCCAATTAAAATTGATGGAGAAATTGTAACGGCCTATGACAACAAAAAAGAAGGACTGGATTACAAAATCTTACACAGCATTTCTGTCAAGGAATGCCAAAGTCTGGCCCCGCATGTAAAAGGCGTATGTGAACGTGCATTTTTATTAAGAACAGGCTCTGACTTTGGCGGTTACATAGGTGCGTCATATTGGTACACTATTTATGGGCTGTTCCGACTGCCTGACAACCGCCAAATCATTATTCCTTTAAAACAGCCCTCAACATCATACCTTTTGTCTTAAAGTACACAAAAAAACCACCTCTAAGAACCAACGGGGCCAGAGTAAATTGATTTATGCTCTGACGGGATTAAGTTTCAAGTTACGGTGACAGTGCACTTAATTCTCATGCACCTGCCCCTCTTCCTGACGGCAAGACTACGTTCGTTTTAACAAGCTCTGTCTTGAAGCTTCGCTTCGCCCCCTCCCCTGAAAGCTTCGCTTTCGAAGAAGGGCTAAGGCCTCAAGCGCCGGGCGGGAGCGGAGCTCCCTTGGCTTACGGCCTTTGCCGGGGGCTGGAGCGCCCCTTGTCCTGAGCTTCGCTCACTCCTCCTGACTGTAAGGTCTGGGATAGCGTTAAAGCGGGGTTTTAAGCATCTTCAACATCATCCACACTCTTTTTCGGGCGCTTTTTTAGCCTTGATTTGCGGAGTTCTCCGGCGGTTTCTAAGATGGGGTAGGCTATTGCGGCTATGTGCGAATGGAAACGGCGCAGATCGCTGAGCATGTCGATGTGGATGGCGCTGCTTTCGACGGTTTCGGGGCTTCTTTGGCGCAAGCGTTCCATGTGTCTTTCCGACGCTTTGCGTTCAAAGGCATTGACGAGGTTTTTTTCTTCGATCAATTGCCGCGCCACGGTGAGGTCGCCAGACATGAAAACCGTCATGGCGAGTTTCAGGTTGGTGGAGACTTTGGCGTGGAGTTCGACAATATCCGCCAGTCCTTCGTCCGAAAATCTTAACTGCTTGTTCGACAGCTTAATCACCTTATCCAACAGGTTTTCGATAATGTCGGCGCTGTGTTCTAGGTTGGTGGTGAACGATAAAATTTCCGCAATTCTGTGACTTTCCATGTGTCCGACTTCTTGCAGCGCGGTTTTAGAGATGTAAAGTTTGATGTCTTCATAAGATTTGTCCACCAGATCATCCATTTCGATCAAGGTGGCGGCGAGGTAAGGATCGTTTTTTTGCAACGCCGTCATCATGCCTTGGATCATCGTTTCCACGTATTCGCCCATGCGCAAAGCTTCCCGCGACGCACAGTTCAGCGCCACCACGGGCGTTTCCAAAGCCGTTGTATCTAAAAAATGGGGACGGTCTGATCCATTGCCGCTGTTTTGCGTGGGCAGGATTTTCTTTAAGGCTTTGGCGGACAGGGGCGTTAAAAAGATGAAAACCAGCGCGAGCGTGAGGTTAAACGCCATGTGAAAATTAACCACCTGACTGCTGGCTGAATTGCTTAGTTGCGCCAGCGCCGGAGCAATATAATCCAGCAAGGGCAAACAAACGATAACCCCCAATACCTTAAACGCGGCATTGCCAAAGGTTACGCGCCGTGCCCGCACGCCTTCTTTTAAGGTCGCCATGATCGGCGGCAATACGCCGCCTAAATTGGCACCCAAGACCATCACCAAGGCTAACGTAACGGGCAACAATCCCCCCGCCGCAAACGACATCACCAACAACACCATGGCCAGACTGGAATGGGCGACCCACGTGAGCAGGGCGGTCAGGATGATGGCGATCACCGGGTCGTTTTCCAACGATGTAAACAACGCCAACAGGACTYCGGATTCGCGCATCGGTTCCGAAGTTTTGACAATGATGCTCAGCGCCAACAGCATTAATCCCAAACCAATGGCGGCGCGCCCGAGCTGGCTGTGTAAAACCTTGCCTTTGAASGATTTGTGGACAATCACSCCGACCAGAATCAGCAACGGTGATAAAAAGCTAAGGTCAAAGGAGAGGATTTGCGCGACCAAAGTGGTGGCCACGTCGGCCCCCAACATCACCGACAATGCCATTGCGACATCCATCAAGCCACGGCTGGTGAACGAGGCCACGATCAAGGCGGTTGCGGTGCTGCTTTGCACAATCATGGTCACGCCCATGCCCGCCAACAGCGCCGAATAGCGGTTCGCCAAGCCCTGACTGATCAGGTATCGCAAATTCGCCCCAAACCCACGAATGACGCCGCTGCGGACCATATAAAGGCCCCACAGCATCAARGCCACTGCTCCTAAAAGTTGGATGAGGGCTTGGGTAGAACTCATCGTTGTTCCTTAGGTTAGCGTTTTATTCGGCCGCCACWTTGGGTAATTTCGCCAACGCCGCTTGCATGGAGGCCTCGTCATGGGGTTCGTCTTTGAGTTTGCCATCAAAGAAATCGGTATAGGCCTGCATGTCGAAATAGCCGTGTCCGGACAGGCAGAACAGGATGGTTTTTTCTTCACCGCTTTCTTTGCATTTTAAGGCTTCGTCAATGGCGCCGCGCACCGCATGGGTGCTTTCGGGGGCGGGCACGATGCCTTCGGATTTGGCAAAGGTRAYGCCSGCTTSRAAACATTCCAATTGSCCGTARGCGCGGGCYTCRATCAGGCCYAAWTCCAAGACRTGGCTGACCAAKGGYGACATRCCGTGATARCGCAAGCCCCCCGCRTGGATGGGCGACGGCACAAACGCACTGCCSARSGTGTGCATTTTGACCAACGGTGTCAGGCTGGCTGTRTCGCCAAAATCGTAWGCAAAGGTGCCCTTGGTTAAAGTTGGGCACGATGCGGGTTCAACGGCAATCACACGGGTGCTTTTGCCTTCCCGCAGATTGCGTCCAATATAGGGGAAAGCCAATCCGGCAAGGTTCGATCCACCGCCCGCACAACCGATGATGATATCGGGTTCGGCGTCGGCCATTTCCATTTGTTCCATGGCTTCTTGACCGATTATGGTTTGGTGAAGCAACACGTGGTTAAGCACGCTGCCCAARGCATATTTGGTRTCGTCRCGTCCGGCGGCCATTTCAACGGCTTCGGAAATGGCGATGCCCAATGATCCKGAACTATCTGGGTTTTCAGCYAAAATTGCCCGGCCTGACTCCGTTTCGTTTGACGGGCTGGGCACGCAACGTGCGCCATAGGTCTGCATCAGCGCGCGACGATAAGGCTTTTGTTCATAGCTGACCTTGACCATATAAACGTCAACTTCAAGGCCGAAGTGTTGGGCGGCATAGGCAATGGATGAGCCCCATTGTCCGGCCCCGGTTTCGGTGGTGATGCGTTTGGTGCCTGCTTCTTTGTTATAGAACGCTTGGGGCACGGCGGTGTTGGGTTTATGGCTTCCGGTGGGGCTGACGCCTTCGTATTTATAGAAAATCTTCGCCGGAGTCCCCAAAGCCTTTTCCAACTTGCGCGCGCGAAACAACGGGGCCGGGCGCCATTGGCGATACACATCGCGTACGGGGTCAGGAATTTCGATTTCGCGGTCTTGACTGACTTCTTGCATGATCAAGGCCATGGGGAACAGCGGGGCCAAATCATCGGGGCCAATGGGTTGGCCTGTGCCGGGATGCAAAACCGGGGCCGGGGGCGTGGGCAGATCAGCCACCAAGTTATACCAAGTTTTTGGAATACGATCTTCGCCCAAAAGATATTTAATGTTGTCGCTCATCCTACCGCCCCTTGTTTTGAGATTTTTGTATTGAAACTATTGTTTTAAGTGCGGCTATTATGATTAAAAAATTTCAATTTGAGAAGGGCTATTCTTTAATCCTCTGTGCAAACGCGTCCTTGACCTTCCCGTGATGGGAGGGTTTATGGTAAGCTTACATCAAAGTAGAAGGTTTAAGTCTTATGACAAATTTGACTCACATCACATTGCCGATCGAAGGCATGACCTGCGCGTCGTGTTCGGCCCGCATTGAACGCCAATTGGCTAAGTTGGACGGCGTGCAAACGGCCTCTGTAAATTTGCCTATGGAAATTGCCGATGTGCATTATGACGCCGATGTCTTAACCGCAGAAATTATTAAATCCACCATTGAAAAAACCGGGTTTTTGGTCCCCGAACGCGAATTGGAATTGGCGATAGACGGCATGACCTGTGCGTCGTGTGTGGGGCGCGTGGAAAAGGCTGTTGGCAAAGTCTCTGGCGTTTTGGACATTCGCGTGAACTTAGGCACCGAACGGGCCACCGTGACGTACGGGGCGGCGGCATTATCTGACATTATTCGGGCCGTGCAAAAAACTGGGTTTGAAGCCACGGTTGTTGATAACGCCGAAACCTTTGGCACCAAGGACGATCAAAAAGCCGCAAAAAAACTGCGCCAAGACCTAATCAATTTAAGCATCGCGACGGCGCTAACCGCTCCGCTTTGGGTGCAGATGGTTCTCAATCTTTTGGGCATTGATTGGATGGTGGTGGGGTGGCTGCAATTGGCCTTGGCTTCGGGCGTGCAATTTGGTACTGGATTGCGGTTTTATAGCCCCGCCTGGAAGGCCTTAAAATCGGGCAGCGGCAATATGGATTTACTGGTCGTGATGGGCACGTTATCGGCGTGGCTGTTGAGTGCATGGCGAGTGCTGTCAGGGGCCAGCGATGGACACCTGTATTTCGAAGCTTCGGCCACCGTCGTCACCTTAATTTTGCTGGGCCGTTTTTTGGAAAGCCGGGCCAAGCGCGGCACCACCGGAGCCATTCGCGCGTTGATGAAATTGCGTCCCGAAACGGCGCGGGTTTTGAGTGGCGATGGCACGTCTGTCGAAATCCCTGCGGCCCAAGTTAAAAGCGGCGATACCGTGGTTATTCGGCCCGGTGAACGGGTTCCGGTGGATGGTGAAATCACCAAAGGCGAAACGTCTATGGACGAAAGCCTGCTTACGGGGGAAAGCCTTCCTGTGGTCAAAAGTTTGGGCGACCCGGTCACGGGCGGCGCCATCAATGCGGATGGATTAATCCATGTTTTGGCGACCCGCGTGGGCCAAGACTCAACTTTGGCTCATATCATAAAACTCATCCAAAACGCCCAATCTTCTAAGGCTCCCGTTCAGCGACTAGTCGATAAGATTGCTTCAATCTTTGTGCCCATCGTCATCGCTATTGCATTTTTGACGTGGGGGGGCTGGGTCTTGGCTGGGGCCGGGTGGGAAGTCGGTTTGATTAATGCCGTGACGGTTTTGGTGATCGCTTGTCCATGTGCTTTGGGCTTGGCAACGCCCACCGCGATCATGGTCGGCACGGGTGTGGCGGCCAAACACGGCATCTTAATCAAAGACGCCGAAGCCTTGGAAAATGCCCACCGGGTGAACACCGTAGTGTTTGATAAAACCGGAACATTGACCCAAGGTAAACCGCGTGTGGTGTCCGTTGTTGGCGCAGATGAAAAGCATCTTTTGAATTTGGTTGCGACCGCTCAACAGGGCAGTGAGCATCCGTTGGGCAAGGCTATTTTGGACGCCGCCCAGGGGGCTGAATTGCCCCCCTTGGACAGCTTTAAAGCGCACCCCGGACACGGCATCGAAGTAACCTTTTTGGGCTTTGCTTTGCGGGTGGGAAACCGGGCTTTTATGGGGGGCATTTCGACCGCCAAATTTGAAGACGCGGCACAGGATTTAGAACGCCAAGGCAACACCGTCATGTGGGTCGCAAACTCCGATGATTTGTTAGGCTTTATCGCGGTCGGTGACGTCGCCAGAGCGACCAGTGCCGAGGCCATTAAAATCTTAAAATCAAAAAACATTCGGCCCATTATGTTGACGGGCGATAATGCCCGCACGGCAAAAGCCATGGCGGACAAACTGGGGCTGGACGATGTGATTTCCGAAGTCCTGCCGGATGGGAAAGCCGGGGAAGTGAAACGTTTGCAAGCCGAAGGTGCGATTGTTGCCATGGTTGGCGACGGAGTGAACGATGCCCCGGCGTTGGCCCAAGCCAATGTCGGACTTGCCATGGGCTCAGGCGCGGACGTTGCCATGCATTCGGCGTCGATCACTTTGATGCGGTCCGAGCCAACTTTGGTGGCCGATGCGTTGTCGGTATCGTACGCCACGGTGCAGAAAATTCGCCAAAACCTGTTTTGGGCCTTTTTCTATAATGTCGTGGCGCTGCCTTTGGCGGCGGCTGGAGTGTTAACCCCTGCGATCGCCGGGGCCGCTATGGCCATGAGTTCGGTTTCGGTGGTGAGCAATTCACTTTTGTTGAAACGTTGGACGTCGGGAGCAAAAAAATGAACATTGGAACGGTATCTGAAAAATCGGGCGTATCGTCCAAAACCATTCGCTATTATGAAAGCATTGGGCTTATTCCGCCAGCGGATCGGGCCAAAAATGGCTATCGGGATTACGGACCCAACGATGTGGAAACTCTGCGTTTCGTGAAACGATCCCGCGCCATGGGCTTTTCCGTCGAAGACGTGCGCAACCTGTTGGATTTATGGGTCAACAAAGACCGCGCCAGCGCCGACGTCAAAGCGGTTGCCTTAAAACACATCGACGATGTTGAAAAACGCATCGTTGAATTGGAAAGCATTCGCGATACGCTGAAAAACCTGACCAAGTGCTGCAAAGGCAATGACCGCCCAGATTGCCCCATTTTAGAAGGATTAGCCGGATTATCTAACGGTTAGCATTGACCTAAGACTTTAAGAGTACGATTGTGTCGTTTCGATTCCTCTCGCATCAGAAAGACAGACGTTGGTCCGCAAACCCACCAAAGCTAAGCCCAAAACACAAGGCCAAAAAAAGGCCCAGCGACAGGCCAAAAAACACAAAGCCCAGCATCAAGCCTTGCGGGTTAAGGTTTTGTTTGGGCCCTTGGCCCGCGCGTGGGCAAAAGTCCCCGCGTCGTTTCGTCTGCCCGGCCTTAAACACGATATAGAAAAAGACTATGCCGCTGTATTTGTCAGCGTATTGGTTGTGGCCTTAAGTGGCGGCTATTTGGGTGTTCAGGCGTTATCTGGTGGCGCGGCTAAGACACCGACCAACGTGATCCATCAAACCTTACCCAAACGGGACTTTATTTTACCAGAGCCCAGTTTAGACACCCAATACACACCGCGTGCTTACGAAGAAAAAGTCGTGGATGAGGTGTTTGAACCCGAAGAGCCTGTGGTCGATGAAACTGTGGTGGAAGCTCCGGTTGTTGAGGTCGAAGTCGCAAAGCTTGCTGCCCCCATGGACAAGCACGCGGGCGAGCCATTGTGGATGCAAAATGCCATCGATTATGTACCGACCCCTGGCCAACCCATGATCGCCATTGTCATCGATGACATGGGCGTGGACCGCAGACGGTCAAAACACATGTGGGAAGACGTGCAGGGGCCTTTAACCTTGTCGTTTATGACCTATGCTAATGATTTAGCCAGCCAAACCCAAGCCGCGCGCGCCCAAGGCCACGAAATGATGCTGCACATGTCTATGGAGCCTTCAAATTCGACCATTGATGCGGGGCCGAACGTGTTAATCACGGGCATGGAAGACGCCGAATTGTCTAAGTTGACCAATTGGGGCTTAGATCGATTTGAAGGTTTTGTCGGCGTGAACAATCACATGGGCAGCCGCTTTACCGAAAACGGTCCGGCCATGAAAGTGGTGTTGACCGAAATTCAAAAACGCGGGCTGTTGTTTTTAGACAGCCGCACTTCACCAAAATCGGTGGCGGGCAAGGTATCACAAGACCTAGGCCTGCCCACATTGGTGCGCAATGTGTTTATCGATAACGATAATGAAATCGATAAGGTTTTGAAACAATTAGATGAAGTCGAACGCTTGGCGCGCAAACGCGGCGTGGTGATTGCCATTGGTCACCCCCGTGAAGCCACCATCGAAGTCTTAAAAACGTGGGTGCCCGAAGCCTTAAACCGGGGTTTGGCGATTGTTCCCATTTCCACCGTGATGCGCTTGAAATTGGGCTTAAAAGTCAATTGACCTTCCTGTCGCGGGAAGGCTTAGGGTTGAGTTTCAAACAATAAAGGACAAAAGAATGAGTGAAAGCTATAGCGTACTTGGCATGACCTGCGGCGGCTGTGCTGCATCAGTGACCAATGCCATCATGGATGCAAAAAGCGACGCCACTGTCAGCATTGATTTGGACGCCAAAACCGTGACCGTCGACGGCATTGAGGCGTTGATCCTGAAACAAGTGATCGAAGACGCTGGTTTTGAATTTGCGGGTGTGGCTTAAATTAAGATTGAGGAAGCATGATTTTAATCATGGTGCCTTGGTCTTTTTCACTGCAAATGAGTAATTTTCCGCCATGCAATTCCACCAAATCTTTGGTCAGGGGCAGGCCTAATCCGGTTCCGTCGGTTTTGCGGTGAAGCTCGGTATCGACTTGCCCAAATCTGCTTAAGGCCAAGGTTAAATCTTCTTTGTCCATGCCAATGCCATCATCGGTGATGGTGATGGTCATGGACCCATCTGCGTTTGATTGTGCATCGATAGTGACTTCGCCACCCGCAGGCGTGAATTTCACCGCATTGCTGAGCAGGTTCAGCAGAACCTGCCTTAAGCGCCGTTCATCGGCCTGAATTTCGGGGCGCGATAAGGCGTAAGACGCGGTCACGGCGACCTGTTCTTTGTCGGCGCGCGGTTGGATCAGGCGCAGCGAGTCTTCGATCACCCGGTGCAGGTCAACGTTGCCAATATCCAGTTTTAAAGCCCCGGCTTCAATCGCCGAGATATCCAAAATATCGTTGATCAGTTCCAACAAATGCTGACCTGAATAATGAATATCATCTAAGTATTCCTGATTTTTTTCACTGCCCACAGGCCCAAATATTTCCGCCTTCATGGTGCTGGAAAAACCAATGATGGCATTCAACGGCGTGCGCAATTCGTGGCTCATGGATGACATGAAATCGGATTTAATCTCGCTTGAAATCTGGGCAATGGCGAGTTCGCTTTGGGTTGTGGATTGTTTGCGAATGTTGCGAATGCCACGGACATGCCACGCGGTCAGGCCAAACATACCCAACAACCACGTCAGCCCGTGTGACAAAACATTACCGTTAAAAATAGCGTTTAGCTGTTCGTGATAGGGTTGCATAGGGACGCGGATTCCCACACCGCCCAAAACATCACCAACCTTATAGCCTTGAATGGCATGACATTTCAGGCAAAGCTTGTTGGCTTTCATGGGGCGGATCATGCGGTAATAATCCTGTCCTTCGGTGGTCGTGAATTCACCGACCTCTTTTTCCCCGGCCTTAAAGGCGGTGATGGCCTTGCTTTCCCATTCATCGGCCAGATTGTCAGAATTAAGCGGGTCTAAACTCACCAATTGTCCGCGAATGCCATACAGCTTGTCAAAATCTTTCATGATCAAGCCAATCATGGTCGCGGGATTGACCAAGGTCAGCAAACGCCCCGAAGCCGTCATCACATCGCGGTCTGGAATATGTTCCATATAAGGGTTGGGCTGTATGTCGCCAATGGCTTCCATATAGACACCGCCATGATTGGCCGCCCACAATCGAAAGGCTTGGTCTTTGTTAAAGGCCTTGATGGTATCGGCGCGGGCAATAGAATTGGAATAGGTGCTCGACAGGTGAGAGTTCCATAAAAACAATCCCCCGACGGCAACGGTCCAAATCACCGCCAACATGATGCTGCCCCAAATGCGGTGCCTGTATTCGACCTTAAAGTACATTGAGGACCCTTAAAAAACGCGTTCACTTTGTATAATTAAGGAGATCGTAACAGAATATTTAGCGATGGGAATATATTTATGACCGAGGGACGAAGTGCCTAAAATTAAAAGAAAAAAGCCGCCTCATAATTGAGACGGCTTTGATCATCAGCGAAAATAACGCTGTTATTTGATGTTCGACAACAATTTTGGATTGGTGACGAGTTCACGCACACCATGAGCATGGTCTTCTTTGAAGACGTTGCCCTTACAGAAATTGCCAATGGTATTGATGTCAATTTTTGCACAACCCGGACGAACGCTCCACGTCACCTGATACGGCGAACAGGTTTGTTCGTTGTACGAAGGCCCCGTGGTTGATCCCGTAAATTCAACAGGTACGCCAGTGCCGGTCGGCAAAGCTTTGGGTTGATGCAGGCCTTTGACCATGTTGCCTTGGTACTGCAATGTTTTGAAATCCAGAGCGTTAGAATCGTTCACAAGCGTAAAGACCTGTGTTTCGACCCGCAATTGTGGGTTTGCACAAGATTTTGACAGGCAGGACCCCAAAGTTGGTCCGGGGGTGACTTCACAAGACGAAAAGACCCAGTGAACTTCGATGGTATCGCCCGGTTTTAAATCGCCATGGGCGCTGTCACAGATCTTTTCTTTGGTCGGCGTCAGTTCAGCTTTGCTGAGGGACTTGCTGATTGAACATTGATAGCCACTTTGGTATCCGTGACCGTCGCCTTTTCCAGCGTAAATTGAAAAGGCTTTTGCTTTGTGTTCAGCGTTCTTGTGCAAGTGAATGTTGCAAAGATTTAAATCTGATGAAGCCGGAGCAATCTTAAACAAACGTTTGTTTTCGCCCTTAACTTGATCAATGTCGCGTGGTGTTTGTGGACCAAAACCTTCACAGGCCGCCCCAGATTTCGCATGGGTATCCCCATGAGCCGTTGGCWCAGAAGCTAGTGCTGGAACGGACAGCAACACGGTTGTGGCCATTGCAAGTGCAATATTTCTCATAATTACTTATCTCCTTAATAATTTTAGGTCTTTGAAATTAACGACTAATTATCGTCAAGGATGATTAGACCATAAAAGATTGTAATTTAAAGATTTAAACACAATTTTTTCAAAAAAACTGAGAAAAAATATTAGTTATGCTCGGTTAACGATTGCCATTGCATCTTCTGTATATTGGCAATGTTCGGTTATATGATCTTTTATTAAAGACTTGTTTGCGGCATTAATTTCAGACCATCCATTGTCCCAAGCCTTGTAAGCATGCCAAGAGTATCCAAATGTCAAAGACTTTGACATTGTCTCCATGGAGTGTCGCGTTGCTGATAAATAGATGTCTTTGATCGTTAACGTATTTATATCAATGATACTGGCAAGGTAAGTCAGCCATTGAGCAAGTTGAGTGTATTGATCCCATGCTCCGTCATCTTTAGTGAACTCTTTTTTTCGTTCAATAATACTCGCCAAAAGTTTTTCTATTTTTTTATGGTTTACACTAAATCCAAGAGCCCCTACGGCAACAACTATTTCTCTAAGTGAAGATGAAAGTTTAAGGTAACTATCTGTATATGTATGCTTCTTATTGATCACATTTTTTAAATTATTTTTGGTGTCCGCATATTTTTGAGCRTCAACCATAGATTCGGTCGTTGCTGCGAAAAAGTCATGTATATCAACGTTATCAATTACCCGAATTCCATAACAGTGCGCATAATATTCTTTAATATGCTGGCTTACATCGTCTTTTGATACGAGGAGGATGTTTCCGCTAATCACTTGTTCAAATGACATGCGTTTATGGTCACTCAATATAGCTTTAAGGTTTGTATCCCCTAATGAATAGCCAAGAATAACAACCGTATTTTCATGCAAGACCGTACTTAGTTTTCGGGAGAAATAGCTTTCTGCATTCATAAACTTTAGATAATTTTGTGTCGTAACCACCATTTGGGAGGGTGCATCGGTTGATCCATGAATATGAAAGACCTCTGAATGGGCGCGAGAGCGGGGAATTGGTAGTCCCGGTGTTAGGGAATGACACTTTTCAACGCCTATAAGTGTTTCCGCAAGCTTGTCATAGTTAGTTGTAACAACCGACAGCTTATGTTTGCCCATAAAGCTTTGAATAATGGAATTATCACCAGAAAGAACCAGTGTGCTGATGTGACTATTAATTACATCGTGAATATTTTTGCCAATTTTAGCGAGCTCAATATCAATGATCTGGGCAATTTCTTCGAGGGATAGAGAACCGTCCCCATCTTCGGGAAACAGTTCGGCCTTTAAAGCCTCACCCTTTGCAAGGGGCGCGCAACATAGTTCTAAAAGCGATTGCCAGCTTGGCGCTGTGTCTTGTGTTATTGCCTTTGAAAAACCAGTCCCGGTAAACAGGCACAGCCGTTCAGATGCTGCCGCATAGGCAATTTCAAAATAAACACTCATACGTCATCAACCCTTTGCTACTCAACACCTTAGGTAAGCTGTTGAGTAGCATGTTGCGTTCATAAAGAGCAAGCTTTTGTTGCACGCCAGAGGCGATGTTATCGACAAGTATCCTTATAGGTTTATTGCCCAACAGACGCCAGAACGGCTTTGGCGAAGAAGCTTACGCGTTCTCTGGGGTTTTTAAGCATTTCTTTGATGTCCTGAATGGCTTCTGCGGGGACCGGGGGGCCGATGTCGTTGATGAGATCGATCAGGTCGTTTTGCTGACCGTAATCGGTGCTGTTTTTTAACATTTTAAACAGCGGAGTCATCGCCGGGGTGCCAATTTTGGTCAAAGACAAAGACGCTTTCAGGCGGGTTTCCCAATCTTTGTCGCTCATCAATTTAACCAAAGGTTCTAACAACGCCGCCGGGTCACCGCCCATTTGGCTCAACGCAAAAATGGCTTCGGTGCGCACCCGTTGGTTTTTATCTTTTAAGGCTTTTGTCAGCAACGGGATTGAAGATTGGGCGTCTTTGCCCATTTTTCCCAAGGCCTTGGCAGAACGGGCGCGTACGTTAACGTTCGTTGACTTTTCCAATAAATTGACCAAAATCTGCGTCGCGTCTTTGGAACTTTCGCCAATTTTATCGAGAGTCTTAATCACCAAAATCTGCACGTTTTCGTCTTTGGTGTTCAGCAGTTTAACCAACGCAGGCACGGCAGGTGAGGCCTGAGAACCGATGCGGCTGAGGGCATGCATGGCATTTTCACGCACATTGGCATTGTCGCTGCCGAGCGCGCCCATCAAGCTTGGCACGGCTTTTTTACCCATGCGTCCAAGGGTTTTGATCGCGCCAATACGGACCTGTTTGTCGCTATTATCCAACATCGTTATCACGGATGGTGCGGCGGCCTCAGATTGTTGTCCCATGGTGTAAAGGGCGTGCAAAATTTCAAGACGGATTTCGGTCGGGTTATCTTTCAGGGCTTTGCCAAGGGCCGGGGCAGCCTTGCCGGCCTTGCGACCAATCCGGGCCAAGGCATTGGCGGCAACCCTGCGGACAAAGGGATCGCCTTGTTCTAACGCTTTGATTAAATGCGGTGTTCCCAATCTTGCTGTGGGTCCGATTTTGAACAAGGCTTGCGCTGCCGATTGACGAATGGCTTCATCGTGTCCCATCAATTGTTCGACCAGTGCTTTTATTTTTTCGCCGCGCAAAGCTTGAACCTTAGCGATACGCGCCTGCGTTTCGGCCTTGGTTGGGCGCGCTTGGGCGGGGGCTGCGAACATAAGGTTCAGCATCAAAACAGCGGAAAAAAACAGGAAAATCGTGCGCATGGAAGGGTCCTTGAATTAAAATTCAGAAAAACGCCGCCCCAGCCTTTAAGCCGGGGCGGTTATCTCAGGAAAAGCTTAAAGCTTAATCTTCGCCACAAGTTCTGCGGATCGAAGCGGGCAAAAACGAAAGGTTTTCTTTGGTGCTGCCAGTGGTTTGCATGTCTTTGTGACACGCCAAGCAGTTGGCTTTGGAACCCACGTCTTTGTGAACCCAAGCGGCTTCGCAACCTTTATGCTTTTTAATAAAGCGAGACGCATCAATAATCCGCATCACAGGGAAGGACATGCGCCATTTGTTTGCCGCACGTGTACTTGTCACATCGTTTGAATTTTTCAGATGGTAATCCAAAATATGTGCGGTGGTTGCGGCGTCTACGCTGGCATCTTCACCAAAGTGATCTTCAAGGCCATTGATGATTTTGGTCCACGCAACGGTGCTGAGCGTTTCGGGCGGAAAAGCCATGTGGCAATCACCGCATTCGCTTAAAACAGTTTTGTCTGTGATGACGGGAAAGGTTTCGGCCTGAACCGTTGAAGTGTTGAACAGTGTGGCGCTAAACAATACGGCTGCAGCTAAAATAAAAGTACGCATGGGGCGATCCTAACTTTAAAAGTTACTAATTTTTATGGCGAGCAAAACGAACCGCTTCTTCGGCGGCTCTGATCAGAGCTTTCGCCTTGTTGCAACTTTCGTCGTATTCACCTTGGGGGGTTGAATCCATAACAATTCCACCACCAGCTTGTGCATATAGCATACCATCCTTAATGACAGCTGTACGGAGCGCGATACAGGTGTCCATTTCGCCATCGGCGCCAAAATAACCGATGCACCCGGCATAAATACCGCGTTTTTCGGGCTCCAGTTCGTCAATGATTTCCATGGCGCGGACCTTTGGCGCGCCCGATACGGTGCCCGCCGGGAATCCAGCATACAAAGCATCCAAAGCGTCTTTACCGTCCTGAATTTTGCCGACCACGTTCGATACGATGTGCATGACGTGGCTGTACAGTTCAACCTTGTAACTTTCGGTGACTTCGATAGAGCCAACCTTAGAGACACGACCGATGTCGTTACGTCCCAAATCCAACAGCATCAGGTGCTCGGCCCGTTCTTTGGGGTCCGACAATAGGTCTTCTTTTAAGGCTTCGTCTTCTTTGGCGTTGGCGCCGCGAATGCGGGTTCCGGCAATTGGGCGAATGGTCACTTCGCCATTTCGCAACCGCACCAAAATTTCAGGGCTTGATCCGGCCACTTGAAAATCGCCAAAGTCCAAAAAGAACAAAAACGGCGAAGGGTTCACCCGGCGCAATGATCGATAAAACGAAAACGGCGGCAAGCTGAATGGCATTTTAAAGCGTTGGCTCAACACCACCTGAAAGACATCGCCCGCCAGAATGTATTTTTTGGCGCGTTCGACCATGGCAAAAAAATCTGACTTGGAAATATTGCTGACCGGGTCTAACAAATCCTTCACATCGTCTTGGGATTGTTCAGGGGGCAGGGCTTTGTCAAAATCGGTGACCACCCGCGCCAAACGATCCTGAGCCAATTCAAACGCTTGATCCGCGTTCAGGGCCTCGTTTGGATAAACCGGCGTGACCACGTACATCAAATCTTTGGCATTATCAAAAATTGCCGTGACCGTGGGGCGTAAAAAGATGCCATCGGGAACGTTCAAAACATCGGGGTTGGTATCGGGAATGTTTTCCGACAAACGCACCGTATCGTATCCCATATAGCCGATCAATCCTGCCGACATGGGGGGTAAATCACCATGGGTATCGGGCGAAATGTCGATGCGGCTTTCGGCCAGCAACGCGCGCAACGATTTCAACGTGCCGTGTTCCGTCGCCACAGGGCAGGGGCTAAAGTCTTCTAAATCATTTAACGCATTGCGGTTTAGCTCGGCCGTATTTCCGGTGGCTTTCCAGATAATGTCCGGGCGACAACCGACGAATGAATACCGTCCGCGATTGGCTCCGGCTTCGACTGATTCCATCAAAAAGGCATGGCTGTTGTCACCCACCAATTTCAAATACGCCGACACAGGCGTATCTAAATCAGCCACCAACGTGGTCCACACAACTTGGGGTTCACCAGCATTATAGGTCTTTTCAAACGCCGAAATAGAAGGGTTTAAATCCATAAGAGTCAGTGCCTAATATCAGTGCCTAATAAATATCGTTCAGGGCGCTTTGGTTGATGCGCACGGGGAAACGAACTTGCAAAGCTTCACCCATTTGTTGGGCCAAATCGTTTTGCATGGCGTTGACCGCTTGTTCGGTCACGGCCGTGTACAATGGATCAGCCGTGCCTTCGGTGGCTTTTGCAATGGAATTGACCCGCGCAACCGTATGAGCACCAGTACCCGGAGCCTCAACAACGCTGCCTTGTGGCAAACCAAAGGCTTTTTTGATCACTTCGGCTGGAATAGCGCCTTGTTGCAGGCCTTGACCGCTGCGGGTAAAGGGCAAGGTGGTGAAGGCGGAAAAGCCCAAGGACTTAGCAACGCCGTTTAGGTCTTCGCCCGCTTGCAAACGGGTTTGAGCTGTTTTAGCGATGTCCGCAGCCATTTCGGTGCGTTTTGAATTGCTCCACGCTTGAGCCACCAAAGCTTTAACGGTGTCAAAAGGACGCAAAGCGGGGGCCTGAACGGAATCAACGCGCACCACAAAAAACGCTGTGTTTTCACCGTTTTCAGCCAGTATGCTTTCGCCGCCTTCTTGCAGTCTTGCGGCTTCTTTTAACAAATCAGCGACAAACGGTAAGGTCGAAGGCGTGCCAGCCGGGGTCAGGCCTTGGGCATCCACAGCTATTTCCCTAGCCAACGTAACGCCCAGTTCAACCGCGGCTTCTTCGAACGTCATGCCGCCACCCAACAGGTCTTCCAATTGGTTGGACAATTCAAACAACTGATCCAAAGCTTTGGTCATTTTTACGTCCGTCGTCAAAACGTCTTTAACGTCTGCCAAAGGCTTAATTGAGCCTGCAATGATGTCTTCAACCACAATCACGTGCCAGCCCAGCGGGCTTTTCAACGGAACCGTATGACCGCCTTTGCTGGCGGTAAAGGCGCCATCACCAATGGCCGCCGACAACGCCGAAGCATCGTTACGGTTCATGGTGCCGATGTCCATCATGGCGGGGTTGGCGCCAACTTGGGTGGCAACGTCCGTTAGTGATTTGCCTGCGTCCAATAACTTGGCGGCTTCTTGGGCTTTTGCTTCGTCACGGACCAAAATTTGTTTTAGAACGCGGGTCTCGGGCGTGATGTAAGCATCAGCGCGTTCGTCATAAGCTGTTTGCAAATCGGCATCGGTGACATCAATGGTTTTAGCAATATCAGCCGCATCCAAAACAACAGCCGTGAGGCCTTTGTACCTGGGAGCCATAAAGTTCTGTGAATTGTTTTCGTGATGCGTCATCAATTCAGCCGTGCTGGGTGTGGGCACGTTTTTGATTTGAACATGATTAATGCGCAACACGTCCAAAACACGTTTTTCGGCTTCGAACGTATACAAAGCATCGGTCAAAGATTTGGGGGGGACAGCACCGCTGTAAATCGCGCTGAGCATTTGATCGCGTTCCAGACCTTGGCGAATGTAACGCACATAACGGTCTTCGCTGAGGCCATTGTTGGACAGCAACTGGTTAAAGATACGGCTGTCAAAAACGCCAGCATCGTTAAAGAAACTGTTGTTGTTGCGGATTTCATTTAAAATAGCGGTTTGGGAAACATACAAGTTCATGTCCGCAGCCCCCGCGTCCAAAATTGCGGAATTCACCAAACGGCTCATCAACATGCTGCCAATGCCCATGGCAATGGCTTGGTCGCGGGTGAATTCAGCGCCCAGAGATTGTTGTAATTTTGTGACTTCGCGCCCCAGTTCGGCCTTAAATTCATCTGAAGAAATTTCGATCTGGCCAATCGTCGCCACATTGGCAACCGCAGTCCGGCCGCTAAAGACATCGCCAATGCCCCATACCGCAAAACTGGCAATCAACAGAACCAATAAAGCTTTAATAAAAATAGATTTGACAGATTTCCGCATAAATTTAAGCATGAGAGGCAGATGTCCCGGTTGGTCTAAGAATCAAAAAAACAAAGTGCATTAAGCCGCGCATCATAAGAGGGACAAGGCTAAACGGCAAGCGGGGAATGAGGGCAAATGTAGGGCAGGATTATTTGGCGAACCAATTAAACAAAGACTTCACGCTTTCGGTGAACAGGGTGGTGATGCGCCAGGTGTCATTTGTGGCTTTTCTGAGGGTTTCGGCGAAGTTTTCGTCGATTGGGGCGTCTTTGATGTCTTGGGCTAAGTCACGGGCATTGTTGAGGTTGACAATTTTTTGTCCGCCCGACGAAAGACTGACCGTATCTTGGATATTGCGGTCTTGAAGACGCGCCACAAGTGGGTCTGTTTCGCCCGTAYTTGACTCTGTATTTAATAACGGGTTGCTGGCTCGCGAACTATCCGCACGGGTTTTCGCCGCGTCATACAGGACGTTTGCAACCGTGTTTTGTTGGGCTTGTAAGGTTTTCATAATACCAAAGTTTAACACGATAAGCTTAAAATGGGGTGGTTTTTATCTTAATGGCTTAATTCAGCGCCTGATCTGCCCGTAACCGTTCAACGATAAAGTCCACAAAGGCTCTGTTTTTTGCTTAAATTATTGGCCCGAGTAAAGATTGTGCACGCTGGACGAAGCCCCGTATTTGTTTGCTCGCTTACGTTTACGTTGGCTGAAATGGTGCCTTCAGGTGTTATTCATCTGTCCGACCGCCAAGAACAAGGCTGGTCATAAATCTTCCGGCTATGACTATTGATGTAATATTCCTAGTATATGTTATTGTTGTATTATTCCGCTACCTAAGGGTGAAAGCATGATAGACAGTTTTAAGGAATTTCTCGGATTTTTGATTGCAGTGGTAACGCTAGCATTATTTTCTCTAGCATGGGGTGCTGTTATTTCCATTCCTATCTTATTTGTTCTTTTCATTGGAAAGTCTGTAGGGCCATTCGAAGTTATAGGATCGGTGGTGTGTTTTATTGGTTTTATTGCGGGCATAATATATCTTAGCCGTAAATACGAAGGGATTGATGGGTTGCTAGGAAAAATTCTTGTGTATGGTTTAAAATATGCAAAATCCTTTTATGGGCCAGTACATAGAAAAAGGTTTCAGGATAAATTAGATAAATTGCGGCCAAAAGATTAAAACGCCCAAGACATTTATATTTATAATAAAGTAGTTGAGGGAACAGCCGTTTATTAAGTTTCATGTGACAATCTAAAGAGTATGCCAATGTCAGCAAATGTTGGAGACGTCAACAAAAACCACCAAACTCTTATCGAACAAAGTAAGGTTCGAAGCTCAAACCATCAATACGCTTTAATTTGGAAAGTACGTTGTGGGGATTGTGAAAATGAGTACGGGGTTAATTCATGTGATTTTCATAATCGTCGTTGCCCACATTGTCAGGGCGACAAACCTAGCGTTTCAATTTCTTCCGGTAATTATTGAGTTTTATACAAGTAACTTAACAACGTATGGGGATTGATTGGCATGTCAAAAATTGATTGCCCGATCTATCACTCCGGGTCCCGCGTGTATCTTAGATACTATTTTATCAGCTTTTCACAGCGTTCCCATTCGTATATTAAGCCTTAGAGGCGTTTTTACGTTCCAACACAGCGACAAAAAATCCATCCGTGTCGTGGGTGTGYGGGGTGAGGCGCAAGTACTTGGCCTCGCCCATATCCGGACATTCTGATTTTTTGATGGTTTCGGCCCATGCGGTYTGGATCGGCACGACAAAAAAATCTGCATGGGTTTTTAAAAACGCATCCAAACGATCTTCGTTTTCTTCGCGCAACAACGAACATGTTGCGTAAATCATACGTCCACCGGGTTTGACCAAAGACGATGAACGATTAAGCACATCGTCTTGTATGCCCATCAATTCGGCCAAGCGTTCTTCGGTCAGGCGTTTTTTCTGTTCCGGGTGACGGCGCCATGTGCCGGACCCGGTGCACGGCGCATCAACCAAAACCCGATCGAACGTGCCTTCTTGCCCCGCATACCAGGGGGCATCGATATCGAGCACTTGTTGTTCGATTTTATCGGTTAATTTAGCGCGGTGCAGGCGTTTTTCCATGCGCGCCAAGCGTCCTGCATCTATGTCAGACGCCACCAAACGACCTTTTGAATGGCCATCCGACAATCCCATACGGTCGGCAATGGCGAGGGTTTTGCCGCCAGCTCCGGCGCAATAATCGACCACTTGCATGTGCGCCTTAGCACCAACCAGCAACGATAAAACTTGCGAGCCTTCGTCTTGGACTTCGACAAAGCCCTTTTTAAACGCGGGCGTGCGGGCGATGTCAGAATGGGCTTCTAAGGTCAAACCCATGGGCGACATTTCGGTGAAATAACATTTAACGCCCGCTTTGCCCAAGGATTTTTGCGCTTGGTCCCGCGAAACACGGCCAAGGGCAACCCGCAGGTCCATAGGGGCCGTGGTATTCATCGCCATCATTTCGGCCATGAATGTTCCGCCATAGACGGGTTTTAACTTTTCAGAAAGCCATTTTGGCAATTCGACTTGCACGTGACCGGGTTGGGCTTCGTCGTCTATGTTTTTGCCTTTTAAAGCTTCGGCAAGGGCGTCTTCGACATCGTTCAATTCACCCGGACCGTGGGGCAGGCTGTTGAAATGTTCAGACACGTCTGAACCTTCTAACACCACGTCGGCCAAGATGCGAAGCCGTGCGGTTTTGTCTTTGCCAAAGGCCATTTGGGTCAGGTGCCAATCAATACGACCCAAACGGCGCAAACACCCATAGACCCGTTCACGAATGGCGCGGCGATCTTTTGCCCCGACAAAACGGCGGGCTTGAAACCACGCGCGCACGATGTCGTCGGCGGGGCGGCGTTCATCGGCAATTTTAGCCAAAAGGTAAATGGCGGCTTCGGTACGGGCTGCTGGGGTCATTTTTAAGTCTTAGCTTTCGGAACGATAATTGGGGGCTTCACGGGTGATGGTCACATCATGAACATGGCTTTCACGCAGACCGGCTCCGGTGATGCGGCGAAATATAGCATTGGCTTGCAGATCGGCAATGGTCGCCGATCCAGTATAGCCCATGGACGAGCGCAAGCCGCCAATCATTTGATGGACAACGGCCTCGACGGGGCCTTTATAGGCCACGCGGCCTTCGACGCCTTCGGGGACCAATTTCAGGTTGTCCACGTCGGCTTGGAAATAACGATCGGCTGATCCTTGGGCCATGGCGCCCAACGACCCCATGCCACGGTATGATTTATAAGATCGGCCTTGGAACAAAAAGACTTCGCCGGGGCTTTCTTCGGTTCCGGCAAAGATTGATCCCATCATGACGCAACTGGCGCCGGCCGCGAGGGCCTTGGCAATGTCGCCTGAATATTTGATGCCGCCATCGGCAATCAACGGAGTGTTGGTTTTTTTACAAGCTTCTGCCGTTTCCATGATGGCGGACAATTGGGGCAAGCCCACGCCAGCGACCATGCGGGTGGTACAGATCGTCCCCGGTCCGATGCCGACCTTAACGGCGTCGGCTCCGGCCTTGATGAGATCGGTGGCGGCTTCGGGGGTGGCGATGTTGCCCGCCATGATTTGAATGTCGGGATGCGTGGATTTAATCGCGCGCACAGCCTCTGCAACGCCACTGGAATGGCCGTGGGCTGTGTCGATGACCAAAAGGTCAGCTCCGGCTTCGATCAACGCGATAGAGCGTTCCAGCCCGGCTTCGCCAACGGACGTGGCTGCCGCAACCCGCAATTGACCTTTGTCGTCTTTACAGGCATCGGGGTTTTCTTGGTCTTTGACAATGTCGTTGACCGTAATCAATCCGGTGCAGCGATATTCATCATCCACAACAATCAGTTTTTCGATGCGGTGATGGTGCAGCAAGCGCATGGATTCGGCGCGATTAACGCCACTTTTAACGGTGACAACTTCGTGGGTCATCAATTCGCCGACTTTTTGCGAAGGGTCTTGGGCAAAGCGCACATCACGGTTGGTGATGATGCCAACGACCTTACCCGTGCCGTCTTCGACCACGGGAATACCGGAAAAGCCGTATTGTTCTTTGATCGCCATGACTTCGGATAAAGAAGCCTCGGGTGAAATGGTCACGGGGTCGGCAACAACGCCGGCTTCGAACCGTTTGACCTTGCGGACTTCGGCGGCTTGTTCGTCAACGCTGAGATTTTTGTGAACAACGCCGATTCCCCCCATTTGCGCTAGGGTGATGGCCATGCGGCTTTCGGTCACTGTGTCCATGGCGGCTGACAACAGGGGAATGCCCAAATTAATGGTGTTTGTCAGTCGGGTATGGGTGTCGGTTTGTGCGGGTAGAACGTTTGATTTTGCGGGTGTTAGCAACACATCGTCAAACGTCAGAGCTTCAAGGATTTCCATGCTGCCTCCAGAGGGTGGATTTGGCGCGTAATCATACACATCAAGCTCAAATTGCCAAGGTGGATTTCACCTTGTTCGGTAAAAATATGGTTTCAGCATTGAATCGGGCGCCTGATCTGCGTATATCTGTTGCTAATATTGATCAATTGGGGACTTTAATTTATGACGCGCTTATCTAAATTTATTGCAATAATTCTTTGTTCAACCTTTACCACCTTCACAGTAGCTTCGGCTGTAGAACTGCCGGAAGTCAAAATCACCGATACCAAAGTCGGCGATGGCGACGAAGCCGTTATGGGCGCACGGGTGATGGTTCATTACACGGGCTGGACTTTGGATGGAAAACAGTTCGATACCAGCCGTGACTCTGATACGCCTTTTAAATTTTCAGTCGGTGCGCGCGAAGTCATCAAGGGCTGGGACATTGGAATTCAAGGCATGCGCGTAGGCGGTAAGCGGGAATTGATTATTCCGGCCGTACTGGCGTATGGCGAACGCGGTTATCCGGGCAGCATCCCCCCCAATTCCGTCCTGAAATTTGAAATTGAACTGTTGGACGTCCGGTTTAACGAATACACCAATGTGAACAATGACGAACTGTTCAAGCTTTTGGAACGCGGTGTTCCGGTGATTGACTTGCGCCGCCCCGCCGAATGGGAATCCACCGGTGTGATCAAGGGCTCTCAGTTGGTTACGGCCTTTCGTAAAAACCAAGGTTTCATCACCAATTTCATGAGATCTTTATTAAAGACCCACAAAAAAACCGATGAATTTGTTTTGATTGGTTCAAACGGTCGCCGCACCATGTATTTGGTGCGTATCTTGTCCGATCGTAAGGGTTATACCAGTATTTTTAATGTGCAAAAGGGGATCAACAGCTGGATTAAAGCTGGCGGAGCCGTTGTCGCTTATGAAGCTAAGGAAGAAGTTACTCAATGACCCGTATTTTAAAAGCTATTGCGCTGGTTTTGTTTTGTGCAAGCCCAGCCCTTGCGGCTGAACCAACACCACCAACACAGATGCAAATCAAAGAATTAAAGATTGGCACGGGCGACGAAGCCACCCGTTATGCCGAAATTGATGTGCATTACACGGGGTGGACCTTGGACGGCAAAAAGTTTGATTCCAGCCATGATCGTGGCGATCCTTTGCGTTTTAAATTGGGCGCCGGACAGGTTATCAAAGGTTGGGACGTGGGCTTTAACGGCATGCGGGTTGGCGGTAAACGCGAACTGATCATTCCGCCACACATGGCTTATGGCGCACAAGGTGCGGGTGATGCAATTGGGCCCAATGCCACGTTGAAATTTGAAATTGAATTAATTTCAGTATCTGGTCCGAACTTCACCAACATCGACAACGCGGTTTTAAAAGACATGATGGCCAAGGGCGTACCTGTCATTGATTTGCGTCGTCAAGGCGAATGGAATTCTACGGGCATCATCAAAGGCTCGCACATGATTACGGCGTTTGACGGCAAAGGTCGTTTGCAAGTGGATTTCCTGCCGAAACTTGAAAAAATCGTCGGTATTAACGACGAGGTCATCTTGATTTGTCGCACGGGCAACAGAACCGCGTTGATCTCGAACGCTCTGGCCAACAACAAAGGCTTTACCAAGATTTTCAACGTGCAAAAAGGCATTACGTCTTGGATCAAAGAAGGCGGAGACGTGGTCAAACCCTAAAACATGCAAATGCAGACTTAAAGAAAACCGAGGCCTAGTCAGCCTCGGTTTTTTTACGCCTTTTAAAACCAAGAGCCACCACGTACATTTCTGCGGAATCTTGGCGGGATGCGGCGGGTTTGGCGTGGCGCACGATTTCGAAATCTTCTTTCATGGCGTTCAGCAAATCAACCTCGGTTCCACCTTGCAGAACCTTTGCGATAAAGACGCCGCCTTCGTTCAGCACTTCCTTGGCAAATTCCAGTGCGGTTTCACACAATCCCATGATGCGCAGGTGATCGGTTGGCGTGTGGCCGATGGCTTTGGCCGCCATATCGCTCATCACGATGTCGGCTTTGCCGCCCAAGGCTGCTTTTAAGTTACCCGGAGCGTCTGAGTCCATAAAGTCCTGCAGCAAAAACGTAATATCGGGCAGGGGTTCCATTTCGGCAATGTCTAAGGCCACGACCTTGCCATAGCGGCCTTTTTTCCCCTTTAAAACAATGGCGGCGGCAACCTGAGACCAGCCGCCGGGCGCTGCACCCAAATCAAGAACACGCGAACCTGATTTCAAAAAATGATATTTTTCATCCAATTGCATCAGTTTAAACGCGGCCCGAGACCGATAACCCAAACGTTTGGCTTCAACCACATAGGGGTCGTTCAGTTGGCGTTCCAGCCACAGTTTTGATCCGATTTTGCGACCGCGTGCGGTTTTCACCTTGGTGTGCTTCATGCGCACATTTAGGCTTGTTTTAGCGCGTTCGCTGCGGGTTTTGTATCCGCGAGGAGGTTTCGTCATGAGCGGCAGCCCGATCCTTCATGGGGTGAACGTTGAATATGTATGCCATCTAAGGCCATTAAAGAAAGGAGAAGGCCTTCGCGGATGCCACGGTCGGCAACCACCAGTGATCCCACCGGCCAACGCCTGCACACCGCATCCAATACCGCACAACCCGCCATAATCAGGTCGCTGCGTTTGGGGCCGACACAGGGGTTGCGGCGGCGTTCGTCGCCACTGAGTGACCCCAAATGGTCAACCACGGACGTGATGTGTTCAAAACGAAGGTCCAGCCCGTCAATTTTAGAACGATCATACCGTTCTAAACCTAAATGCAAGGCGCCCAACGTGGTGACGGTGCCAGATGTGCCCAACATTTGCACTCGACCATCGCTGACCGCTTGGCTGATGGCGTGTTTTTGGTCGAAATCAGCCAGACCTTTGTCAATTAACGCGACGATTTGTTCGTAAGATTCGCCATGATTGGTGCGCCCTGAAAATTCTTCGGTCAACGTCACCACGCCATGGGGCAGGGAAATCACGTCCAAGGCTTTGGGGTCTAACGGATTGGAGGTGTCGATCCACAGAACTTCCGTGCTGCCGCCACCGATGTCAAACACCAAGGCGTGCTCGGTGTTTTTGTTCAACAGCGGGGAACATCCGGCCAAGGTCAGGCTGGCTTCTTCTTGGGCGGTGATGGTTTCTAAGTCTAGACCGGATTCTTCTTTGACCCGCGCCAGAAATTCAGGCCCATTGTCAGCACGGCGGCATGCCTCGGTCGCTATTGCCCGCACGCGTTTGGCCTTAATCGATTTAATCTTGGCATTACAGACCTTTAAGGCGTTGATGGTGCGTTTGATGGCGTCTTCGCCCAGGCGCCCCTTGGCGGCCACACCTTCGCCCAAGCGCACGATGCGTGAAAAACTGTCGACCACGCGAAAGCCATCACCATACGGACGAGCCACCAACATACGACAGTTGTTGGTGCCAAGGTCAATGGCGGCATAGGCGTGCGGATGTGGTTGTGCGGGTGATTTGTCAGTCTGATCCATTATGTTTCCCTGTTACGATCAAGGTCTCGCTTAAAGCCACCATAGCGCACACTGCTAAATAAAGGAATGGTTTTGAAAATTCTTTGTGAGGTCTTAAAGTACCGTCTTAATCCCAAATATAGAGACCTTAAACTTGAGCCCTCAAAAAAATCAACTGATCTGTGACTTTACAGGCGGAGCCGTGGCTCACCGTTTTCGCTTTGGTGGCGGACGGGGTCAGGCTTTGCCCAAAGCCGTGGGCTTAAAAAACGGTAAAACCCCAAACGTTGTGGACGCCACGGCCGGGCTGGGCCGGGATGCTTTTTTGTTGGCCTCAATGGGCTCAAATGTGACGCTGATCGAACGATCGCCCGAAATGTATGCGATTTTAAAAGCGGGTCTGGATAAAGCTTTAGAAGCGGGCGGGGACGTTGGTGAAGTTGTTGGACGCATGACTTTATTATTAGGTGATGCCAAAGACTTATTACCTAAACTTAATCCAGAGGTTGTGCTGGTGGACCCCATGCATCCGCCGCGCAAAAAGTCGGCCTTAGTCAAAAATGAAATGCGCTTAATCCGCAAAATTGTGGGCGAAGATTTAGATGTTTTGGATCTGATGCAGGTGGCCCTAAAAACCGCCCAGAACCGCGTGGTTCTGAAATGGCCGATGCGGGCGGATGCCTTAGAAGGCCTGCAAGCCTGTTCTCACCAAATCACCGGAAAATCGACACGTTATGATGTGTTTATGAAATTGGATTAAGGCACTAGCGGTTGTTTGAAACACGCTTATATCTGAACCATCCTTAACAACACACTGGTAAATAGATGACCGACGCTAAGTCACTTCCTGAACCTGAAATTATTTCCCCCGGTGAAAATGCTAAACGCTCTGGCGATAACTTCGAAAATCTGGCCGAAGACCTTAAATGCATGTCCAAAAACCCCATGACCATGCCGCGCGCGACCTATATTTTATATGCGATTGCCGCCGTATCTGGTCTTCCCATGCTGATCGGTCTGGTTTTGGCTTATGTGGCCCGTGGGGATGCTCCAATGTGGCTGCAATCCCATTATACCTTTATGATTCGCACCTTTTGGTATGGCGTCGCTCTGATTGCTATTGGTCTTGTGACCTTCATCATCGGCGTTGGCATGTTTTTGTTGTGGATTTTGCCGGTTTGGTATGTGGTCCGCATCGTGCGGGGCTGGATGTTGTTGGAAAATCAAAAGCCTATTCCTGATCCCGAAAGCTGGCTGTTCAGTTAATTCAAAATATGATGTAGAATACTCAGGTAGCACAAATCAAAAGGGGTATTCATGACGGAAACGACAGCCATTGTTGCTGATTATCAAATGTGGGTGTCGTTCGCCATCATCATTGGCGCCTTTAGCCTGTATGCGGTGGAAAAGGTCGCCATTGAAGTAACATCGCTTGGCGTGCTGTGTGCGCTGATGATGTTTTTTCATTTTTTTCCGGTTGTGAACACCGCTGGCGTCAATACTTTGTCGGCTGAAATCTTGCTGTCTGGCTTTGCCAATCCGGCGTTGATCACCGTATTGGCGTTGTTGGTGATTGGTCAAGGCATGGTGCGGACGGGGGTTTTAGATACCGCCGCACGCTTTATTTTGGGCAGTTGCGGGCCTCGGTCGTGGATTTCCATCATGGCCGTACTGGTCACCGTAATGATTGTCAGTGGATTTTTGAACAATATTCCAGTCGTGGTGATATTCATTCCAATCATGCAGGCGTTGGCCGAACGTTTTGATTTGCCGCCGTCTAAATTGATGATGCCCTTAAGTTTTGCGGCCATTTTGGGCGGCATGACGACCTTGATCGGGTCCGGGTCAAACTTGTTGGTGAATTCGGCCCTGATCGGCATGAACGTCGAACCGTTTAGCTTTTTTGACTTCACCATTCCGGGGTTGGTTCTGGCGGTTTCGGGCTTGGTGTTTCTGTTGGTTGTGGCGCCGATTATTTTGCCCAAACGCGAAGGCATGGCGGCCACCTTGGCGGGCAATAATCCAGACGGAAAACAGTATATTGCTCAGGTTACGGTGGGCGAAGGCTCACATTTATTGGGCAAAAAAGCCGTGGGGGGCATTTTCCCCGCCTTAGGCCAAATGACCTTGCGCATGGTGCAGCGCGGCGAAGAAGCTCTGCTGCCCCCGTTTGAAGATTTTAAAGCCCGCATCGGGGACGTGTTTGTGGTCGCCGCCACCCGCAAAGAAATCGCCAACGAGCTGTCACGCGACGCCGAAGGTTTGTACCCCGGTATGGATGAGGACAGCAAAACTCAGGACGCCGAAAATGAAGACGAAGACCTTATGCCGTGGCATGGCGGGGAACGGGTGTTGGCCGAAGCCATGGTACCGCCCGCGTCACGGATCATTGGGCAAACCCTGACGTTGGCAGGCTTTCGGTTTAAAACCCGGTGCATTGTTTTGGGGGTGCAACGCCGGTCGCGCATGATACGGGCTCAACTGACCGAAATTCGCCTGCAAGCCGGGGATGTTTTGTTGGTGCAGGGTTCTCCCGAAGACGTGCAAGCTCTGCGCGGTAATCAAGACGTCTTGTTGATTGAATGGTCGGCGGCTGAACTGCCCGCTCATCACCATGCCAAACCAGCGGCTTTGGTGTTGTTGAGCGTGGTGTTGGCGTCGGCAACCGGATTTATGCCGATTGTTATTGCGGGCTTGACCGGGGCGGCAGCCATGGTGGCGTGGGAAGTTTTGAACATTCGCCAAGCCTTTCGCGCCGTCGATACCAAGGTGCTGACGATGATTCCAGCGGCTTTGGCCATGGGCACGGCTATGCATGCGACAGGCGGCGCTCACTTTATCGCCAGTGGCGTGATGGGGGTGTTCGAAGGGGCCAGCACATGGATGGTTTTATCGATGTTTTTTATCACGTTGGTGGTGCTGACAAACGTCATCAGTTCGCAAGCCTTGGCCGTATTGTTTACGCCCATTGCTGTGGATTTAGCGATCAGCCTGAACGCCCCCATCGAAGCCTTTGCCGTGGCCGTTGTTTTTGCCGCAAACTGTTCCTTTGCTTCGCCTATTGGCTATCAGACCAATTTATTGGTGATGGCACCGGGGCATTATAAGTTCTCTGATTTTGCGCGCGCGGGCATTCCCTTAATTCTGATCATTTGGGCGGTCTTTAGTCTCTTTGTTCCATGGTATTATGGAATTTAACAGCTACATACATTCGTATGACTTGATTGCTTGAGCCTGAATATTAATATACAAATAGCCATAAGAACGCTGGACAAAGCCGTTCGACCATAAAATAAAGTGAGACCACATGGCGCCTGACCTCAATTCAAGTATTTATCATAATATTTTTTCCCATTCCCAAGCCATGATTTGCGTTTTGGATTCTTACGGCACGGTTTTATTGGCGAATGAATCCGCTTGGAAAATGTTGAAATTGGACGGCGAGTCTGAACTTTTAAACACGTCTTGTGTGGACATGGTGCATTCCGATTATAAAAGCGTTTTTGAGTGTGGTTTAGATATTTTTGCCGCAGAACAAGAATTTTTCCCCCTTAAATTTGTCTGTGGCAATGGTGATGTTCTGGATATTGAAGCCATGTTTACGGCCCTTGACGATGACCAGTACATGTTGGAAGCCCGCAATATTACCGAACGCAAACGCACCGCCGAAAACTTAAAAGACCGCGAGCAACGTTTGCAGGGTATTTTGAATTCTGTTGCGGACGGCATCATTACCATCAATAAAAAAGGTAAAATGCTGTCGTTTAACAAAGCTGCGGAACGCATTTTTGGATATTCTAGCCAGGAAATTATGGGTCAAAACGTATCCGTATTGTTGCCCACAGAAGAATCCGCAAGCCACGATCAATACCTTGAAAATTACAACACGTCGGGCGTAAAGAAAATCATAGATAAAAGAGACCGTGAAGTTTCCGGGATACGCAAGGATGGTACAGGATTCCCGATGGAACTGACCGTTACGGAATTGCGCCATGGGACAAAACGGTATTTTACAGGCATCGTGCGCGACATCACCATGCGCAAAGACGCTGAAAATGCTCTGAAAAAAGCCCATGATGAATTGGAAATGCGGGTCGAAGAACGCACCCGTGAACTGACCCAAGAAATTTCCGAACGTCACCGCGCCGAAGACGGCCTGCGGTTGTCGGGCGAAGTTATCGAAAGCTTGGCCGAAGGCGTTGCCATCATCAATCAAGATTTTCTGATCACATCGGTTAATCCGGCCTTTTCCGTTATATCGGGATACAGCCCCAAAGATTTATTGGGTCATTGTCCGATCAACCATGCGGCTTTGAGCAAAGGCGGGGCGCATTATGAACAAATGTGGGAAGGCCTGATCACGCGCGGCTGTTGGGACGGTGAGTTTTGGAACATACAAAAGGATGGCACACATTATGCCGAGCGTTTATCGGTTACGACCATCACCAATCCCGACGACGATGTGCGCCAGTTTGCGGCGATTATTTCCGACATTACCAAGCGTAAACAAGATGAAGAACGCATCCTTTACCAAGCCAACTATGACAATCTGACAAAATTGCCCAACCGCACCTTGTTCCATGATCGTTTGGAACAAGGCATCGTGAATATGCGCCGCAACAATAAAAGTTTGGGGTTGTTGTTTATCGATCTGGATGGTTTTAAGCTGGTCAATGATACCTTGGGCCATGACATGGGCGACATCTTGTTAAAAGAAGCCGCAACACGGTTATCTGAATGTGTGCGCGATGGCGATACCGTGGCCCGTTTGGGGGGGGATGAATTTACCATCATTATGCCCGGTCTTGACGAACACGTGAATGCGCCCATTGTTGCCCAACGCGTGTTGCAAGCCTTGTCCACACCGTTTCTTTTGGGCGGCAATGAAACGTTTGTATCGGGATCAATCGGCATCGCCCTGTTCCCCGAAGACGCCGATAATGCGGCYGATTTRTTGAAAAATGCAGATTCAGCCATGTACMRGGCSAAAGAACAYGGCAAAGCSAATTATCAGTTCTTTACCAARGAYATGAACRMAGAAGTYCAAGATCAGTTGTTTRTCAAAGCGGGYTTGTTGAAGGCYTTGGAACGCAAKGAATTYAAACTTGTGTATCAGCCCAAACTTGATCTTGCTAAAAATACGGTGATTGGGGCCGAAGCTTTGATGCGTTGGCACAGTCCGGATTTAGGTCTGGTCAGCCCGGTCACGTTCATTCCGATTTTAGAAGAAACCGGCATGGTCATCGAAGTCGGGGCGTGGGCGATCCGCGAAGCCTGTCGCCAGCATGCTGAATGGCTTAAACAAGGCTTACCCCCCATAAAGGTTGCGGTGAACCTATCAGCCCGGCAAATGCGTGATCCTTCCTTTGTGAAGATTGTCATGGACGCCCTGAAAGAGGCGGATTTGCCGCCAAGTGCCTTGGAAATTGAAATCACCGAAAGCATGCTGATGAGCGACGTGCCGAACGTGGTCGCCGCCTTGGAAGAACTGCACGACTTTGGCATCAATATTTCGATGGATGATTTTGGTACGGGCTATTCATCGCTGAGTTATCTCAAACGATTCCCCATCGATACCATCAAAATCGACCGTTCTTTTGTGAATGATATTGAAACCAGTTCCGACGATGCCGAAATCATTCACACCATCATCAACATGGGGCAAACCCTGAAACGCAAAATTATTGCCGAAGGGGTCGAAACAAAGGCTCAGCTGGATATTTTGAAACTGTACAATTGTGATGAAGTGCAGGGGTTCTTTTTCTCAAAACCGTTGGCGCCGGATAGCTTTGCCACCTTCATGAACGATTTTGATTCAGGCCTGCATTAATACACCAATTCGTCTTCTTCGCCGGAACCGGCGATGATGATCTCGTTATTGTCGGCCAGTTCTTTGGCGGTTGTAACAATGGCGGCTTGGGCTTCGTCCACGTCTTTCAGGCGAACTGCGCCCATGGCGTCCATGTCTTCGCGCATGATCTTGGCGGCGCGTTCGGACATGTTGCCAAAAAACAATTCTTTGACGGCTTCTGATCCACCTTTTAAGGCGACGGAAAGCTGAGCTTTGTCCACTTGACGCAAAATAACCTGAACACCCGCACTGTCGACCCGTTCCAAATCGTCGAACGTAAACATCAAAGCTTTGATGCGTTCAGCCGATTCACGGTTGCGTTCATCCAATGCATCCATAAACCGGGTTTCCGTATTTCTGTCCAAGGAGTTGAAAATTCCGGCAATCATTTCATGACTCTCTTGGCGCGCAGACCGGGCCAAGTTGGTCATGAATTCGTTGCGCAGGGTTTTTTCCACGTGGTCTAAAATTTCTTTGGATACGGCTTCCATGGACAACATGCGGATGATCACTTCCATGGCGAAGTTTTCCGGCAGCAAAGCCAGCACGCTGGCGGCATGGTCGGGACGAATTTTCGACAGCACCACGGCCACGGTTTGTGGGTATTCATTTTTAAGGTAGTTCGCCAAAACGGCTTCGCTGACGTTGCCCAGTTTGTCCCACATGGTGCGACCCGCCGGACCGCGCAGTTCTTCCATGATCTGATTAACCCGATCATCGGGCAGGGCGTTCAGCAACAAGCGTTCGGTGGAATCGTACGTGCCCACCAAAGACCCGGTCGATGACAACTGATCGGCAAAATCTAAAAATAGGCGTTCGACAACCTTTGAATTCACAGAGCCTAAACCGGACATGATTTGCGACAATTCACGAATTTCTTCGTCGTCCATTTTTTCAAACAGAACCGCAGACTGCGCATCATCCAAAGACAGCATAAAGATTGCCGCTTTTTGCGGGCCCGATAGGCTTCTGTAATCGTCTTTAATAGCGGCCATTAGATTTGTATCCTAGCCTTCTTGATATAGCCAGTTGCGGACGATAGACAAGGCTTCATCTGGGTGCTTTTCGACAATCTCACCAACCTTTTTCACACTGGACGCTTTCACACGGCCTTCGACACGATCAATATCAATCAGTTCTTCAAACATATCTTCATCAGGGATGCTGCCATCTGGCGCGGTTGGCGCGGCCAAGGCCCCGGCGGCCAATTGAGCCTGATCGGCAAGCATATGAGCTCCGTCAGCCATGGCGCCCATGGCTTCGGGAAGGGTTTCAAAGACACGGCTGATCAGCGGGCGAACCACCAACAAGATGACTAAGATGGAAAGGATAAACAGCACCATGGTTTCAGCAACCGAGACCACGTCTTGTTTTTCAAAGCCGAAGAACATGTTGAGCGGAACTTCAGGCGGAAGTTCAGGATCGGCAAAGCGCATGTTGATGACTTTAATAACGTCGCCACGGGCTTCGTTAAAACCAACAGCCCCGTGAACCAGATCCGTAAGCATACTCATTTCTTCTTGGGTGCGAGCGCGATAAACGCGGTCATCGTCTTCGTCTAATTCATAAGCTCCATCAATAAGGACGGCGACGGACAAACGGTTGATGATGCCGGTGTCGCGGACTTGATTGATGACTTTTTTGGAAATTTCAAAGTTCACGTTTTCTTCGGTCCGTGCGTCACTGGCATTTCGCGTAGCAGACCCATTGCCGCCCGCGCCAATATCGGGAAGATTAGCATTCACCGATACGGGCAGGGGCTCTTGGTCTTGCGAGCTCATGTTTTGTTCAATGGTTTGTGTCGACCGCACAACTTGACCATCGGGATCAAAAATTTCTTCGTTGGTGGTGACCCGGTCAAAATCCATGTCGGCGGTGATTTCGGCACGAACCTTGCCAAACCCAACACTTTTTTCCAATAGCTTTTCAATGGTTCTGACCAATTGCATTTCATAACCCCGACGACGATCATCGGCTTGTTTTGAAATCAATCCGGGATTTCCAGCGATATCGCCTTCAAAGCCACGGGCCAACAGTTCGCCTCTGGCATCAATGATGGAAATCGAACGCGGCAACAAGCTGGGCACGGCCGCAGCAACCAAGTGCTGAACGGCGCTGACTTGCGTGGGGTCCAAACGCATGGAACCGCGCATTTTCAAGAAAATAGAAGCGGTGGGTTGAGTTCTTTGACGTTGAAACAATTGGCGTGTTGGAAGAACCAGGTGAACACGGGCCGTACGAACATTTTCAATGGATTGAATGGTTCTGGACAATTCACCTTCAAGGGCGCGCACTTTATTGATGTTTTGTTGAAACGATGTGGTGCCAAGCGAACCTTGTTGGTCAAAGATTTCATAACCCATTGTGCCGCTGCCGGGAAGGCCTTGGGAAGCCATTTGCATGCGCAATTGAGCGACTTGATCTTGAGGCACAAACAGCTGGGTGCCACCCGCGCGCAATTCGTAAGGAATGTTGCGAGATTGCAATTGGGTAATGATGCCCGCTTGATCCTGAGATTCCATATTGCCGTACAGCATTTCCATTTGCGGCGTTGTGAACCGGGTCAAAAGGAAAATAAAGAAACCAATCAAGCCGATAACAACGGCGCCCATAATCATGAGCTTAGCCGGCCCAAGATTGCGAAGGGTTTGCATGAAAATGTCCACGAAGAACCTCAAAATTTAAATATTAAGTAATGCAATGCCCCATTCTGGGAAACCGGAATTCTTCTGAAAACAAAGCGCACATAAGCGTTAGACGCGCACTTGCCCGGTTCTTCACTTTCTAAATTAGAGGCTGATGGTGAACAACTCGTTAACAAGGCGGCAATTTTTGCCTACCCATCAAAGACTTGTGTCTGTTTTGATGAAAGTCACTAGATGTAGTGTTAGCGTCTGTTGTATTGTTGCATGCGGTATTCTTTTGTGCGGGTGGCCATCAGGCCTTTTGCGCCATGACGGTCCAAAAGCCGCTGCCAGCTGGACAATTCATCAACGGACATAGAGTATACCTCGCAAGCTTGTTCCAGCGAAAGTCGTCCTGTGCGCACGGCTTCAACGACCTGAGCTTTGCGTTTGCTGTCCCAGCGTTGCGTAGCCGGTCCTGGCAAATCGCTTAAATCTAGGTTTGCGGTAAGATTGTGTTTTACGGCATTGTCATGGGTATTGTCGCGGACATTGTTGAGGGCGGTATTTGAAGTGTTGGGCATCGCTTAGCCTTTGTATTGTGTGCATTCTGTTCTGGAATCGTCATCTTGAGAAGAGAGAAGTCTTGCTCTCTTTTCCCAAAACGTGATGGTGTTTCTGCCACCGTGTCGAAAGAATCATACGCAGGGGTCCTTAAGAACCGCCTAACAAAAGTTCTGAAAAATGTTTGTAGGCTTTAAGAGCTGTGGTTTGGGGTAAAATTTAGGCGTAAAAAAACTCCCTGAGGGCGAGCAAAGGGAGGCAATCAGTCGTTTAAGGCTGTAGCTTAAAATTAGGCGTTCAAGTTGAAGGTTCCTCCGCGGACCGGGGGTGGAGGTGTCCGTTCCGGTGCGGGAGCAGGCTCAGCAACAGAAGCATTTTCCTTGCTTAAGCTGACTTCAACTTCTGGTGGGGTTTTCTTTTTGCCGAGTTCGCGGACTTCCTGAGCGTCTTCGGCGCGTTTTTCGACGACCTTCCGCTCAGCATCTTGTTTGAACTCACGACCATTCGCGACAGCGGTCTCATAGACTGCTCCCACGAGGGTGATCTTCATCGCATTTTCTGTTTGTATATCCAACATCGTTCTGACGCTTTCAATTACCTATTTAGTTAACTTGGTCATCGTAGCTATAATACGTTTCTGTAAGTGATATCTACGGACCTATACAATTACATACACAGTATTATGCCAGTTCCAGCCAAAAAGGCAAGTTTTTTTTTACCTTTGCGGGTGTCTTGTGGCTGATCATCTGTTAAGGCGATGAATGTAAAGGAAAATACCACAGGGGATATGTAAAGACAGGTGTGCTTGGATTGTGAAAACAAGAGGCTATGCCAACAAAACAGGCGCCTTACGAACTGTAAAGCGCCTGTTTTTGAAGGAGTCTTGGTTAGTTTAACGGCTTATCGTTTGACCCTCATCAGCTCTTCTAGCATCTGATCCGCCGTGGAAATAATCTTGGTACTGGCGGAATAAGCCCGTTGAACAACGATCATGTTGGTAAATTCTGCACCAATATCGACGGTTGAGGCTTCCAGCGCAGACTGCACAACCTGTCCGGCTGAGCCAGTATCTGCGACACGAAGCGTGTAATCACCTGAGTTCTGGGTGGCGCTCCAAACGTTGCCGGACTTGCTGTCCAATTGGTTCGGGTTAACAAACGTGGCAATGGGGATTTGGAAAATTTTGCGGGTTTCACCGTTATCGAACAAAGCGGTAACCAGGCCGTCTTCGCCAATGGTTACCCCGGCAAATGTACCAAATTTTGACCCGTTCTGGCTGCTGGCATCTTGCGTGAATTCATCACCGAACTGGGTAAATGATTCAAGGTCTAAGGTGATGCGACTGCCTTCGCCAGTGGCGTTGCTCATGTCTTGAGCACCGTCAGAGAAATTGAGAATTTCAACTTCGCTAATGTTGAATGAGGGAACACCAGCCGAACTGAAGATAATGCCTGCGGCGGTCGCCACCGGAATTGTGGTCGAAGTATACGCGGTCAAGTCGGCTTGTGTTGGTTGACTGGCCGTTGTAATTCCGGTTGTCACCACGTCGTTGGCATTGTTGTTAACGGTCGCAATATAGAGGGTATCCGCCACGCCATCGTTTGAAATATCGAAGGTTTGTATGCGGCTTCCGGTGGTGGCCAGAACGGTATCGTTGCCTTCGATACTGGTTTCCAAAGCGATCATCAGTTTGGCAAGGGTGTCAATAGCCGCCGGAGCAATAAAGTTTGTTGTCACGGCTTCGGTCGGTGTATTGGCCGCGGATGAAGCCAACGTTATCGCAGCGGTCGTTTTTCCGCGGTGAGCTTCCTTCGACGTCAAAACAATGTCGCCTGTGCCATTGGTGGTTGCGGTTACAATTGTATTTGTGTTTGAACTGGCGTTAATCGCCGCCGTTAGTCCCGCCGCAATGTCAGCGGCCGTTGTGTCAGAGGCAACGGCTGTATAGGTGGCGATTGCTCCGGTCACATTGGCGGTGACGGCCCCGACTGTAAAGCTTGGGGTGCCGCCACCTGCGGCATCAGTGACTGAGGTTGTTACGGTGAAAGGTGTTCCTGCGGCGTCTGAAGTRWTGAKSAGWGCRMSTGCKGYRCYWGMCKCTGNYGANYCAKWGKCNMYGRKCSWGRCMTKRRYMTTGATWANGNNCTNCAGMRWTGTGCTGATGGCGGCGATAGTTTCGCCGCCTGCTGCCGTTGTCGATACGGTCGTGCCATTGATGACGACATTGTAAACATCTCCGGCTTCAGCGACACCCGCAGAAGTATGAGCCACCGTAAAGTTAGCAATTTGGGCGACACTGGTATCCGTAGCGGCGGCATAGGTATAAACTTCACCTGTGACGCCGGCACCTGGAATGGTGATTGTATTCACCATGCTGGTTGCCAGTTTGATGGTTGGAGTCGTAGAAGGCAAAGCGTCGGCGGCATTCATATCAAAGGTGTACGTCAAACCGTTGACTTCGATGGTGTCGTTATTTGCAGGAAGTGCAGTGCCGGCGGCCCCGCCAAAACGGAGCATGGTGAAATCGGAATAGGCATTGGCTTGTTGTTGAACGGTGAAGGTTCCTGTTTGGTTGGTGACGGCGGCACCCGTGGCGTTCAAGGTATTAGATAGGTCTACAAAAATGTCACCGACGCCGCTTTCGTTTAACGTAATGGCGGTCGTGACGCCGTCTTTAATAGAGATACGATTGGTATCCACCGCAAAAGCTTTGTCGTTGGTTTTGACCGATGTGACCAGAGCCGATACAACTTGGCTAAGAGTTTGGCCCGCATCAACCTGAATTTGGTTTGCACCCGCAACACCGTTTACAAAAGTATAGGTTTGGGCGGTGGTGGAATTCAGGCCAATTTTAATGGTACTGCCGGCGGCCGGAATAGCCGTAAATTCAACCAAGCCGCTGCTGGCATAAACGCCCTTAGTGGCTTGGTTATCATACAAGGTTGCAACCGCCGTGCCCGGAGGCGGAGCAATCGAAACGTCCCATTCATTACTGGTGGTGGTTTTGGTGTAAACAATAGACATGTTGTTGGCACTGCCCAATGAGTCGAAAAATTCGATATCATTTTTATGCGTGTCACCGGCTTCACTGTCGACGCCGTTCGCGGGCAAGTTGGCGCCGATGGTAACCGTATTGGTGGCTGCCGCCGTGCCGCCGACGCGGCTCAAGTTGATGCTTTCCAAATAGTCAGTGGAAATAATATTTTGGTTGCTCACCGTTAAAGTATCGTTCGCAGGTTTCACCGTGCCACTGGCATCGGTCGGCCAACCTTGCAAATAATACCCCGCCGAGTTTTTCAAATAGCCTTGGTCATCTTGAATGAAGGAACCCGCACGGGTGTACAGATAAGGATCTGAAATGCCCGGTGTGTTGGCTTGGTTGACCACCAAAAAACCGCCGCCGGATAAGGCGATGTCGGTTGACGAGGTCGAAGCTTGCAACAAGCCCTGAACGTCTGTTTGTTGACGAGGTTTAGATTGCACACCACCCGCCGAATAGAACGTTGAAGACGTTTGTTTTGTGACCAAGGTCTGAAAGTTGACCGTGGTGCCTTTGTAACCGATTGTACTCACATTTGTGATGTTATCGGAGATGGCGCTCATGGCGCTCGATTGAGCCGTGAGCCCGGAAACACCGGAAAATAACGCACCATACAAGCTCATTTTATCTCTCCTTCAAGTTTTTTGGCCATTGGCCATTCAATTGCGTTTGTTAAAACAAATTTTAGATTAAGGAACCACGACCGGTGCTGCGGCAGCAGCCGGGGCTTCTTTAACATTAAGAACCTGATCCAAGGGCGCATCGATGGCTCCCATTGACAGGGTTACGATACCGTCTTGGGCGCCTGCACCAGATACGCGTCCGGTTACGGTTTGTGCGACGTTGATCAGATTGTCATCAGCATCTTGAGCGCTGATGATGGCGGTGTAAGGTCCGTCCGGCGCTTGCGTGCCATCCGTCTGAATACCATCCCACAGGAAGACGTTTTTGCCTGTGTCTGTGCTGGCCTGACCCGTCCAGACGTTTAGGCCGGCTGCGTCTTGAATGGTCAGGGTGGAACTGCTGGCCGTTCTTTCAAGCTCATAAGAGAATTCACCTTGGCCGTTTTCCAAATTAAAGGCATCGCCATTGGCTTCGATGATGGTGCCCAAATAACCAACCATGGAGCCAACTTGGCTATTGAGCTGCATATCAACCAATTTTTCCAAGTTGGTGTTTTGATAGATTTGCTGCTCAACACTGGCAAACTGAACCAACTGAGAGGTAAACTCATTCGCGTCGAGAGGTTCTAGGGGATCTTGGTTTTGCAGCTGAGTGACCAACAAGGTCAAAAACTGATTTAGATCCTCATCTAACTTGTCCTGAGCGATTTGTGCGTCTGTTCTTGGGTCGTTGACACCAACAACATTGGTCGCTGTGCTGCTAAGAATAGCCATGATCTTGTTCCTTTACGCCGTGATATCCACACGATCTTCTGTAATGATTTGCGGCTGTCCGACCTGCATTTGCATGAGCTCTTCAAGGGTGGGCTCTAAGAGTGGCTCGGCGGGGGCTGATTTGCCCTTGGCCATTTCCTGAGCATCACTTCCGTTTTCGCCGCGCATGTTAAAGCTTAGGTCCCCGGAATTTAAGTTCAGGCCTGCTTCGCGCAAAGCCCGTTCAAGTTCGCGGGAGTCTTGTTTCAGCATATCCATGGTATCTTTGGTATCGGCACTGATGACCGCAGTTACGCGCCCGTCTTGGCCCATTTCCAATTGAATTTCAATACGCCCAAGATGAGCGGGTTTAAGCTGAATACGAATTTTGTCCATGCCATCGCTGACGGCTTTGGAAATTTGTACTTTGACCTGTTCGGTAACAGGTGTTTCCGGTTGTTTTTGTGGCAAAACCTGTGGCTTGGCGGTCGCTGCGGCTTGGTTTGTTTGCAGAGCAGGACCCGTCGGTGCGGCTGTGGCCAGCGGGGCTGAGGCACTTTCTGCGCCACCAACCTTTGCCCCTTGAACCGCAGAATTTGCGTTTGCATTTTGCGTGGCTTTGGCCTCGGAATTATTAGCGGCAAGCTTTGCCGCATCGGCTTGGGCCGCTTGCAATAAAGATTGTTGCTGGTTTTGAGCCTGAGCATCGGCGCCATTTTGACCACCCGAATTATGCGCAGCCATTTGTTGGGTTTGTCCTTTGGTGGCGGCTTGGGCTGTGGTTGGGGTTAGACTTTCGCCATCTGTTTTTTGAGTAGCTTGGCCCGCTAAATTTGCGGTGGGCTTACTGAGCAGTTCTTCAGATTGCTTGGTGACACTGACGCTCACGTTTAAATTCTGATTAGGGCCAATTTTTTTAGCCAAATCAGCAGCTTGTTGCTGGGCCACTGTTGGGCCTTTGTCGGCTTGTCCTTGGGCGTCGGCTTTTACATGGGTATTGGTCGCGGCTTGAGCCTGACTGGACGCAACCTTGGATTTGCCGTCACTGCCTTTTTGAGCTTGTTCCGTACCGTCCGCTGTATCTTGTGTCACGGGGCCAGCGACAACGTTTTGCTGTGCGGCTTTTCCATTTTGCGCTTGTTTTTGTGTGCCGGGTGTATCGGTTGCAACAGCCTTCACCGTGGCCGTTTGCGTGGCGTCCGTGGTCAGAACTTTTGCGACGTCACCTGTATTGACGGCTTGTGCAACGGCTTGAGCTTCGGGCGTTGCGGCGTCAACGGTTTCGCCATTTTCAGATGAGGCGCCAGCTTGTTCGTCGGACGGGCCTTCTGAATGGGCAGAAGACTGATCGTCAGGGGAGGCGTTTTGAGGAGCTTCTTCGGCGTGTTGCGTTGGCGCATTTTCATGGGACGTGTCCCGTGGAGCATCGGCGCGCACATCATCGTTATAATCAAAAGGCTGATCGTCGCGACGGGCATCTTGGTTATTCGTATCAGAGCGTTCGCGTGGCGCCGTAATGTCAGAAGTGTCCTGTGGGGCAGAAGCCTCATAAGATTCGTTTTGCGGCGTGACTTCAGGACTGAACTCGGATTTTTTGGTGAGCGAGCCGACCAAAGCGTTTTGGCCGCTTTCAATCCCGGCCTTGCTGGCCTGGCTCATCCGCACCGCAACAGCGGCTGAAAATTCGCTCATCAACTGCGTGGCATCGCCTGACGCGTTTTTAGCGTTGGTGCCGGAATCAATGTAATTCTTTTTTAAAGCTGCGACGTCCATGGGAACTGACCCTTACCTGATTAAATCTATTCAGGCTTAAACAAGCAAGGAGCGTGCCAGAAAACGGGTGTCGTTATTTTATTGAAAACATTAGGTTTTTTGGCCCTAGACGTTTCCAGAATGGTAGCGTTTGGGTGAGTCTAGAAAATATTGCCCAGTCAGCTAAGCAACTTTTGCCGTTCTTGGAGGGACAGGTCTTTGGCGACTTTTTGAATCAGATGATCCCAATCGTGCAAGGTCTCTTGGCGCATCAAGCGTGCGGTTGGATACCACGGGCTGTCATCGCGATCCAATAACCAGCGCCAATCGGCAGAAGCCGCAAGCAGAACCCAGACGGGACGCCCTAAGGCTCCGGCCAGATGAGCCGTAGACGTGCAAACGCTGATCACCAGATCAAGGTTTTGCATAATCGCGGCGGTGTCCGAAAAGCTGTGCAGGTGTTCGCCCAAATCAATCATTTGATCGGGCAGGGGGCCTTCGTCCTGTGGGCGGGTTTTGGCAAGGCTAAACAGCTGCACATCTTCGAGGTCGAATAAGGGAGAAAGAGCCGACAGAGGGCAAGATCGTTTTTTATTTGTTCTTTGGTCCGGATTGCCATTCCATACGATGCCAATGTTGAATTTTTTATGTGATGTAAAAAAGTCTTTCCAAGTTTTACACAGCTGTTGATCTGCAAAGAGGTAGGGTATTGTTGTTTTTGAAAGTGAGGGGAGTGTGATGCCCAGACGTTCTGGCAGGCTCATCATATATATATGATAGTCATGGTCAGGGACGTTTGTTTCTGAAAAGGAAAAGACATCATCAACGCCCGGTACGCCTTTTAAAATCCCTAGAACAGGGTCAGGAGCCGCGACCAAAACCTTTGCTCCCATGGCGGACAGTTGATCCGCAAAGCGCACAAACTGGAATGTATCTCCATAGCCTTGTTCCCCCAGTAAAAGGATCGTTTTGTCTTTTATAGGTTCTTTTTTCCACACAGGGCTTTCAAGAGTGAGCGGCGGTGGCGGAAAGGAGAGCGTTTTGAAACGCCATTCATATTCTTTCCAGCCTTGTTCGTATTGGCCGCTTAACAACAAAGGAAAGGCGTAAAGAGCATGGGCATCTGAATTGTTGGGGTTAATTTTCAGACAGTGAAGAAAGGTCTCTAAAGATTCATCGCGTTGCCCGTGTGTGTAAAGATTAAAACCTAAATTATGGAGGACAATTTGAGAATTAGGATCATATGTAAGGGCCTTTTTAAACTGCTCAATCGCCGCTTCGTTTTGGCCTGCATAGGCAAGGAACAGACCATAAAAATAGTTATTGGTCCCATTGGGTTCTAAAGAAATAGATTTTTTAAAATGAATTTCAGCCTGATCTTGTCTGTCCATAGCCTGAAGTGTCCGGGCTAATTCCAAGTGAGAAGGTGATGCTTCTTCGAGTTCAATAGCATGCTGTAATGCTTTTAGGGATTTGTCATAGTGATGGGTGTCTCGGAGCAAGGTGCCAAGCATCGTCATTAAAATAACATCATCCGGAATAATCGAAAGGCCATGAAGAAGAACCTTATGGGCATCGGTTATGTTGTTTTGCGCGCGGAGCATCATCGCCAAATTCGCAAATAAATCTGGCTGAGTGTTGCCAAAGTTTAAAGCGTGGATCAGATATTGTGTGGCGGGTTGTACAAATCCTGTTTGCAAGGCGAGCATGCCAATTAAGTACAGCGCCTCAGGATTTTCGGGATCACCACTTAAAACCTCTTCATAAATTTCTTTTGCTTGCTGGTACCGGCCATTTTGTTGGTGTTGGAAGCCTTCAGATAATCGATCAGAAAAATTCATTGTTTGATACCAGCAGTTGAGTGTTCTGTGAGCATAGCCTGTAAAACATTAATAAACCCCACAAATCATGAGAAAAGAGAGAGACTCTGATGGCGGCTTGTTTTTTTAGAAGCACATATTGTTTTTTAATGATTTTTGTGACACACAATGTATGATGCGGAAGTAGAATACATTCGTCAGATTGATGAAGTGTCATTGATATATAAGATTAAAGTGAGCGGTTAAATATAAATTTGAAGCTCGAACAAGAAATGAGACAAGCATGATGTTCAATCAAGAAATGAAAAGTAAGCTCGGTGAAATGTTAGATGGAGCGTCCATTTTTATAACGGGCGGGACAGGATCCTTTGGCAAAAGGTTTGTTCAACATGTCCTTGAAAACTTTTCTCCACGTAAATTGATCATCTTTTCTCGCGATGAACTTAAACAATATGAAATGGCACAACGTTTCAGCGTCGAAGAATATCCTTGTTTACGTTATTTTTTAGGCGATGTTCGCGATGTAAATCGTTTAAGAGTCGCTATGCGCAATGTTGACTATGTCATTCACGCAGCGGCCTTAAAACAAGTTCCCGCCGCAGAATACAATCCAACGGAATGTATCCGTACGAATGTACTTGGTACGGAAAACCTTGTTACGGTTGCCGTGGAAGCTGGCGTCAAAAAAATGATTGCCCTGTCAACCGACAAGGCGGCAAACCCAATTAATCTTTATGGAGCCAGTAAACTCGCTTCGGATAAAATTATGGTTGCTGGCAACAGTTTAAGCGGTGCTGATGGTTGTCGATATTCCGTTGTGCGCTATGGAAACGTCGTTGGTTCTCGTGGCAGTGTGGTGCCCTTCTTTCAAAAACTGATTGATGAAAAAGCTGACGCTCTGCCGATTACCGATGACCGTATGACAAGGTTTTGGATCACATTGGATGATGGCGTTCGTTTTGTACTGACAAGTCTTGTCAGTATGAAGGGCGGCGAAGTGTTTGTGCCCAAAATTCCAAGCATGCGCATGACCGATTTGGCTGAATTCATGGCACCGGATATGCCGACAAAAATTATAGGCATTCGGCCAGGGGAAAAATTGCATGAGACAATGATCACCATTGATGATGCTCGTCATACTTATGATCTTGGTGATCGATATGTGATTTGCCCAGAATTCCCGTTTTGGCAAAAAGAATGGATGCGTGAAGGCAAGCCCGTTGGCGAAGGTTTCCAATACGCCAGCGACACGAATACGGAGTGGTTGGATTTAGATGGATTCAACGAAATCATGTCGAAATCAAGTTAAGTCAGGTCGTTGTGATGTTAACGATCTGATCACAGACGTATTGAGCTTCAAGATCAGACATCGTTGGAAACAAGGGAATGGTTAAGAAGCGACTGTAATGATCTTCGGCAATGGGGAAGGCTTCTTTTTCAAAATTCCCCTGATCAATGTGATACGGTTGGCGATGTACAGGAATATAATGCACCTGTGTGCCAATKCCCTTTTCGCGCAATGCAAGCATGACTTCACCCCGTGACATTCCAATGGCGTCGAAATCAATCAGCAAAACATAGATGTGCAAACCAGAATGCTCCCTTTGATTGGGAAGGCATTGGTATGGGGCGATGTGTGCAATGTCCTTAAAATAGGCGTCATAAATGCCTGCAATTTTTTGACGGCGTAGACGAAAATCATCTAATTTTTTAAGTTGGCTTTCGCCCAGTGCGGCTTGAAGGTCGCTCATGCGATAGTTAAAGCCAAGGATCTGCTGCTCGTATGACCAAGGGCCAATGTCAGCCGTTGGCGTTTTGATGAAGTGTTCTTGTTCTCGCTCAATGCCATGGTTTCTCAACATTTTCAAAACCTTGGCCAACGCATCATCGTTTGTCGTCACCACACCCCCTTCGCCCGTGGTGATGGGCTTGACGGGATGGAATGAAAACACGGTCATATCTGAATAACAACAAGAGCCAATGGGCCGCCCGTTTTCATAAGTGCCGCCCAGAGCATGGCATGCATCTTCGATGATAATCCGATGTCCCGAAATTTCTCTGACCATTTTCATGTCACCGGAAAGTCCCGCAAAATGAATGGGCAGAACGACTTTGCAGTCTGGGTGTTTCTTTAAAAAAGCACGAAGAGCTGTTTCGGACATTCCTCCATGTTTAGGATCAATGTCGAGAAGATGAGTTTGAGCCCCACAATAAAGTGGTCCGTTAGCGGTGGCGAGAAAGGTGAGGGTGGACGTGACGGCCAGGTCTCCCGCCTGAAGACCACTGGCCAAACAGGCCAGATGTAAAGCGGCTGTTCCATTGGTAACGGCGATCACATGTTTGACGTCTAACCGTTTGGCGAGAGCCTGTTCGAAAGCATCAACGGCAGGACCTTGAGTTAAAAAGTCACTGTTTAGAACGGCAAGAACCGCTTGACGATCGTCATCGTCAATGGATTGACGTCCGTATCCAATCGGTAAATTCAGTTCACTCATTATTTAAATCAAGCCACAAGTTCGGCATATTCAGGCATGAGGTCATGATAAGATTCCAACATCTCCTTCGCCTTAGGATCTGATATGGCTAATTCTTTAATGCGCGCGTCAATCTTGGACGCCTCAGCGGTTTTGCCCAAAGCTTCTTTCACTTTTTTCAACGAAGCCCACGCGACAATGTGGAAGTCATAAGCTTGAACGATGCCTTCGAAAAGTTTTTCGGCAACGTCATACTTTTCTTCCAACAGATTAACGTTGTTCACGAAGTTGATGATGAGATTGGCACGATATTGCAATTTAAGCAGATCATCGGCACTGATTTCCGGAGTATCAAATGACCGTCCGCCCATGGCCTGCTTGTCTTGGAAACCGGCGGCCTTGTCCAAAGAGTTATCCCACAGCAACTCGGCTTGAGGGAGCACGCCTTGTTCATCAAATTCTTGATACATGTCGGTTCCGACCAAAGGTTGGGCAACATTGATGTTGCACCAGTCGGCTTTTAGATCGATGCAATAATCGATGGTTTCTTGCATCATCGCACGTGTTTCGTTCGGGAAGCCAAGGATGAATGAGGTTCTGACGACCACCCCTTTGTTTCTGAGGTAGCTGACCACATGTTTGGCTTTGTCCAGATTAACACCTTTGTGCAAGATTTCGGTTTGCACATACGAAGATCCGGATTCAACGGCAATAATCGTTATCCTCATTCCCGCCTCAACTAACAGGTCCAAGATATCGTCCTGCATGACATTTACGGCAAGGGCATTGGGGAAATGAATTTCAAATCCAGGAATTGTTTTCTTTAATTTTATAATAGCGGTTAATAATTCACGGGCTTTTCCGGGATGGCAAATAAACATATCGTCTTCGAATATGTATGCGTTGATGCCAAAAATCCGATTCAGTTCTTTCATTTCGGCAATAACATTTCCGGCACTTCTGTACCGCATTTTGCGCCCGTGAACGGTATGAGAAGAACAGAAAATACAACGATATGGACAGCCCCGAGAAGACATGAGAATGGCGGCATGTGTTTCGATGGATTTGTCCTGATCATCGAATTCCATGCGCCGCATGTTGGAAGCCTCGGAACTGTAAGACTCCATATCAACGAGATCCCAATCCGGGTAAGGGATTTCGTCCAAATCTTGCATATAGTCGGTGATGATTAAACACCCACCTTGTTCGATCTTTGTTTGGTTATAAACACCTTTGATGTTTAACAGAGCTTCCGGATCATTAAAATTATCCAAAAATTCTTTAAAGGCCTGTTCGCCTTCGCCCCGAATGACGTAATCAATGGCCTCTTTTTTGAGCAAGACTTCTGAAAAATTTGTGGCATGGATGCCGCCAATCACAAATACGGCGTCCGGCCAGATGACTTTTAGTCTTTCAACACATCTCACCAAAAAATGATGAGTTGAAGAAAACATAACGGAAAAACCCACAATATCCGGCTTAAAGTCAATGTTTTTTAGGGCACATTTATCTATGAATTCATCAACATCTTTATAGTCATCCGCACCGATCATTTCAGTTTGGTAATCGATAAGGCCAATTTTACCCACGTTTTCACAGTTCTTTTTTAAGAACGAAGATACGTAGAGCAATCCAAGAGGTAAGCCGTACGGCGCTTGCGGTGTTTTTTTAATTTCAGCTTTGTTTTCATAATAGCCCCCACTTGCTCGGCCGGTCCATTTTGCGGGGAGATTAACAAAAGCTACATTGGTGTTTTTCATCTACTTACCTCTTGCCGATATGGTGTTCTATTTGGGYGCAGCGCTGGGGAGATCGGGGAACTTTTGGGTGTCTACTGCATCTTGAATCACATAGTTCTGCGGCCAGCCATTTTCTAGGTATTTTTTGTCATCAAGGTCGTCATAGCGAAGCTGGATGGAAAATCTCATCGCACCTTCTTGTTCAATAATGCCGCTTTTATGGACGAGGTAATTACTGAAAAGAACCCCTTCGCCATACTCTAATTCAACACATTGGTCGGGAATGTTTTCAACCCGTTTATCGATAATATCAAATTTGTTCTTACCGATATCTAACGTGCCGAATTTGTGACTTCCCGGCTTCACGAAGATGCTCTTAGAAGGCTGATCCTGACCAACCTTATGTAACGGWGCCCAAAGCGTAACGCCGCCATCGGAAAAGGATTCATGGTAATYTTCCTGATGCCAAGGAAACCAACGGTTTTGAGTGTTGTTAAAGAGGTCCAGCCGCCACGTTGGATAACTGGAAAGGGCCGGGTTCGTTAATCCAATGGACTTTAGGGCGGCCATAATTTTTTCGTTAAACGTCGTGGCGATCATTTCCGGTGTGCGGTCCAAGACTTGATAGATGCTTAGGACGCGTTCGCGGTCCGAGAGAAAGAGCTTGTTGATCAGTACCGGGAACTTTTGATCTTCAATGTCGAAGTCTTCGTTGGGAAAAGCACTTATGAATAAGCGTTCAATTCTTTTTTTGAGCGGCGTGAGGATGGGCTCTAAACCGGAGACTTTGCAAAAGCCATTTTCGTCCATTGAATTTTTCATGATCACTCACCTTTTACAAAGTAAGACCTGAGAGGCTCAAACGAACATTTTTGAAGGCGTCCGTGCTGTCCATTGAAAAACTCTAGATACGCTTTTGTTTCGCCGGGCCATGCAGGGTTGTTGATTTCGTCAAAGGCAACAATACCGCCCGGAACAACGCGGTCATAAAGCAATTCAAGAGCCAGTTTTGTCGGCTCATACAGGTCCATATCTAAATACAGCAATGATATTAATGTATGCGGGTTTTCTTCTAGAAACTTTGGCAGGGAGTGAGTGATATCCCCTTTAACCAATTCCAATTTTTGTATGTGCCCGATGGGCCGGTTTTGGTCTTGGATAGCTGCACATTCTTGAAGATCGTTATAAAGTCCTCCAGCGACCTTAAAGCCTTCGGTCGTAATCGAAGGGTCGGCCTCTGCTGTGGTCAGGTCAGCATCTGTATACCCCGGAAAGCCTTCAAACGTATCAAATCCGATGATTTTTCTTTGATAGTTATAAGGTTCCAATATGGAACTGAAGGACAGAAAAGAAAAAGCCCCAGACCCCATATAAACCCCAAATTCAAGGATCGAACCTTGTACGTCGACAATTTTTTGGAACAATTCCCATTTATAAAGGTAAATAGCTTGTTGTTGACGAGATACAAACCGTGGAAAACTCTGCATTTTTTCCGTAAATGTACCGCAGGATTCATTGAAATGTTTTTCAATTTGTTCCGCGTAACCAAGTTCTTTTTCAGTTCTGTTAACGGGTTGTTCCATAACACTCTTTCCTTCTGTGTGAATGCCGGGTTTCATCAAATACAAACTTATTATGTTCTAAATTTAGGATATCTTAAACCAGAAAGTCTTTAATAATCATGTATATTTGTGATGGATTTTTTTGGCAAACAATTAGGTCAAAGTGAAGGCGAAGAAGCGATATGAAGCGAGACGTGATTATTCAGGCCCGTTTAGGGAGCGTGCGCCTACCCAAAAAAGTTCTGTTTCCCTTAGAAGGCCAAACGATTCTTGCCCATGTCATCAAACGCGCCCTGCGCATACCGGGTGTGAACGATGTTTGCGTTGCTATTCCCGATGACCCGGCTCAACAACCAATTGCTGATGAAGCTGAACGGGCAGGTGCCGTGGTCTTTAAAGGATCGGAAGATGATGTTTTGGGCCGGTATTATTTCGCCGCAAAAGAGCTTAAATCTGATGTCGTGACACGCATAACAGCGGACTGTCCTTTGTTTGATCCCACGACAAGCGGAGCGATCATCGCCCTTTTGGACCATACGGGTGCCGATTACGCTTGCAACAACATGCCGTTGACATGGCCGCATGGAACGGAAACAGAAACGTTTACTTTTGAGGCCTTAAAAACCTGTCAGGATCGCGCTCAAACGGCATTTGAACGGGAACATGTCACGGTGTTAATGCGTTATGACGAAGATGTTCACCGCGTTAATTTACTCAGTGACACGCCTTCATGGATCAATTTGCGGTGGACCTTGGATTATCCTGAAGATTACACCTTCTTGAAAGAAGTCTTTCAGCTTGCGGGACCCAACGGTCCGGCCAGCCTTGAAGAAACCACGGCTTTACTGGCCAAGCATCCGGAAATCACGGCCATAAATGCACACCACGGACATTACGAAGCTGAGGAACCCGAAGTCACGGGATATCGTGTTGTCGCAACCGCACCGTTTCAATTTGAACAGGTATAATATTTAAAATGACGCTCAGTCATGTTTTTTTTCGTGCCGATGCGACCCAATCTATCGGGGTTGGGCATGTTATGCGCTGTCTGGCCCTTGCTCAGTATATTGCCAAACAAGGTATTGCGTGCCATTTGCTGACAACAAATCCAAGCCATATTGTCGTTCAACGGTGGTTGGATTGCGGGTTTTCGGTGCATAACCTTGGCGAACTCGACGTTGGCAGTGTTGCTGATAGCGGGGCGACTTTAACGGCAATTAATGAATTCGGATCAGCCGCAAAACACAATGAATGTATTTTGATTGCGGACCATTATGATTTTGAATTGGATTATTTTAGAGCCCTGCGAACGGCTGGGTTTAAGCTTGGCATCTTTGATGACCTTGCTGATCGGCCGATGAGTGCAGATTGGGTCATTAATCAAAATCCGGGTGCTGAACAACAGTTTGATTATACCTTGATGGCTCCGACAACAGAGTTGTTGGGCGCGCAATACGTGGTCTTGCGCGATGGCATAAAGGGTGAAAAATCGGCAGGGGGCCGTGGGCTCTTGATCACGATGGGTGGAGCGGATTTAAAAAACTTGGGGCTAAAGGCGCTTCAAGGTTTGTTGGCTAAGGGGGCTGGTTTTCCGATCCACTTGGTGTGTTCCGCACCCGAATTCGGATATAATGAAGCCGTTGAATTTGCGCAAAACTACGATCATGTTCAAGTTTCGTCCCTTGGAAATATTGAAAAATTGATGGTCCATGCCGATTTGGCTTTATGCGCGGGCGGTGTCACGGCTTTGGAACTTGCTCATTTGGGCGTCGGGAGCGTTATCGTTATTCTTGCCGATAATCAACGTGCGGGAGCTCTGGCTTTACAAGATGCAGGAGCCTCACGGGCAACCGAAGATCTTAATTGTGCCGTTGATGATGCTTTTGAAATTATGCGCGACGTTGAACTTCGGCGAAATATGGCGATGTCTGGTCGTACCTTAATAGACGGCAAAGGGGCTGATCGGATTTTTAAAAGCCTTGTTAAGGGCTTTGCTTCATAATAGCCATCGGTCTGATAACGATCTTAAAATTCCAGTGGTTTTTTGGCATATATAAATGGATAAAATATTGAGCAAATCCCCTTTCATTACTATTGACGGTCGAAATGTTGGTTCCGGTTTTCCGGTTTTCATCATCGCTGAAGTTGGCGTCAATCATAATGGTGATCTGGCAACGGCGCATAAGATGGTTGATGCCATTGCCGATGCGGGATGTGACTGTGTAAAATTTCAGACGTTCAGTGCGGATGAATTTTGCAATAATCCTGATGACGTCTATGAATATATTTCTCAGGGAAAAGTCGTTCGTGAGTCCATGTTGGAAATGTTTCGTCGACTTGAATTGAAACGCGAAGAGTTCGCTGAATTGTTTGACCATGCCCATGATCGCAATTTGATTGCCATGTCCACGCCTACGGATAAGGCGGCTGTTGATTTGTTGGAAACGTTAGGTGTCGGGGCGTATAAAGTCGGTTCGGATGATCTTGTTTATACGCCGTTCCTAGGCTATGTCGCAGCGCAGGGAAAGCCCGTGATTATTTCCACAGGCATGGCTGAACTGGAAGATGTCGAACGCGCGGTCAAGGCAATCGAGGGTAAGGCTCAGGCCGTCATTTTGCATTGTATTTCACAATACCCGACCCCGGAAAAAGAAGTTCATTTACGCCGGATCGAAACGTTGAAGGCAAAGTTCCCGCAATGTGTCATCGGATTTTCTGACCACAGTTGGGGAATCACATCGGCTTTGGGTGCGGTTGCTTTGGGCGCTTCGGTCTTGGAAAAGCATTTCACTCTTGATAATGATATGGCTGGACCAGATCACAGGTTTTCCGCAAATCCACAACAACTGACGGACCTCGTATCCGAAGTGCGAAAGCTTGAGGCCGCGTTGGGGGATGGTGATTTTAAGCTGAGTCCGCATGACATAGAAATGGCAGATCTTTGCCATCGCTCTATTTACGTGATACAGGATTTACCTGCGGGCCATGTCTTGTGTGAAGATGATTTTGCATACCAACGCCCCGGAACAGGTCTGATGCCGTATCAAACAGTTGATTTGGTTGGACGCAGTTTGCGCGATGATGTGCTTAAGGGTGAAGCCATGCGCCTAGACATGGTCAAGGAGTAGTTTGGTGACAGGTTCAACACAAAAAAAAGATGCTGAAGCTGCATTTTGGGACAAGGTTGCCCAAGAACGTATATACGCGGCTTTCGATAAAGAAGAGTACGAGAGTTACATTGATTCTCTTGGCAAAGATTTGACCGGTAAAACGATTGTTGATATTGGCAGCGCCTCTGGCGTTTCCGCAGCCCTGTTTGCGGCCCGCGGAGCAATCGTTTATGGCATCGATATTTCACCAGAATTAATTGCTCAGGCAAAAACCCTTTGGCCAGAATATGAAGATCGTCTGCATTTTCAAGTCGGCGATGCAGAGAACTTAGATTTTGAAGATAACAGCGTTGACGCCTGTTTTTTTGGAGGTGTGCTTCACCATTTCCCGGAACGTGAACGCGTTTATGCTGAGGCCGCGCGTATTTTAAAGCCGGGGGGACGATTTATTGCCGTTGAACCTAATCGTCTCAATGGCCTTGAATTGATCGAATGGGGCATTGCCGATTTGCGCGGTAAGTTAAGCCCCAATGAATATCCGATTGACCCACAGGTGATGAAATCAGAAATGATGGCACACGGGTTTTCTCCGGTGAATTTTGTCCCTGTGCGTTTTGATATTCCTTTTTTAGCCCAGTTGCCGTTGCTCCGCTATGGTTTCAGTCGTCAAAAAGGTTTTTGGTTTAAGCGCCCAATGTTAAAATTTATCGATGCCTTTCGAGCACCGGAAAACCGGGGCACTTTTTTTGTCATAGACGGTGTTAAAAAAAATGGCTGATCAGTCTTTTTGGGCAGATTTTTGGACACAAAAGTCACAGGCCGATACGGATTTCCAAGCCACCGGACGGGGCACTATGGATGTCGTCGGCTATTTGTATACGGTGCGAGAATGCGCGCGGGTTTTGGATTTACAGCCCGAAGATGAATTGCTTGATATCGGTGGTGGGACGGGTGTGTTTGCATTGTCCCTATCACCGTTCATAAAATCTATTCGATCATTTGATATCAGTCCGGGTTCTGTGAAACGGGCGCAGGGAAATCTGTCTGATGCGGACAATGTGTCTGTGGATCTGGGCTCAATAACGGATATACCCGTGGGCGATGAGACGTGTGATAAGTTTCTGGCGTACAGTGTTCTGCAATACCTAGAAGGTGACGATGCGGTGCGCCAAGCGTTGAGCGAGACGCGCCGCACACTGCGTCCAAACGGAGTTGGGTTGTTAGCGGCAAATCCTGATAAAGACCGCTATGATGCTTATATTGACCGGGTGTGTGGAGATGACCCAAAAGCACGCGAGGCTCAATATGATTTGCAAAAAACCTTGCAATGGTTCGATGTTGAACGCTTGGTAAAGCTTGCGCATGAAGTGGGGTTAGAGGCGACAGTGTGTCCTATCCATCCTCGGATATGGCAATCTTTTTACATGTTTGATTTGGTCGTAAGGCGCACATGACACATCTGAAGATTGGACTGTTGGGCAAAGAGGCGGAGCATTATAAAAATGCTTTTCCCGAGCATGATATTACGGTCCTTGATACGCATGAGCAAATTTCGACGGATTATGCACTGGTCTTTTGTTTAAGCTATCCCTCTATTATTCCAGAGACATACCTTGAGCGCCCGAGCCATGGGGTGTTTGTTAATCATTCCAGCGATTTGCCGTATGGGCGGGGCTGGGCGCCGCTACAATGGAGTGTCTTGGCTGAGCTGAAAGACGTGACGGTTACCATTTTTAAAGCCGTCAGTGCATGCGATGCGGGCCCATGGGCCTTTAAGGATTCCTATCCAATTGCTGCACATGACACGATTGCAACGCTTTACGACAAAGACCAAGTGGTTTCCACCGCGTTGTTCCACAAGCTGATCGACGCTGTTTTAAAAGGGGCTTTGACCGTGCACGAGCAGGTGGGAGAACCAACATATTGGGCCCGTCGGACGCCAGAGAGTTCCCGCTTGGATACGGGTAAAACATTGGATGAATTGTGGGATCATATCCGCATTTGTGACAATCGTGATTATCCTGCTTTTTTCGAAGTGAACGGGCGGAAGGTCTTTTTGCGGTACGAGGTGCTGCCTCATGTGAAAAAGGCGGAGGAGTGATGGGGGAATTCAAAATTGCGCACAATCGTCCTCTGATCACGTCACAGGATCAAGCCGCTGTACAGGCGGTTTTGCAATCTGGTTGGATTGCTGAGGGACCCGCAGTGCACGCGCTGGAAAAGTCGTTTTGCGCCTTAAACGGCGGCGGAGCCGCAACGGCGGTTTCGTCGGGCACAGCAGCCCTATTTTTGGCTTTGCATGGCCTAGACATCGGTGTGGGTCATAAGGTGGCCGTGCCGACGTATGCCTGTTCGGCATTGTTGAACGCGGTCAAAATGACGGGCGGCGAACCCGTTCTTGTAGACGTGCGCCCGGACGACTTTACCATCGATGCGGACGCGTTGGCTAACCTGCAAGTGGACGCGGCAATCGCCGTGCATACCTTTGGGGCCAGTGCAGACGTGGCAGCCTTGCAGGCCCACACGCCGGTGGTCATTGAGGACTGTTGCCAGTCTTTGGGGGGAGGACAGGGGAAGCTGGGGGCTGCGGCAATCTATTCCTTCTACGCCACCAAGGTGATTACCGGTGGGCAGGGCGGACTGGTGTGGGATGCACAAGGGCATGTGGCCGAACGGGCTCGGGATTACCGGGAATTTGATTGCCGGAAATCCTATGTGCCGCGATTTAATTATCAGCTTACCGACATTCAAGCGGCAATGGTCAACAGCCAATTTGCACGTCTTGACACCATTCGCGAACGCCGCCAGACAATTCATGCCCGCTATACAGCGGCCGCGTCGACGATGCTGGTCGCGGGATGGGGGGTGCAGGCCGGGGTGGCCGCCGCCGAGCATTTGCCTTACCGCTTTGTCTTGATTGCGCCGGATGAGCCCGCCCGTGATGCGTTGCAACGTGCGATGGGGGAAGCTGGAGTGCAGACCATCGTGCCGGTGGAACGCTTTGAGTTGCTGCATAACTATTTAGAATTAACGCCCGAGCAGTTTCCCGTTGCGGAGCGTCTAGCGCGGACCACTTTGTCCATTCCATTGTACCCTGGATTATCGGACGATAAGATCGATCATGTGTGTCGGGCATTGGAGAAAACATTGTGATTTTGACCGCTCATCAACCCGTATATTTGCCTTGGTTAGGCCTGTTTCATAAGATTGCCCTTGCGGATCATTTTATTTCGTTTGATCAGGTACAATTTGTGCCCAAGGATTGGATCAGTAGAAATCAGATTTTAACCCCCAAAGGCCCGATTTGGCTATCGGTGCCGTGTGAAAAAAAAGGGCGGTTCGACAGCACGATTAGCCAAACTCTGATTGTAAACAACAGCAATTGGGGGCGAAAACATTGGAACAGCATCCAATTTAATTATGCGAAAGCAAAGTTTTTCAAAAAATATGCCGACTTCTTGGAAGATACCTATCAGCGCGAATGGACGCTYCTGGCCGATTTAAATGCGCATATTCTTTCATGGGCTTTGGATGAATTGGGCATTAAAGTGCCTGTGGAATCTGCAGGAAAATTTGAGTTCCAAGGCGAAAAGAGTGCCCTAGTGCTTGATATGTGCCAACAGTTGAAAGCAGATGCTTATATCTTTGGAGCCTTGGGGAAAGACTATGCCGATGTCGAGGCTTTCGAAAAGGCGGGCGTAAAAGCGATGTTTCAAGATTACGAACATCCCCAATACCCGCAGATGCACGATGGCTTTACACCGTATCTATCCATTTTGGATTTACTTTTTAATTGTGGACCCGATAGCTTTGATGTTTTGATGTCTGGCAATATAAATCACACTGACGTCTTGAAGCATTTAGCGGATTGATAAAAGGGGAGCAGAAAACGTGAAGAGGGAAGAACATGGCTGAGACAGTCTTCGTAATCGCCGCGCATCCAGATGATGAAATATTAGGTGTCGGCGGCACGCTTGCCAGGCACGCTCGCGATGGTGATGATGTGCATGTCTTCATCTTGGCAGAGGGAGCCACATCGCGTTTGGCCGAGCGAGATTTAGGACAAAGCTCCGGCGAGCTTTCGTCTTTACGGATGGCCTCGATAGAGGCTGCAAAGACCATCGGTTCAAGCACGCCGCACTTTGCTGATTTTCCAGATAACCGCATGGATAGCGTTGATTTTCTCGATATAGTTAAATGGTTAGAGGCCGCAATTGGTGATGTGCGCCCGACAATTGTTTATACGCATCACTATGGGGATTTGAATGTAGATCATGGTCTTGTGCATCAGGCGGTGCTCACCGCATTTCGGCCACTGCCAGACCAGCCTACACCTTCTATTTACACCTTTGAAACACCATCCAGTACGGAATGGGGGGTGCGGTCCCAACCCTTTGTGGCGCAACATTATGTAAATATTGCCGATACATTGGACGTGAAGATGGCCGCCTTGGCTCATTATGAAATGGAAATGCGGGCCTTTCCTCACCCGCGATCCATAGAAGCCATAGAAGCGCTCGCAAAATGGCGTGGTGCCGAAATTGGCGTACCTGCTGGCGAAGCCTTTGGTGTTGTTCGGACGATCCGCAGATAACACATTCCCCCTCTAGCAGTCCAATATAGTTATAGATTTGTAGGGGGAATTGTGCGAGACTTGTACAATTGTAATGAGAATTTTTGTTGTATTGGTAGAGAGAGGCATAGAAGATGTCCCTTACAAATCCATTAGCCACGACGCTTTCGCAAGTGTTTTCGGCGTCWGCCCGCCCTGCTGCTGAGTATTCTTTTAGCCAGTTGCAGAATACGTATATCAATCGGCTCAATGTGGAAATTGGGAAGGTTAATGATGTGCGCGGTGACGTTGCGCTAGAACGTAAGATTCTGCGTGAAAACCAAACACTTTCTTCCCAAGTGAATTCTGTTAACAAATATATTTACGATAACCAGTCAAATTTAGGCAAGTTGGGCGAACTGGCAACGATGGTTTCCGACTTGGGCGATATCTTCAGTTCTGATGGTAATGCTCTGGACGTCACAGCCCAGGAACAAACAGATTTTATCGCTAAGCGTGATGAAGTTGTTGCTAAAATTCGTGGCCTTTATAACCTTTCTCATCCTAATGTTGCTGATTTTGGTCGAATTAGAGACCTGATGGAGCAGGCGGATACGCTTGAAAATTTCACACCTGATGTGGGCGCCATCGATCCAAGTGATGCGGCTAACCCAAACAACAATCGTCAAATCACGGACTTTTTGTTGGGTCTTGCTAATAAGACCAGCGTTGCGATCACCGTCACGGAAGACACCGTTTATTTGGGAAACCWGATGTCGACAACTTTCCAGCAAAAGCTTTTGTCTAACCAAGCTAATTTGTTGGAGATGAATGAGGTTGACCAGGCAGATCGCACACGTCAAATTGAGRATTTGAAAATTGAGTACGCGAACCTTTTGAAAGCTATTTCTATTTCACAGGAGGTCGCTCTTTCTTATTCAGAGGGTTTGGCAAAAAGTTTGAACGGCTCTAACCTGCCAGAGCCCGGCTCTGTGCTTAATCTGTTTGGCTAGGCCCTAATTCTAATCCCCACATATTATTCTTATGGAAAGATTCTTAGGCTATTGTCTGGGGTTCATGGCTTTGTTACGTTCAAGTTGTACGTGATGTAATTAGCAAAATGTAGTGAGCAAATACGAGGATATGGTGCGTAAAAAAGACGAAGCTGTTTTTGATCCAAAAAATCCATTAGACGAGCTGAAAAGGGCAACAGCCGCACTGAAAGAAAGTGATCTTTCAACGGCTGTCGAAATTGCAGAAGCTTTTATTGCAGACCTTCCCGAAGACTCCTATGGGTACATTCTGCTTGGCGTTGTTGCCGAATTGAGCAATGAACGAAGTCAGGCCATAGATATGTTCGCTCGGGCTCATGATTTAGATCCAGAGTGCCGTGAGCTGACCGAGGTTCTTTCCAATCTGAATTTTTTATCTGGAAACATCACAGATGGAATCTATTTTGCAAAAATTACGCAAACATTGCTTTCAGACAAAACCTTCACGGATGTCATTCCTTATGAATATCGAGAGTATGAAAAAGCTTTTGAAAACATGGATGTTTCCCGTCATTATATTGAAGCCATTCGAGCTTATGATGCGAGACAATATAACGATTGTGTTGACGAATGTGTTCGCGAATTGCGCCAAAACAATCACCACAAATTAGCTTCAGAATTACTTGGCTATGCCTTGTTAAAAACAAATAGGGCAGGGCGCGCTGTTTCCGCTTTTCAAACGGCTATACATTTAAATCCAAAACGAGCAAGGTCGACCATCGGGTTGGCGGAAGCGATTTTAAAACTTGGCCGTACGGCTGATGCTGAAAGTTGTTTTTATCGGGCCTTGGATATGGACCCTGATGATCCTGTCATTCTTGCACAATGTCAGCGTGGATTGTCACAAATTTCAGCTGTGAAAAGCGTGGATTTAAAACAGTTGTCCGATGCGTGGCGGGTTTCCAGTCTGGATGATTTGCCATCTCAAGATGGCAAATTTGATTTCGAAAGAAGTGGAAAAATCCGGGTCGGCGTTGTGTCTGATATGTTTTATAACTCACATATCCTGCCATACATTATGTCATTGTTTCAGCATTGCGATCGAACGCAGATTGAAATCAGGCTATATTCGCTTTGCCAAGTCAAAGATAGTGAAACGGCGCGATTGCGAAATGTTACCGATACATGGCGCGAAATTGAAGACATTGACCAATACACCTTGGCCGAAACGTTAGGCCGAGAAGAGTTAGACATAATTGTTGATTTATGTTTCGAGGCGGACGCGCAGGCTATAGAATTGTTTATGGTTGGAGCAGCGAAAAAACAAGTTTCGTGGTTTACAGCTTTTGAGGCCACAAGCTTTATTGGCATGACACATATCTTATCGGATTCAAACACGGAGTCTGTGGATCAGGTTTATAAGTTAGATAAGCAAGTTATCGTGCAACCAGAAAATGGTATTTTAACGCGTGAACCCTTTGTCATGTTTGATGAAATGTTTCCTTCCCCTGTAGCTGAAAACAAATCCGTAATTTTTGGAATGCGCGCGGACCCTGCTCAAATTACACCCGTGGACGCCCTTATGATCGTCGATCTTTTACGGTCCGTTCCACGATCGCGTCTGATGTTGGGATTGGTAAAATGCCTGGATAAAGAAACTCAAGAAAGGTTATTGGATGTCTTTTCATTGGCCGGTGGCATCGGCCATATTCTTTTTCAAGAATTACCGGGCAGCCAGGAAAAAGAAAAAATATGGCATGATATATGTACGGGCTTCTTTCAAGATGTTGATGTATTCCTCAGCCCATCCAAAAATATTGAATTTGATGATGCCGCTTTATCTCTTTGGATGGGGACTCCAATTGTTGCTATGCAAGGCACGTCAAGGATTGAACGGTTGACGGCTTCTGTGTTGACCCAGGCTGAACGCAGCGATTGGGTTGCAAAATCACCACAAGAATTCCTTGAAATTGGGATGTTGCTCGCGGGGGATGTTGCGCGTCTTGCCGATATGCGAGAAACCCTTCGCGACGATGTTTTAAAGACAAATTTGTTTAATAACGCAAAAGTGACACAAGAAATCTGGAAATCCTTGATGAGTATTTGTGAAGAGTAATTTGATGACAAACGATGATGTGGCTGAAGCTCAAGAATGTGCAGATGAGGAAAAAGATATTTGTGAAGATCGCATCACAAATATGGAAGAAGCCGAAGAACGCTTTGATAAAAATCTAAAGGTTTTTAAGAAGCTAGTTCCAGCCCTTTACAATCAGTTTAAAGCACATGTCCCAATGTCTGAGTTGGTGTTTTTAGACAATGGCGAACCTGATTTAGTGTTTAAGGGAATACACCTTTATAACGAGGTCGGGGCTTATACTTTTGCGCGCGAACAAATGAAAACGAACTGGCAAAAACCAAAAAATCTTTATGTAAACAAACCTATACCCGCTACCATTGACCTTCATGCTGGTGAAGCCCTTATGGAGACCTTAAAGAAAGCTGATGAAGCCTCAATTGTTTTTAATGGGCAAGGCACTTTTCGGGATCCTAAACAGTCCTACTTTGTGCTTTGTTTGGGCATAGGCCTAGGAGTTTATTTACGTGAACTGTTGGAAGAGACCAACGGAAAAGTTCTGCTTATGGCCGAAGCGAACTTAGACTTTTTGTATCACTCTCTATTTATTTGTGATTGGGACGCGCTGTTAACGACAGCTAAGCGTGATGATATCAAAGTCGAGTTTATGCAATCAAACGATACGAAAGAAATTGCAGAAGCTTTTGGGGGGATGTTTCGAAAATATAACCCATCAGCGGTGGATGGCACGCTTGTCTATTCACATTATTCAAGCTCTGTGTATGCGAATGCTTATGAATTGTTTATCAAAAAAACTGTTGGTTCGGCTTTATTAGGGCTAGGCTTTTTTGAAGACGAACTCAACATGATTGCCCAAACGTATAAGAATCTGTCTTCTGGAAAAAGTCGAACGATACGCCAGCTCAATGACCCGGAAATATCGGCTTATCCCGTCTTTGTTATCGGCAATGGTCCTTCAATTGATAAAAACTTTGCGAAAATTAAAAAACTACAAGATCGTGCCATTATCATTTCTTGTGGAACCGCGATTGACGCCCTTTTAAAACAAGGCATCACCCCAGATTTCCAAATTCAAATGGAACGTGATTTTAGTAATTTGCAAATCTATAAATACACGGCGAAGCATAATGATCTTTCTTCGATTTGCTTGATTGCCTCCACAACCACTTTCCCCGGCACGGCTGACCTGTTTGGAGAATCCGTTTATTTCTTTCGTCCGGGGTTGAGTTCAATGCCGATTTTTTTGAACGAGGAAGGTGAGCGACTTCCAAACCCGGACCCTACTGTTACAAACGGGGGGCTGGCGACAGCTCTTCAACTTGGTTTTAAGGAAATATATTTTTTCGGTGTTGATGTCGGGGCAAAAAGTCGTGATCATCACCATTCCAAGAGCTCTCTGTATAATGTTAAGGACGATGCGTTACCTGCGTATATGGAGACTATTGAGGATACGACAGTGTCCGATAGTTTTACCCATGAATTACCGGGAAATTTCGGCGGTAAGGTTGTCACCAATGACATCTTGTTATGGACAAAAAACAGCCTTGAAGCCGCCATTAAAGCTTATAGTGTTGGACGATTTTTCTATAATTGTTCAGATGGCGCACTAATTGATGGGGCTACGCCTCTGTTACCTTCTCGGGTGAAAATTCCCGAAAGCCATCTAGAGAAGAAAGCTGTCGTCGCCGATATTATCAATAGGTTTCCGGTCTATGAAAAAGCGCTTTTCGACAGCAAGTGGCAAGCCGCAGATATTTTCAATCGTCTTAAAAAAATGGCGGATGATTTGGTTGCGGCGCTGGATGAACACCCCATTTTAGAGGACTGGAGCCATACCTCTAAAATAATGACCTACCTTAAACCCAGCGAGTCGAACGATACCGTAGCAATGATTTATCGTGGCACCGTTTTTCTTTACATGATTTCTCTACATTATTATCTAAACCGTTCAGAAACGGAAGAAATGACGGTAAAACTACGCGAAATTTATCGTACGGACTTTGCCACACTAATCTATCGTATTCGTGATGAAGCCATCGCGTATTATACAGATGCTGAAAACGATGATATTAATTTTGCCTTAGATTGCAAAGAACCGCATGTTTGGAATGACAAGCACGCTTGGAATACGTAGGCTGTTTCTGCAATTTGAAGGATCATCACAGGATAATGTCCGTGAATTAAGGGGCGTAAACCGATTCTGGTCCCCTTTAATCGCTTTAAAGCGATTGAATTGACGGCCTTGGTGCTGTTTGTCATGATGCCTCACAATAAGTAAATATCCTAACAGACTGATTCTAAAGGGTTCGTTTTAAATTCCAGTTCCCATTCTTATTTCGGGCCAATCAGACACCATTTTTTGCTTGCGGTTTTCGAAATAACTGTCAAAATACTTAGTATCCTGAGTCTCTCGTTGGAGATTTAGGATTTTTAAAAGTGGACTAGAATTGTCCACTTAGCCAAAAACGCTCTAGAAAGGAGTAATAATCATGGCTGACGTAACACTCTCGGCTGCAGTCCGCTCCAGCCTTCTATCCCTTCAAGGCACCACAGATCTTATTGACCGTACTCAGGGACGTTTGTCCACGGGTCTTAAGGTTGCTGGTCCTATTGATGATCCGGTCGCTTACTTCCAAGCTAAATCCCTCGATGACCGTGTCTTTGACTTTACAGAAAAGAAAGATGCCATTGATCAGGGTATTAGTACCTTGTCAGCTGCTCTTGACGGTGTGAATTCTATTGAATCACTTGTTCGTCAGCTTAAAGGTGTCGGTAACTCCATGAAATCGGCCAGTGAAGCTCAATTTGCTGATTTGATTACGCAGTACAACGATCTTCGTACACAGATTGACAACTTGGCAACCGATTCCTCTTACCAGGGTACAAACTTGGTAAATGGTACCGGCGAAACAATGACCATTGAATTCTCTGATTTGACAGCGGCTCAATTGGCTGTTGCTTCTGTTGATCTTACGGTTGGCACACAAGGTCTTAGCGTTGGTCAAGCGGTTGCTTATACCGCTGGCGCCGTCTACGTTTCTTATGGTGCAGACACAGGTAACGTGACCGATTCAACCTTCAGTGCAGGTATCAGTCAGTCCGGTTCTCTGACCGTAACATGGGAAGGTGGCGAGCAATCATACGCTGCTGGTGATACCATCACAGCGACCGTTGGAACGCAGACCGTTTCTATTATTACCAACGAAGCTGTGACCCTTAATGGCGGTGACGTTATTGTCGCTGAAGTTGATAGTGCTGCTGCTGCTACAGGCTACAGCATTGTTGGCAATTCAAACCTTGATGCTGGTGTTGCCGTAACGGCTCACGCTGCTGTTGCTGTGTCTGGTAACCTTATCGTAACGTGGGAAGGTGCGACAGTTACAACAACCACATCCGACTCGTTCGATCTTACGGTTGGTACGGCTGTTGTTACCGTTAACTTTAACTCTGCGACTCTCTTGACTGATGGTGCTGCTGTTGCGATTTCACTTGCTAGTGCGGTTGGCTCAACTCAGTCTGCCGTTGTTGGTGGATATATCTCCGTTGCCTTAACGGGTTCAACGGCTGCGACCACAACAACTGCTACTCAAGGATTAACCTTGGGGAACAGTATTTCGGCAGCTGCGGTTACCAACCGTTATGTTTCCACTGGTGACAGTGCTGCTGTAACACGGGCCATTACTGAACTTGATACAGCGTTGACTACACTTCGTTCTCAGGCTTCTACGCTGGGTTCAAACGTTGCTTTGTTGCAAACACGTTTGACCTTCACAGAAAACTATGTGAACACATTGAGCGAAGGTTCTTCTAAGTTGGTCTTGGCTGATCTGAACGCAGAAGGTGCCAACCTTTTGGCTCTTCAAACACGTCAACAGTTGGGTATTCAAGCTTTGGCCTTCGCGGGTCAGGCTGAACAGTCCATCTTGCGTTTGTTCGGTTAATAGGTATCAGATTAAAGGAGCCCTTGTTTGGTTCCTTTTTTCTAAATCTCTTAAAAAGAAAACCGCCACTGAAATTCAGTGGCGGTTTTTTTTATGTGTATCTGCGTTTCGTAATTGGTTTTAAGTGTTGTCTGCTTCCGCTTCGCTTTCTGTTTCTTCGTTTTCTATATCGGAAAATTTTTCGGCAACGGCAAGTTCACAGCTTTTAAGCGTTTCTTGTTCGTGAAGGATCAAAGCCTGGGCTTCTTTCAGGCCTTTGTAAATTCTTCCTTCGCTGACATGGCCGCGGATTTTATTGCCAATATCAAGGGCACTTGGACAAGCCTCTAGGTAGTCGTCTAAGAACTTATCATATGCCTTTAGATACTTATCCTTGTCAGCCTCGAACAGGTAAGCGCATTGCAAAGAATGATAAACCCTAGAAGCGGGCGTTACGGCACTGTCTTCGTTCAGCACTTCTTTTTCACGCATGATTGTTGCTTTGTTGTGCAAGACTAGGCGTGTATTTGGGCCGCCGTTCTCTATAACTGCACCATTAATAAAAATCTTATCGCCTGATTTGAGCTCAATCAGCAGAGGCATAGTGAGACTCCCAAATTTAATGAATTGTGTTTACACACTATAGATTTATGGACATTTTTCAAATGTGCAAGTGGCTAAAGTGAGCGCCCCAAAGGAGACTTATATTTCTTCGTTGAAATTAAAGTGTTCAGTCTCAGTATCACTCTCACTTGGCTTTGAGGGAGCGGCTGGCTTTTGGGGGCCTTTTGGTTTGTAGGCTTCCTTAGTTGTATTGTCCGAAACTTCTTTTTCGACTTCAGATTCGGATAATTCTAATAATCCAGAAGCAATATTTCGATTGATATCGATTAAAGTAATGATGGCTTCAGGTGTTGGCTTGCTGAGGATCTCTGCCGTATGTTGATCAACGAATTTGCAAAGCGTAAGCATGTTTTGGCGGACTTCATCTGGTAAATCTGCATTTTCAGAAATAGTTAGTTCAGCTTGAAAAATTGTCCACAGTTTCCAGTTAAGGCGTAGTGAATCGCGGACTTTGTTTCGGTCTTTGATTTCTTCTGGAATTCCATCTTTGACGGCATCAGCCATACGGCGGGCGGACTCAATTAAGGCCCAAGCCTCGGTGTAATGCGGTTGCCCCGCTGTGGGAATATTTTTGTAGGTGCTTTTTGGGTAACCAGTCATCAATGTTCCTAGCGATTTTTAAGGTACTTATTGTACATTCTAAGTCTAATTTAAGTCTCGTGTATGTTCAAGAGAAGTTCATGTTCCGCCCTATTTATATGAAGTTCTGCAGGCTGAGCTGGCGAATTGTTGCCATAGCCTGATACGAAGCCTCAAGAGCCCTTTGATCGTCTAAAAGCTGTGTAATTGCCGTCAGAGAATCTGCATTTTCCAATCCCGCCACACGTTCTTGATAAAACCCAGTGAGACGCAGGTGATTGTCGTTGGTGTCTTTGATTAACGAGCGTTGATAGCCCAAGTCGATAAAGACCTGTTCCATGCTGCTGGTAAATCCGGCTTCATACTGCGCATTGGTTGATGAATTTGCCTTCAGGGATAAATCGATAAGGTCAATGGCGTCTTTGATACGATGCTGGTTATCAAGTTGATCCAACCCACCTGCGGTTCCGAATTTACCCTGAGCAATCATTCCCATAGCGCGAATGGCGCGTTCAAAGGCTGGGTCTTGTGCGTTTAAATCGATGTTAAATTCTCTATTTTTCGAAACGCGGTGGGTCCGTGAAAAGGTATCACCTTGATAGTACGAAACAGATTTAATAGAGCCATCTGCCAAAGCAACTTGGGCAATTTCATCGCCGGTTGCAGTTTCGGTAACCAGGGTTTCCAGGACATCAATAGACGACCCATCCGTCGATACAGAAGCGATGGTATAGGTGCTGTTATTTGAAACCGTGCCTCCGGTGGTGATCGTCATACCTGCGGTCAAATTGCTAAAAGTTCCCGCCGCAGCCGTAATGGTATCGTTGGCCGTTGCATTGTTGGTAAAGGTCATATTACCGGGACCAAATCTTAAGGTCAGGGGGGCGGATGTCGTGACTTGAGCCATTTCATCGCCGGTTCCGACTTCGGTCAATGCAAGAGCTTCGGCAATATCAACGGACGACCCATCGACCGCAACAGCCGTTACGGTAAAGGTCCCATTGTTCCCGGCTGTGGTGGCCCCGGTTACGGTGATTTTGTCACCGATAGAGACGCCTGAGAATTGCGTGGCAACGCCTGAAATTGTGTCATCACCAGGATTGACGGTGTAACCCAAGGTCGTTGGCCCAAGATTGAGGACGGAAGAACCGCCTTCGTCCGTCAACTTTTTCTGCTTGATGGTGATTGTTGTTGGGCCAGCTGTTTCTACGGTGTAAGTCCCGTTATTTTGAGCAGAGCCGCTGATCGTAAATGTACTGCCAACCGTCAAACCATTTAAGGAACCGATTTTCCCGGCTGTAATAGTGCCGGCTGAGCGGTTAAAGGTTAAGTCCGTAAAATTAGCCGATGTTAGCGGGTTTGTGCTAAATGTGCTGGCTGCATTTGCCGTTGTTGTAATGTTAATTGCGGTATTGTCATTCGTCGCGGATGCTGGATTATTCACGGCGCTTGCACTAACGTTTTGTGACCTACCGGCCGTCCGGGCCGTGATCGTTAGTTTGCCTGCTGTGTCTGCGGCGGCTGTGATGTTTGCATTGACCTGAGAATTTGCGTTGATGGCAAGCACCAATTTATCTCGTATGGCATCTAATGTGGCTTCTGTTCCATCCGTCGTATAAGAAACCTCTGTGCCATTGATGATGACTGAATATTTATCACCGACTTCACCAACCGTTCCCCCTAAGGTCACGGTATCGATTTGGGCTATAGCGGAATTGATGCTGGCCGTTGGAGTTAAGCTTGGAGCCGCCGTTGCAGCCTCGTCAGTTAACATGACTGTTCGGATCGATAGGGTCTTTCCACCATTCGATATTGCGGAAACTTCATAGGTCCCGTTGTTGCTGGCCGTACCTGTAATATCAATGGTGCTGCCGACAGAAACATTTGAAAATTGTGCTGTGCTGGCGGTGATGGTGCTGGTCCCAGCACTTGTGGTTACGCCATCAGCATCTTGCTTGAAGGTTAGCCAGTTTACCTGATAGGCACTGTCTGCGCTGAGATCAAAACTTTCGTTATGCATTTCACGGCTTGTTGGATAATTTACCGTATTGCCATCGTAACGGGCCTGGAAATCTTCAAGCGATGAGAGCTGCAAGTCAACGGGAGCAGAATCCATGCGATTGCCGCCAAACAAATAGCGACCATTAACTTCGGTGTTGAGGAACGATTGCATACCTTGCATCGCCAAAAACGCTTGTTGTTGAATAACCCGAATGGAGTCCTCATCAACAACATTATCAGAGTTGAATGAGGTCATCGACTTTCGAAAATCAGACATCGTTGACTCAATAGCCGTCAGTGCAGGTTCCGTTGACTTCAAAATAACATCTTCAATGTCATTGTTTTTTTGATACCGCGTAAATGTGCTGATATCGATTTCATAACCAATCAAACGCTGGGTATCATAACCGATGCCCTTATAGTCTTGCGCACGTTTTTCGGTGGTGACTTGTATCATTGTTTTGTTTAGTCGATCTTGAACCTTGAACAGATAATTATTCAATTGTTGCTGAGAAGCATACGTTCCGATACGTGACATGGTGTTACCTCAACTCCGGCATTCTGCCGTTTCCTAATTTTCTAAATAACAGCTTCAAGGGCATCAAACATTTTTTGCACCGAAGCAATAATCCGCGCCGCAGCGCCATACGCTTGTTCGAAGATCATCAGTTGTGTCATTTCTTCATCCAAGTTCACGCCGCGAAAGTTGTCAGACTTTGCTTGCAGGCTGTTGGTCAGGGATGTCTGATAATCCAATCCGGTTTGATTGTTATTGGCCGCCGATGAATTAAAACTGATGATCGATGTTGTGTACGTTGTGAAATTAACGTTCAGCGCGGTCAATCCACCAGCTTGGTCAAACTGTGTTGTTGCGGTTAAGGCGCGGGCCAAAGCTTGAATAGATGTGTCATCACCGGCACTCATCAAATACTCACCGGCCGCCCCTTTATTCGCGTCCCATTGCAAGGCCCCGCGAGAGATATTACCCGGTGTGCTGACGATGTCAGAGCGGACGGCAATGGTCGAAGCCGAACGAACCTCAGCAACTTTCAAACCGACATCAGCGGCAAATGTATTGTTGGCCGTGACAACCATATCGCGGCCTTTGGATTCGGCTAACCGCAAGCGAAAACCAGATCCATCCGTGACCTTTGACGCTGTGACGCCAACGCTGGCATCATTGATAGCCGTAATCATTTGATCCAAAGTTTGTCCTGCGGTCAGGTTTACCGTACCCATGCCGGCACCGGCGGGTGTATCGACAGTGTTATAAAAGCTCAGTGTCGTGTTTGAGCCCAAGGTGTACGTGGACGATAGAATGCCGGTGTCGTGAATTTCGTCGCCTTGATTGTTGACGTAAAAATCATTCAGGCCAAAGAAATTTGAAAACCCAGAAACGGTTTCTTCAAAAACGCCGGGAACAGCGGAATTGGAATCAAATTTAATGGTCGCATTTGCTGCTGTACTACCGTCAGCGGTTGCCGTTTCATCGCGCATCACCATGTTCACGGTGGTGGTGTTCATGTTGATTGCAAATTTTCCGTCTGCGTTAACGGCAACCGTTGCCCCGGTTGCTCCGTTATTGCGCAGCCAGGTTTGCATTGAGCTGGCCACCGTATCGATGGTTCCAGAATTCCCGCCCAACAATGTCCGCACCGTCGTTGTTGCGGTTTGATTTCCGATTGAATCCATCAAAGCGATGGTGGTATCGGACGTGCCATCGAATTCGATGGATTGATTGGCCCCATCAATGAACGTCCGGGTTCCCGTAGCCGTTTGCAGGCCGGGGTGAGGAGCACCTGAGTTATGAGCCAAGTTTACCGAAGCAGAAAGTTGCGCAGCCATTTCATCAAGCTGGCTTTGCAAGCCAGGCAGGATTGAATCGCGCATGTCGATCAGCCCCTTCAACTTTCCATCACGAATATCATTTGTGATGTCATTTGCGGTCGTGGTTGCCCCAACATAAATGCCGCTGATATTGCCTTCTGAATGTGAACTGGTGGCACTGATGGCGCTGGATTGTGGATGGTTGAGCGTAGCCCCCGTATTATCAAGAAGTGTGCGGCCAGATTCTGTGAAAATCACAACATCACCGTCACTGCGAGAATAATAGCGGATGTCAATTAGGGTTGATAATTCATCAATCGCCAAATCACGTGAATCGCGCAAATCGCTGACATCAACATTAATCGCCGACCCGGAAATCAATTCGTTGTTTAGGGTGCCGATGTTATCCAAAAGGGATGTGATACGGACGGTCGCTTGGGCAATGTCGGCATCGGTTTGCAGACGCAATTCCTGAATGCTGTCGCTCAGGTTGTTCAGCGTCATGGCGACATCTTCACCTTTGCGCATGACTTCACTTTGTTCCAAAGTGTTGGCCGGGTTCAGCGCCAGCGTTTCAACAGAGTTATTGAATTCAGCAACAATGTGGCTCAAAGACGTGTTGTCTTCGGGGGTGCCGAATAAATCTTGAAGACGGGCATAATATGGATCACGTGCATCAAAAGCATTTAACGTGCTGGACTCGATACGCAAACTTTTCAGCAAACCTTCGTCAACCTTGCGGGTGATCCCTGCCACTTCAACACCAGAACCAATACCGCCAACAACGTTTTGCTGTAAGTTCACAACCTTGCGGGAATAGCCCGGCGTGTTGACGTTGGCGATGTTGTTCGCGACTGAATTTAAAGCCTCTTGGTTGGTCAGCAAACCGCTTTGAGCGGTTCTTAGAGCTAGGGTTAAACTACCGGCCATAATTTTATTCCTTTCTGGAAAATCGTGACTTGTGTGTCTTACAAGTTTTCGTTAATGGCGAGAGATGACGGTTTGGCTTTTTCTTGAACGTTCCGGCTTTTCGAACCGTTGGACCCGTAGGTGCCAGCACCGGGGGCGGATTGTTTTACGGATTCGGCCACCACTTCCATGTAGCGTTTTCCTGTCGAGATACCAATTTCAAGTTCACGGGCATTGATTTCGACCAGCTCTTGAAGGCGCGCACTTTGGGTCTTTAAGTCTTCGACCAAGGCAGGCTCAACATCGGAAAAGTTTTGCTCTGATTTCTGCATACCCAAAACACGCATTTCATAAGCACGGCTCAGCTTGATCTTTTGTTCAAGCATGGCTGCAACTTGATCAAGCTTACTGGCTTTCAGCGCAATATTTTCTTGTTCCAAGAGGTCAATCAAATGGCCTGCAATGAAAAGCAAATCATCTACACGCGATTTTGGATCTAGGACTTCGGCCATTACTGCATCTCCTGCATTCTAAGCATTTCGCCCAAYACGGCATCGGCAATRCCAATGCCGCCGGATTTGGCGATTGTTTTTCCGTATTCATTAACCAGTTGAGATTTCCACATGTCTTCGCCATCGCCGCCGCCAAACATGTCGTCGGACTTGATGCCTTCGAACATGGGCTTGAGCATTTGGGACAAAAAGACAGCTTCGAAGTCTTCAGCTTGTTCGCGCATTTTGTCGAGACTGGCGGTCTTGGGGATAATCGGTAAGGCGCGACCAGCGTCTAAATTTGCTTGAGCGATGAGGGAGGAGGTGGCTTCCATTACATCACCTCAATTTCAGCTTGAAGAGCACCTGCAGCTTTTACAGCTTGCAAGATCGTAATCATGTCGCGGGGACCAATGCCCAGCGCGTTCAGACCATTTACGAATTGCTGAAGAGATACGCCGTCTTGCAACACGGCAAGCTGACTGCCTTGACCTTGATCAACGGCCACATCTGTTCTGTCGACGGTGGTGGTCGTTCCGGTTGTTGAAAACGGACCGGGTTGAGACACCTGAGGCGTTTCGGTGATGCGAATGGTCAGGTTGCCCTGAGCCACAGCCACCGTAGACAGGCGAACATTTTCACCCATGACGATGATACCCGTTTGYTCGTCAATAATSACRCGGGCGATTTGATCGGGYTCGAYCCGCARYTGTTCRATRTCRGTGATYAWRTCCACAACGCGAYTTTCGTAACCGCTGGGAMCTKNAACYTTWACSGTRCTGGGGTCGGTGGAAACAGCWGCWGASGTGCCCAAAAAGGCATTCACAGCCTGAGCAATACGCCGCGCTGTTGTGAAGTCTGGATTGCGCAAGCTCAGCTTAACGCTGGTCATGGAGCTCATGTCAAAAGCAATTTCACGTTCGACGATGCCGCCGTTTGCGATACGGGCTGATGTTGGAACACCCTTGGTGACGGTTTCGCCTGCGCCCCCGGCGGTGAAACCACCAACGGCCACTTGGCCTTGGGAAACGACATAGACGTTTCCGTCCGCACCCAACAACGGGGTGACCAACAAGGTGCCACCCAACAGACTGCTGGAATCACCCAGCGAGCTGACGGTGACGTCCAGACGTGTGCCTTTATCGGAAAAGGGGGGAAGCGTTGCCGTGACCATTACGGCGGCGATGTTTTTGGAATCAAGACCTGCAGCGGTTGGTTTTACGCCCAGGCGGTTTAACATGGCTTGCAGGCTTTGCTTGGTGAAATGACCGTCGGCCAAGCTATCACCRGTRCCATTCAAACCAACAACCAAACCGTAACCGACCAACATGTTGTCGCGAACGCCTTCAAAATCGACAATGTCTTTGATGCGCGAAGATGCGTTTGCCGGGCTTGCCCATGCCAGAAGCGCCAAAACGACCAAGCTGGCGATGCCAGCGGCCAAAGCTTCTTTAAAGAGACGAGGCAAGGTTTTGGGCGGTACAGGAAGATCAACGCCAGTGCGTCCTTCTTGTCCGTTTTGTGCGGCCTTTAATGTCATATCGCAGGTCATGGTCTTTATCCCGTTTTTACGTTCGTGCGGTCATTGCGCCGCTTTGTCTTAATATATATGCGAAAATCGTGCCACTTCTGGTGAACGGCTAATACGCTGATAACAATGATATAAGCAAGTGCATGATCCGAAAAAAGAACCCCCGCCGGGCAGGGGATGCCGGGCAGGGGAATAACTTGCCCAGTTGGGGGCGATTAGCGTTTCAGGTCGCGGGCAACTGTGATCATTTCATCAACGGTGCGAAAAACGGTCGAAGCCGAATTGTAAGCCGTTTGCGTGGTCATCATTTTGGCAAATTCAGCACCGATATCGACGTTTGAAAGTTCCCGAGCATTGGGCGTGAATGACGCGTAACCTTCGGCCCCGGCGGTGGTGATGGTGGCCAGACCAGAGTCCTCTGTGGGCCTATACACATTGCCATTCCTGGCTTCCAATCCATTGGGGTTCGAAAAAACGCCCAGTGATAATTTGTAAATTTGGCGGAAGGTATTGTCTTCGAATACGCCGACGATATTACCCTCGGAGTCAAAATTAAAGGACTTCATATTAGCTTTGGCAAAGCCGTCTTTGGTGTAACTGATGGGTAAAAAATCACCAAAATATGAGATCGTATTACTGATGTCTAAGGTGCTCGTCGTTGTTCCACCGCCATCAAAGGTTAAGTTTAGCGCGATTGTGGTCGGTGAGGCTAAAGTACCATCATTGTTAAAGGTTATAGCCGTGGCTGCACTGGTTACGGAGTTGAGAACATTGGCTGTGGTCGTTGCCACTGCGGCCGTATTGTCATTTAAAGCCGTGTAATTATTGTTCGTAGAAACCGCCGTATTGGTTGGGGCGCCGCCTGCATCGGTGACGGACGTGGCCAGAGTGTAATCTGTACCCGCCGCATCTGAAACGATATCCATGCCAGCAGCGCCATTGGTCGTCACAGTCACCAATGGCCCCAGTGTGCCGTGAGCATTAATTTGTCCCAACAGATTATCGCGAAGGGTCGTCAGGGTATCGCCACCACCGGCCGTTGCCGTCAGGGTGATGCCATTAATGGTGATGTCATACACATCGCCAACGGCCACGCCGCCCGCTAACGTAACGGTATCTTGACGGGCGACACTGGCGGGGCCTTGTGTTGTCGAAGCGGTGCTCGTGATCGCCGACCCAGCCGTGATCGCAGTCAGGGTGATTTGCCCGGTCGCCCCGGCGGCTGCGGTCACAAGCGCATTCGTCTGGCTGTCGCCGTTGATCGCCAAAACAAGCTTGTCGCGAATGGCGTCCAATGAGGTCTCGGTCCCATCTGTGGAGATGGAAACAACTTTCCCATCGATGGAAACGCTATACTGGTCGCCCGCTTCACCCGCTGTTCCGCCAAGGGTCAGGGTGTCGACTTGGGCAACGGGCGTTTGTGAAGATGTGGTGGTCATATTCCACGCTAAAGCGTCCGTTCTTTGAAAGTCGAGCGACACATTTTGTACTTTGCCTAAACTGTCATAAATCGTAACGTCATAGAGATTGCTGGTGTTTAAATCGTCTCCGGCGGGTAGATTCAAGCCGAGAGTGGCCGTGGTGGTGGCGCTGAATTGGTCAATAAAGGCGTACTGATCCACGCGCAAACTRGACGGYGTTSYGGTGGTGSTCACGGTRCCRTTSGMATARGSCCAGCCTTGAAYAAAGTAWCCGTTTTTATCRRYMAGGTAGCCGTCTTTTGTGGTGGYGGKYGTRTTGTTGAYKCCGKYSACGGTGATSTCRTTKACGGTGGYGATTTCYAARCTGCCATCGCGTCCRTAAAGRCTTTCGCCCGTRCCRTCTTGTTGGGTGTTCAGGACAAAAAATCCCTTACCCGCAATGGCCACGTCGGTGGCCGATGAACTGGCGACGATATTACCTTGCTGGCTAATTGTTTCGATGTTCTTGGGGCGTACACCACCATTGTCCGACAGGGGGCCTAATGATTTGCTTAGCACCGTTGAAAATTGAGTGTCGGTTCCCTTGAACCCACCCGTATTTACATTGGTGATGTTTGTACCGATGTTGTGAAGCGCTTTTGCTTGCGACATCATACCCAGCGTTGCACTGGAAAATGCTCCATAGAGGGCCATGTGGCTTCTCCACCTTTTTTTCATCTGTTTGCGTGCGGTTAAAGTGCACAGCTCATTATCTATAGAATGAAACGCAAGAAGGATGCCAAGTTTGTGGTTTGGTTATAGTATTGATTTTAGAGGGTTATTTTTGGTTCAAGCTCGGCAAAAAATGCCCGAGTTGGATGGGGAAGCAATTCTTGCCGGGTTGGTTATGGTGTGTCTTCGTCCGCGCCAAAAACAAACACTTGTTTGTCATCGGTCCACACGGTGACGGCGGCATCAAATTCGGGTTTAAGAACGCCCGGCACGCGCACATGCAAGATCACTTCTTCGTCGCCTTCTGGTCCCGGAACATGGACGTGCAGATGGCTGGATCGTCCCAATAAATAGMCCTCGTGAATGTGTCCAAAGGTCAGGTGTTTGTCTTTGTGGGCCGTTTTATTATGGCCCATCGAAATGTGAATGCCTTCCATGCGCACCAAAACTTTGGCTTTTTGATCATCAGGTATGGACGGTATGGAATAGGCGCCCAGCGGTGTTTCCACCTGACCATTTTTGACGATGCCTTCAAAATGGTTCATTTCCCCAAACAGTTCGGCGACAAAGGCGGTTGCCGGGTGGAAATAAATTTGCACAGGCGTTCCAGCTTGCACCACTTTACCGTTTTTCATAATGACAATATGGTCGGCCATGAACATGGCTTCGTCGGGGTCGTGGGTGACCATCAAAACGGCAACGCCACATTCTTTGAGGAACGTCAGCGTTTCTTCGCGAATTTGTGCCCGCCGGGTGACGTCCAACCCTGAAAAAGGTTCGTCCAACAGCAATATTTCAGGTTGGGGGGCCAAGGCCCGCAACAGGGCAACCCGTTGTTGTTGTCCGCCGGACAGCACATGGGGAAAGCTGTTACGGTGTTTGGAAATACCCAAGCGCACCAACGACTTTTCAATCCATTCGCGGCGCTCGGCGGTTAATTCCGGCAAGCCAAAGGCAATGTTGTCAAATACGTTGAGATGMGGAAACAGGGCRTARTCTTGAAACATCAARCCAATGCCYCGTTTTTCCGGGGCAAGGCAYAGGCCTTGTTCGCTGTGGGCGACCAATTYTTCGCGCARTTTTATGCACCCGTGTTGGAGGATTTCCAATCCGGCGGCCAAGCGTAACAAGGTGGTTTTACCGCACCCCGATGGGCCTAATAAACAGGTTAGTTTTCCAGATTCTGCGACCAACGACACATTTTTCAGAATTTGCGCCGTGCCAAACGCATGACGGATATTTTCCATGATCAAGCCGCTCATGATGTGGTCTCCGCAGAGGTGGACATGTTGGACTTTGAAATGGTCATGCTGAGCAAAATCACTGGAATAATACCCGTACCAACAATGGTCAGCGCGGCTAAGGAAGCTTCGGGCAGCAGTTCATCCGATGCATATTGATGCACAAAAGTCGCCAGTGTTTCAAAATCAAAAGGCCGCAAGATGGTCGTCATGGGCAGTTCTTTCATACAATCGACAAAGACCAGCAGGGCGGCGGTCATGATGGAACTTTTCAACATCGGCAAATGAACCCGGCGCAACGTGGCAGCGGGACCAGCCCCCAATGTTCTGGCCGCGCCATCCATGGACGGCGTGATTTTAGCCAATCCGGATTCCGCCGCACCAAAGGACAAGGATAAAAAACGCACAACATAGGCAAACGTCACGGCCAAAACGGTTCCGGAAAAAATCAGGCCAGACGAAAATCCAAACAAAGACTTGGTCACGCCGTTTATGGTGTTATCTAAAAAACCCAAAAACATCAAAATGCCAATGGCCAGAATCGCACCGGGGATGGCGTAGCCCAGGGCGGCCAGGCGGGTCACAATATTTAACCAACGTGCACGGCCCAGCCGCAGGCTATAGGCCAAAAATATCCCCAACACGATGGTGATAACGGCGGCAAAGGCGGACAACAACAGGCTGTTGGCGGTGAAGCTCCAATAGGCGGCCTCTAATGTTTCTTGGTAAAAACTGAGCGCATAGTTGCCCAAAATTACGGCGGGCAAAACAAAACCCAACAACACCGGCAAGGCACAAACCGCAAACGCTCCGGTGGCCGCCAAGGGGGACAGTTGAAAACCCACAATCGGTTTTGAGGTGGTCGAGGTCTGATGAAATTTTTGTTGGCGCCGTTGAAACCGTTCCAGCGCCACCAAAACAATCACAAACGTTAACAACACCGAGGCCAATTGAGAGGCTCCAGCGGGGCTGTTCATATTCAACCAAACATCAAAAATAGCCGTGGTAAAAGTCGCCACCGCAAAAAAATCAACGGTGCCAAAATCGTTCAAGGTTTCCATCATCACCAAGCTGACACCAACCGCAATGGCCGGGCGGGCAAGGGGCAATGCCACCTTGAAAAAGCTTTTCCAGGGGCCGTGACCCAAGGTCCGGCTGGCTTCTAAAACCGACAGGCTTTGACCTAAAAAGGCGGTACGGGCGAGCAAATATACATAAGGATAGAGAACCAAAGTCATCATGGAAATGGCCCCGCCCAGCGATCTGATTTCGGGAAACCAATACTCGCGGCGCAGGGTATAACCGCCCAAATCCCGAATAACACCTTGCACCGGGCCCGCGTATTCAAAAAGATCCGTATAGACGTAAGCAATCACATAGGCCGGAACCGCCATGGGAATTAACAACGCCCATTGAAATATTTTTTGTCCCGGAAAACGGCACATGGTGACGATCCACGCGGTGGCCGTGCCAATAACAAAAGTGCCAATACCGACTCCGGTCATCAACAGTAATGTGGTGCCCACCAGTTGACCTAAAATGGTCTCTAACAAATGGGTCCAGATATCGCCGCTGGGGGCAAAGGCCAAACTGATGACCCACAAAATGGGCAAGGCCACAACCAAGCCAATGCTCAGTGTGCCCAATGCCCATCCGTTGAGGGAAAGCCTCTGCACTATATTTCGGTTGTTGAGGCTTGAGAGAGACTTAGTGGTCAAAGTTTACACGATCCATCATTCTTGTCGCTTCTTCGTGATTGTCGACGATCTTAGAAAGATTTGTATCGTCAGCCTTGAAGGTTCCCCACGAAGATACAATAGGATGCAGTTTTACACCACTCTTTAAAGGATATTCAAAGTTTACAGCGGCAAACAAAGCTTGTGTTTTGGGGGACGCCAGAAATTCCAAAAGCTGCTGGGCTTGTTTGACCTTTTTTGAACTTTTGACAATGCCCGCCGCCGACACATTCACGTGTGTGCCGCGATCGCCTTGGTTGGGGAAAACAATGTTGACGGCAGCAGCCCATTGTTTTTGCTCAGGCTTCTTTTCGTTGGTGAGCATTTTGCCAAAATAATAGCTGTTGCCCAAAGACACATCGCATTCGCCTTGAAAAATCGCTTTGACTTGAGCCCGGTCATTGCCCTGAGGGCGACGGGCAAGGTTGTCTTTCAGACCCCTCAGCCAAGTTTCAGCATTTTCTGAGCCACGCGCGGCAATTACGGACGCTAAAAGCGAGATGTTGTAAGGGTGTTTGCCCGAACGGGTGCACACGCGGCCTTTCATATGCGGCTTCGCCAAATCTTCATACGTGGTGAGTTCACCGGGGGCCACACGCGTTTTGTGTGCATAAACGGCACGTGCCCGCATGGTCAGGCCAAACCACAGGTCATCAGGGTGGCGGTATTGGGCGGGGATGTTGCTTCTTAATATGGCGCTGTCGACGGGTTGCAACAAACCTTGGGCTTCAAATTCGGCCATGCGGTTAATGTCGGCGGTTAAAACCACGTCAGCGGGGCTGTTTTCACCTTCGGCAATAAGGCGCTGAAGCAGGCCCTTTTTCGAAAAGATGATTTTGACCGAAATGTTGGTTTCTTCTTCAAACGCCTTGATCAACGGCTTGATCAGGAAAGCTTGACGATAGCTGTAAATGTTCAAAGTCTGTTCTTTGGCGGATGCCGAAAATGTGGCTCCCAACAGAGATACTGTTAAGGCCAATAGTGAAAAAAGAGGGGGGGAGGTCTTTTTAAGCATTGATGTAACTCACTATCTATTTGAGCCAGTTGCGACTCATTCTTAATTGCATAAAGGGACCATATCCAAGTTGCGAACCGTTTGCAACAACTATTAACTATTATTTTTTTATGGTTATTTTGGGGCAACGTCAAATGGTTGTTTTAAATATTGTTTCAACAGTTATTTAACTGAATGCTGTCATGCTCTATGATCTTACGGAATAAGGATTCTATTTTGCGATCATTTGAGGACGTTGGATGAAAATCGGTAACGTAAATCAAGGCAAAGGTGTTTCAGGTTCGAAACGTACCAAGGGTGCGTCGTCGGGCTCTGGGGCTTCGTTTGCCGACAAATTACGCGGCGCGTCTTCGGCAGAAGAAACTCAGGCTCCGGCGGGCATGACCGATACCGCTAGCATTGGTGGTGTTGATGCTTTGTTGGCGATGCAAGAGGTCTCTGATGTTTCGGATCGCGAGGCGCGCAAAAAAGCCGTGTCTTATGGGGAAGATTTGCTGGATCGTTTGCATGTTATCCAAGACGCCTTGTTGGCCGGCGCAATCCCCAAGGAACAGCTGATGTCGATGGCGAAAAAAATGCGCACAGATCGTATGAACATCTCTGATCTGGAACTCAGCGCGCTTTTGGATGAAATTGAATTGCGAGTCGAAGTTGAGATCGCAAAACACACCCGAGACCTTTAAAAAACACTTCAAAAAACCAATAAACGGCCCTTTTTTGTAAGTTTTCCCCCGGTTTTCCTCAGTTTGTATATAAAGTTGAAAATCACAGCTTGCACAATGGCCCCTCTGTCTATTATATTCCGCGCGAAAATTGATTGTTTATTTTGACTGGGTTTGGCATGAACGTTTCTCTTTCTCCCGACTATAAGCCCTCTAACGATGAGGACTTTATGAATCCAATGATGTTGGAATTTTTCCGGCATAAACTTATGGATTGGAAAAATGAATTGTTGCGGGAATCAAGCGATACGCTTGAGCACCTTCAAGAAGGCAGTGTTTCTGAGCCCGATCTTGCCGATCGCGCTTCCGTGGAAACGGACCGAGCCTTGGAGCTGCGCACCCGAGATCGCGCGCGCAAGCTGATCAGCAAAATTGATGAAGCTTTAGGTCGTGTCGCCGACGGATCTTATGGGTATTGCGAAGATACCCACGAACCAATTTCGATCCCACGTCTGCAAGCCCGCGCCATCGCAACGCTGTCCATCGACGCCCAAGAACGCCACGAACGCATGGAAAAAACCCACCGCGACGATTAGGGTTGGTGTTTGAATGAATTAAAAAGGCCGGAGCAAAGAGCTCCGGCCTTTTTTTGTTAGCGCATAATATTTAGCCCTCAGTCGCCGGGCGGGAGCGAAGCTCCCTTGGCTTACGCGCATTCGCGCGGCGGCCCTTGGCCTTGCCTCAGGGCTTTGCCCTTCGGTTATGTGCCATACTGAAATTAAGAAAGTACTGAAAAGGATACGACGAGCAAAGAGCTGGTTTGCTCAGTCAGGAGGAGTGACCGAAGGTCAGGACAAGGGCCGCCCCAGGCCCCGTGCGAGCACGTAAGCCAAGAAAGCTACGCTTTCGCCCGGCGTCTGAGGGGCTTGAAGCGAAGCTTCAAAAAAAAGGGTTGAAGCCAGTTTTGGCTTCAACCCATAAAGTTTATGTTTGAAAGAGGCAGGCGATCCACCTCGATCCAACGGGAACGGTCGTTAACTTAGAAGGGGAACAAGATGTCCCAGAGTTGTGTGCCCCAACGTGGTTGTTGCAGGCTGCTCAGCGTGCCGCTGCCGCCATAAGCGACGCGCATTTCAGCAATTTTTGTATGGACGATGGTGTTGTCAGATTCTATATCTTCGGGACGGACAATACCCGTCACCAACAGTTCGCGAATTTCAGCATTCACCAAGATTTCTTGGCGGCCCATGATCACCAAAGCGCCATTGGGCAGAATTTGCGTGACCACGGCGGCAAAGTTCAAGGTGATGATCTCGCTTCGGGTGATGGTGCCATCCCCGTTGGTCGCATGAGCATTACCGAAGTTCGCAGCCGCCGTTGGGTCAAATCCAGCGGGCAGATTGTTTTTGGCAAACTTAGCCGGGAAGCCTAACAGAGCCGTAACATCAGCCGTTTCGCGATCTGTGCGCGCACGATCGGTGCTGTTTTTGAAAGTGGCTTTATCGTTCAGGGCCAAGTTGACGGTTAAGATGTCGCCCACGGCTTTGGCCCGGTGATCTTTAAAGAACGCCACGGCCCCGTTGCGCCACAATGAATTAGGATTGTTCGCCTGTATGTTCGGTGCGGGCATTGGCATGCTGACCGGACGATAATCGGGCATGACGGTGGGGTTGGTGATTTCGGTCAATTCTGGACCATCGCCAATTTCGCTGATCCGTGACACCGTTTGACAGGCGCTCAAAGTGAGCAGAGCTAGACCGACAAGGGTGAGCTTTTTAAAGGCTGAGATATTGTTTTGCATGATCTTTCTCTCTCTCAACGCATGGCCAGATTGACGCTCATGTCGACACGAACCCGTCCGGATCCGGTCACCACGGCATCAATTACGGTGCTGGTTTGTGAATTTGAAATGCGAATGACGTCGCCTTTGCTGCCGGCTTGTAGGGCGCGGCCCTTGGCGGACAATTGCATCGAAGGTGTGGTCAAAATCATGGTGACCAGTTGACCCCGATTGACCAACAAGGGGCGACGCACATCATTTTCGGAAATAGCCTTGCCCGGAGCAATGGCGCGTTTCACAGCCATGCCCACAAGTTTGTCTAAATCAACAATGGCGGTGCGCGACAGGCGAGATTCCGATAGGCTGATCCATTTGATATCAGATGCGGTAATGATTTCGCCGCGCATGATGCGATTGGCCAAAACGGGCACTTCGGTCATGCGTTCAAACCGTCCTGAAAGACGCATCTGATCTTTGTTGCCGGTTCCCCAAGAAATCATCGCCGTAAAACGATTGTTGCTTTGGTCCAGCGATAATTGCTCAACCACCAGTTCTTCGGAAGTATTGGTGGGCAAATGCAAACGCATGGCACGGTTAGACAGCACGGCCCGAGAACTGGGGTCGCCACCGTCGTTGACCATGAAATCTTGTAACAAGCTTTCGATATCTTCGCGACGGACCAGGCGGCTGTCGCGTTCAATCACCACACGATCCATACGTGAAGATGGACGCCAATCCAATTTGTAAGCCACGGCAACCCGCGTTAACCAGCGACTGTCAAAAGTTGCCCGTGCACCGGGGCGAGGGGCATACGCCACCACGCTGTCTTCAAAGGGGCCAGCCCCTTGGAAAATGTCGCCCAAACGAACCACGTTGTCTTCGACGGTGACCCGTTGGGTTAAGCTGACAATGTTTATAAGCTTTGGGGCTTGGGTGAGGGTCTGGGTAGAGACCTTGCCTTTTTCCAACGCCATAACGGACGCCGGAAGAAGCAAGCTCGCACCAAGAAGGAAAATGGATAGTTTCATGATAACCTCCCTATCTCAACTGTGTCAGAGTACCCATCATGTCGTCCGCGGTTTGAATAACCTTGGAGTTCATTTCATAGGCCCGCTGTGCGGAAATTAGGTTGGAGATTTCTTCAACCGCGTTGACGTTTGAAGTTTCCAAGAAACCTTGCAACACGGTACCAAATCCTGTTGCACCGGGGCTGCCAGTTGTGGCGCCGCCTGATGCAGGGGTTTCCAGATACAAGTTAGACCCAATGGATTCTAGGCCCGCATCGTTGGCGAAAATCGCCGTTTGAATTTGGCCAACGTTTGAATAAGCAACCTGCCCATCAAGCTTCGCCAAAACTTCACCAGAGGCGTTAATGACGACATCAACGGCGTTGTTGGGGACGGTGATGTTGGGAAGGATAGGGAAACCGTCATGGGTGACGACTTGACCGTCTCCGTTTAACTGAAAGGTGCCATCACGGGTAAAGCTGGTATCGCCATTTGGCATTTCGACTTGGAAAAAACCTCGGCCCTGCATGGCCAAATCAAAGGCGTTGTCTGTGGGGTTTAAGTTGCCTTGTTCATGGATACGATAAACAGCGGCCAATTTCACACCAAGACCGATTTGCACACCGGACGGAACAATGGTGCCCGCATCCGATGATGTTGACCCTGCACGGCGAAGATTTTGATACAAAAGGTCATGAAATTCGGTGCGACGGCGCATGTAACCTGTGGTGTTCATGTTGGCCAAGTTGTTCGATATAACTTCGACGTTGCGCTGCTGGGCGATCATGCCTGTTGCTGCAATACTTAAAGATCTCATGTTCCCGTTCCTTATCCTTTTTGCCGACACTCTGTGGTGTTTTACGGCGTTGGTATTTGTTTATTTGTTTCGACCTACGATGGCGATGTCGTCGCCAGTTGGCGGATAGCTTGACGAATGCGTTCGTCTTCTTTGTCGATCATTTTTTGCGCGCTGGAATAACTGCGGCTGACCTTGATCATGCGGGTCATTTCCAAAATTCCTGAAACGTTAGACCCTTCTAGGCCGCCTTGAGACATTTGGACATCCAGCTTAGGGATGGCCAATTGATCCGTGGAATACAGGCCGGAAGCTTCGCGTTTCAAACCATAAGGGTCATCAAAGGTGACCACATTCAATTTGCCAAGTTGACCGTTTTCCGATGATACCGTGCCGTCACCCGCGATGGTGATCGAGGCGTCTTCGGGGGCGAAGAAGATCGGCGTGCCAGCATCTGTTAAGACGGGCAAACCCGATTGGCTGACCAATTGCCCGCCGTTATCCATGCGAAAACTGCCGTTGCGGGTGTATTGGGTTGTCCCGTCTGGAGCCTGCAAAGTGAAATAACCGTCCCCTTGAATGGCAACATCCAATGGATTTCCGGTTTGTTGAATGGGGCCTTCTGCAAAATCGGTGTAACTGGCAACGTCACGCACAAAAGCCAAACGCTGGTCGGCAATAAAGTCGCCGGACTTTGATTTGGTCAAATGCTCCACAAACATCATCCGTTCGCTTTTAAAGGCGGTGGTGTTCATGTTGGCCATGTTGTTCGCGATTGAATCCAGTTCTCTGCGGAGAACGCCTTGGCGGGATAGTGCGATATAGGCTGTATTTTCCATTAGTCTTCGCCTTTTGTCTAAATCGTGTGTTGTTTGCGTCTTGTGCGCACTTTATTTATCTAATGAATATGCAGAGACCGTGCCAGTTTTTAAATCGTTTAAAAACAATTAGTTACGGACAGTTTGGCCGGGTTTGCGGGCGGCAGGAAAAGGGTCTATGCAGGCCTTGCCCGGCAGAACTTGCCGGAAATACAGGCTTTTTATGACGCAGGCTTATTGCGGGCGCGGACAGGCTTTGGTATTTTGAAGCGGTGGTGAAAAAGAGAGGGCGATTCTTTTCTTAAAGGTTTGCCATAAACGATGGGAAAAGGCTGTAAAACAGCGCTTTTTTATCAAGCTGAAGGTTGACGTCAATGGCTTGTTAACCATCGCCCGTGTAGTGTGTAGTGTTAAAAGTATTTGAACGAAGTGTGGAGACGGCATGGCCGACGAAGAACTTGACGACGAAGCTGAAGACTTCGAAGGCGAAGAAGGCGAAGAGGGAGAAGAGGGCGGAGGCGGCCGAAAGCGACTTTTGATCGTTATCGGCGCTGTTCTGATCTTGATCCTGGGCGGCTTGGCCGCAGCCTACTTTACCGGCCTGTTACAGCCCGTAATGGATATGTTGGGCGGCGGAGATACGCAAGCTGAAGGCGAAATGGCCGACGAGCCTACGATTTCGCAAGATGCTGTTTTTTATGACCTTCAAGAAATGTTGGTGAACATCAATACCGGGGGCCGAAAGCCCGTTTATTTGAAAATCCGGGTGAGCTTAGAATTGAGCAACAGCGATGACATCATTCAGGTGGAAGCCGTGATGCCGCGGATTATTGATAATTTTCAAATTTATCTCCGCGAATTACGGGTCGAAGACTTAAAAGGCTCAGCTGGTATGTATCGGTTGCGCGAAGAATTGTTAAAACGGGTGAATGTGGCGGCGTCCCCGGCCGTGATTAACGACGTATTGTTTAAGGAAATGCTGGTTCAATAAAAATGAACATAGGCTGATGAATTAACGATGGAAGCTGGATTGAACAAATGRCCGCGCCTGGAGATGATCTTAATCAAGATGCTATGGCTGCAGCCTGGGAAGCTTCTATGGGTGGCGGCGATCCAGCCGAAGCCAGCGAAGGCGGCGATGGCGAGGGCGGAGCGGACGACGATCTTGCAGCTGAATGGGCGGCGATGTTGGATTCTGGTGCTGGCGACAGCAGCGGCGGCGGCGGCGGCGCTCGAGAATCTACGCGTGTTCTCAACCAAGATGAAATTGACAGCCTGCTGGGCTTTGACGAAGACGAAAACGAAGGCGAACGCGCCTCGGGTATACAGGCGATCCTCAACTCGGCTCTGGTATCGTATGAACGCCTGCCTATGTTGGAAGTGGTGTTTGACAGACTCGTGCGTTTGATGTCGACCAGCCTGCGGAACTTTACATCCGATAACGTCGAAGTTGCTTTGGATGCGATTACCTCGACCCGATTTGGTGATTATTTGAATTCAATCCCCTTGCCCGCGATGTTGAGCGTGTTTAAAGCGGAAGAATGGGACAACTATGGCCTGATGACGGTCGATAGTTCTCTGATTTATTCGATTGTGGACGTGTTGTTGGGCGGACGCCGCGGTACTGCGGCGATGCGCATCGAAGGCCGTCCGTATACCACCATTGAACGTTCGCTGGTCGAACGCATGGTGCATGTGATGTTGTCTGATTTGTCTGGCGCGTTTGAACCTTTGTCTCCGGTAACGTTCCGGTTTGATCGTTTGGAAACAAACCCACGTTTTGCAACGATTTCAAGGCCTTCTAATGCCGCGATTTTGGCGCGTTTGCGCATTGATATGGAAGATCGCGGGGGGCAATTGGAACTGTTGTTGCCTTATGCAACTTTGGAACCCGTGCGCGAGCTTTTGCTGCAGATGTTCATGGGGGAAAAGTTTGGTCGTGATTCCATCTGGGAAACACACTTGGCCGAAGAATTATGGTTAACCGATATTGAATTAGAAGCGGTGCTCGATACCCAAACCATGCGTTTGGGCGAAGTCTTTAGCTTGCAAAAAGGCTCACACTTAGATCTGGGGGCCACCCCGGACTCACAAGTCGTTTTAAGCTGCGGTGAAGTGCCCATGTATATGGGCAAGATGGGCCGCAGGGGCGATCAAATGGCTATTCAAATCGTCGGCCGTTATAAAAAGCCAAAGGAATAAGTTATGCCAATTTCACTGGTTCTGGACATCATCATTTCCGTGCTTTTGGTTCTGACCATTGCGTATGCGGTGCGTTTGAACCAAAGACTGGTGCAATTGCGTTCGGATAAAAACGAATTGTTGGAATTGGCCAAAATCTTTGCGTCTTCTACGGTGCGCGCAGAATCGGCCATTGCGAACTTAAAAGTATCCAGCGAAAGCCTGGCAACGGAAGTCAAAAAGGCTGAAGCCCTTAAAGATGATTTGTCCTATCTGGTCAGTCGGGGCGGGCGCTCTGCGGATGAAATGGTTGAAACGGTGCGCAACAACAAAGGCCCGGCAAAACCATCGCGAGCCCCGCAAGCTTCGCGGCGAAGTAAGCCTGCGCCAAGTATGGATGAAGAATCTCAGCTGATTGAAGAAGCTATTCGCGCCGCGACACCGGCACCGGGGCAAGGCGATGATGAACCGCAACAACAACGCGCCGGTACAAGAGGCAATACGCGCCGGATTACTGGATTGTTGGGCGGAAAAACGGATCGTCAGGCTTCGGCTTTTGAAGATGCCCGTTCCGTTTCTCGTCCCGAAGAAACCCGTATGCCGTCTTCTCGGGATTTAAAGGCCGGGTTTGAAGACGATGAAGGCTCAATTGGGGATACCGACGCGGCCCGCGARCTTCTCAAAGCTTTGGGTTCCGTTAAATGAGGGTGATTTTCTTGAAAAGTTGGATGTCTTGATATGTCGTTAGATAATGTGACGATGGACGAAATGACGGCAACGGCTCCGGTGCGCGCCCCCGTGAGAGACACCACACCTGCTGATCCTTTTGAAGATGAACCCAAATCGCGCTCAAGACCCAGCCCGCGCCCCAGCCTGTTGCGGCGGGTGGTCGAAAAAGTCCGCTTGTTGCCGATGGTCATTTTCTTTTCAACCCTGATGTTGACCGTACGTGTTGGTGATATTTGGGATGGTTTTGAAGAAAATGTCACGGTATCAAGTTCCGAAGCCCAAGCTCAGGCCACTGATACCCCAACGCCGGGCGAAGCCGCCATGCCAGACGGTGGTGAATTGGGCGGCGGTTTGGAAATGGGCGGTGGCGAAGATGCGATGATGGCCGAAGAAGACCAAGCCGCGATTGCGGCGCGTATGTTGGCCGATGATCCCACCTTGTTAACCCAATCTGAAATCGATTTGTTGCAAAAGTTGGCGGTGCGGCGGGTCGAAATTGACGAACGCGCCAAAGAATTAGAATCACGTGTGATTCTCTTGGCCGCAGCAGAAGCCCGAATTGATATTAAGATCGAAGAATTTAAGGCTCTGCAGGCGACGATTGAGGCTTTGGTTAAAGAATATGACCAGCAACAGTCGACAAAATTGCTCAGTCTTGTGAAGATTTATGAAAATATGAAGCCCAAAGACGCCGCGCGGATTCTGGAAGATCTGGAAATGGAGACTTTATTGCCCGTTGTTGAACGCATGAAAGAGCGTTCTCTGGCGGCTGTTTTGGCCAAAATGAATTCACAAAGAGCCCGCGATATCACGGTTGAACTGAACCAATTGCGAACATTACCCTTGCCCACAAGCGTGGGAGGGTAGTTTTTTTCGCGGTCTGCGTGTTATATTTTGTTTTATTGCGTGCAATATGAAGAATTGAACACATATAMTAGRGACTTAACCTAAAAAGGTTGCGATTTGKATGGGACTGCTTTAGTTAATTTAAGAAAGCTTTTGTAGAGAGCCTATATTTCGTATAAAAGCACGGCTAAGCGATTTGTCGTTTTGAAAACAAACGTGGATGTCGTATAAAGATTAAAAGCATGTGGAAACACACAATAATAAAACACTGTGCAAACACACAGCGTTAACAGAAATTTACCAAGGTATAACCCTTGTTGAGGAATGGAGTATTCTAATGGCTGTCGATATGAGCATGAAGGTTTTGGTTGTTGATGACTACAAGACGATGCTCAGGANTATGCGCAATCTTCTTCGTCAGCTTGGCTTCGAAAATGTCGAAGACGCTATTGATGGAACTAAGGCGCTTGAAGTGCTTCGCGGAAGTCCTGACCCTTTCGGTCTGATTATTTCAGATTGGAACATGGAACCAATGACGGGAATCGAACTTTTGCGTCATGTTCGGGCTGATGAAAAATTCCAAAAAATTCCCTTTATTATGGTCACTGCTGAATCTAAGTCAGAAAATGTGATCGCGGCCAAAGAAGCAGGTGTATCGAACTACATCGTTAAACCGTTTAACGCGGGTACTTTGAAAGCCAAAATGATCAGCGTTCTCGGAGAATTTTAAGGAATTTTGCGTATGACCGGGCCAAAGGCTAAGGGTCAGAACAAAAGCATAAAAACAACGCAGTCAAAACCTTTGAGCCGTAAGGGCTCAGAGGCTATTGATCTGGTTGTTGCTTCCGCAAAATCTTCTCAAAAATCTTCGAAACAGAAATTCACCAAAGCCGAACAGAATGTGATGCTCGAATTAGAGCATCTTGCCGATTACATTCATGCGGCCAAGGTTGAAATTGGTCAAATCCGCCCCGATGATGTCAAAGACGATTTTTTGCCCAGTGCAAAAGACGAACTGGACGCCGTGGTTGGGGCCGCAGCGGATGCCACCAATGCCATCATGGATTCGTGCGAAATCATTGAAAAAGTCATGGGCGATGTGTCGCAATCGAGCGCGGATCAGCTGATGGACGCCACCACCCGCATCTATGAAGCCTGTACTTTCCAAGACATTACCGGGCAGCGCATCAACAAAGTGGTGACCACCTTGCAGCATATCGAACACCGTATTGATGCTTTGGTTAACGTGTTTGGGGATGAAATTTCGAAAAGCCACAAAAAAACGGAAACCGAACCGGCGCAAACAGTTGATGCTGGGGATTTCTTAGAAGGCCCGCAACGCGCTGATAAAGCTAAATCACAGTCTGAAATTGATGATTTGTTAGCCAGTTTTGATTAAAGTAAACGTCTGTAGAGTAAGACCTTTAACTTTTCGATGGACACCCAGAAAATGAACGACATGACATGAACGACATGGATGGTCAAATTAAGCCGCTAGAAGCGGGTGGGGATTCGACCATAGCGCTGTTTTTGGGCCTCTATCTTGTGGTTTTGGCTTTTTTCATCCTGTTGGTCAGCATTTCTTCGGTCGAAGACACCAAAACCCAAAAAGTAATGAACAGCCTGTCCAGCACCTTCACGTCTTTGTTGCCGCCTACCGCGCAATTGACGGCCTTTACGTCCAAGGATGGCGATGTGATTGCGGGCCAGGAATTTCAGCAACAGGTGACGGGTATTTTTGCCACGGCATTGGGCATTGATAAGATCAAAGTTGTCCATCCCGGCAAACAGATGCAATTGACCTTAGACGCCGATTCGCTTTTTTTCAAAGACGAAGCCCGTATTCGCCCGGCCATTTACCCGCTTTTGGACCGCACCGTGGCCTCGCTTTCCAACCGCCCATTGGGTTTGCGCTTTGATCTGGAATTTATGATTGGTACTCAAACCGCAGCAGATGGTAAAACTATGCCCACCGAACAAACGCTGGAAATCGAACGGGCTGGCGCGTTTGCGCGGGCGATGAACGAACGGGGAATTCCCCCCGACAGCTTATCTGTTGGCATGCGTCCGGGCCATGTGGGCGAAGTGATAATTTATTTTTATACCCGAGATGTCGAAGCGACAAAACTGCGTTTCGAAAGTCCAAAATAGGGAAGGCTAAGCACGTGCAGTTTGATAGCGAAGGTATGCCAAAGCAAGAAAAGGCCAATGCTGCGTGGATGGTCACATTCACCGACTTGGTATCTTTGATGCTGACCTTTTTTGTCTTGCTGTTTTCCATGTCGTCTTTGCAAATCGACAAATGGGAGGAAATGACCGACACCTTGAGCAAAACCTTAAATCCCAGCAGTGTTAAAACCGTGGCGGCGGCGACCGCTGAATTTAACATCAGCACCCTGATCCGTCGCCCCGCAACGAACCTTGATTATCTATCCGGCGTGTTGCAAGCGGGTGTGAAGGACGATCCATTGCTGGCGAAAAGCCAGATTTTGTTGTTAGAAGACCGTTTGGTGATAGCCTTACCGGGTGATTTGTTGTTTTCCCCCGGTAAAGCCGAAATGCCTGAAGAAACCCGTTCGGCCTTGTTTACCTTGGGCGGATTGCTGAGCAACGTTAGCAACCAAATTGCCGTGAATGGTCACACCGACCCCAAGGCCCCCGGTAAAGACGCCGGGTTTGCGTCCAATTGGGAATTGTCCATAGCGCGGGCCTCGGCGGTGGCAAATTCATTGCGCGAAGCGGGCTATACGGATGACATTTTTGCCTTTGGCTATGCCGACAGCCGTTATCAACAATTGCCCAAACTGAACGAAGCAGAACGCGCGGCCATGGGGCGGCGCGTGGACATCATCATTTTGCCTTCTGTTGGGGACAATTGATGATCAGCCTGCGCCCCGTTTTGAATGCCTTAAAAATAATGGCTCTGGTGGCTGTTGTGATGGGGCTTCAGGTTGGCTTTAAGGGTAAGGCTTTGGCCGATCCGGTGACGGTGAAGGCCACCCAAGCGTCCAATTATGCACGTCTGTCTTTTCGCTGGCCGCAACCCGTTGGTCATGTGGCCAAACGCGAAGGCAATACCTTGGTGATATCCTTTGCCCGCCCAATCGAAGCCAACCTTGGCCCCGCCGTTCGGCGGTTGGCCAGTGTCACGGCGATTGAACCCGCACCCAGCAATGCGACGATTATTTTGCGCATCAACGGCGAATTCACGGTGCGCAGTTATGACAGCGGGGCGACCGTGGTGGTGGACATCGTCGGAGCCGGACAAGCGAAAGCTTCACAATCCGTCGCCACGCAAGGCCCCAGCGTCGCCGTGCGCACAGGCGTGCACCCGACTTATTCGCGCCTTGTTTTTGATTGGCCGAAAAAACCGGGATTTTCCGTGCAGCGGTCTGGTGATACAACGACTTTGGTTTTTGATCAGGCCGCCAGCATTAACTTAGGTCGGCTTGCCAAAGGTCAAATCCGTCATGTGAACGGAGCTTCATCGTCCGAAGCCAACGGCAAGCTTTCTTTGAGCTTTAAGATCGCCTCAAACTCCCAAGTCAAAGCTTTTGCGAGCGGTAAAAAAATTGTCATGGACGTATTTGCGCCCAAGGGGGACAAGAAAGCGGCTCCGGTTCCTGTCCAAGCTCCGGTCAAGGCTGCCGCCGTCGCTGAACCCCCGGCCCCAAAACCAGCCCCTGTTGCAAAGGTCGAGGTCAGCAAGCCTCCAGCCCCAGCCCCAGCCCCAGCCCCAGCAGTCGCTGAGAATACACCCGCAAAGCCCGTGGCTTTGACGCCGCCGGGTGGGGAAGATCCTGTGAAAAAGACCGCCGTGAAAACTCAATCCATGTCCGAAGGCATCGTTGAATTGCGTTTTGATTGGGATGAACCCGTTGGCGCCGCAGTCTTTCGGCGCAGCGAAGCCTTGTGGTTGGTGTTTGATAAAAAAGCTAAATTTGATACGGCCGCTTTGGTCCGGGGCGGCAAAGGTCTGGTGACTTCGGTGGAACAGGTGCCATCCAATGTCGGTGCGGTGTTGCGCATGACCACAGCCGATGGCATCAATCCAACCATCAAACGTGCGGGCCTGTCGTGGATTTTAGAATTTTCGCGTCAAGGTCTGGCGCCCAATTCTCCGTTACAGGCGGATGCTCAACCGGATTCTCCGTTGGGGGCACGGTTGTTTATTTCGGTCCCCGAACCCGGCAATGTCATCGCGTTCAGAGACCCCGAAATTGGCGACAACTTGTTGGCTGTTCCTGTTATTCCGCTAAGCCACGGACTGCCGCGCCAATGGAAATATCCACAATTGCACTTGTTGGCGACCAAACAAGGCATCGTCATTAAACCCATCGCCGATGATGTGCGGGTGCGCCCCTTGCGCCAAGGTGTTGAAATCACCACGGCGGGAACCTTACAGGTGTCGCGCGTCACCGCAGAAGAAAAAGCCAGCATCGAACTGGAAGCAACCCGCCAGGCCAGTTCTGGCATGATCGATTCAGGGCCCTTATCGCGGATTTTGGATCTTGAAAAATGGAAACGCAATTCGCTCGATAACTTTATGGAGACGCGCCAAAGTCTGCAATTTGAAATTGCCAAAACCAAAAGCAAGCGCACGCGGGAAAAAGCCCGCAATGAGCTGATGAACTTTTATTTCGCCAGCGGTTTTGAAGCCGAAGCCCTTGGCGTGATGGAAACCATTCGGTCGGACCGTCCCGAAATTGAAAATGAACCTGAATTTCGCTTGATGCGCGGCGCGGCGAACTGGTTGATGGAACGTTACGACTTGGCGCGTGATGATCTGTATCATGCAAGCCTGGACGGTAACGACGAAGGCACGTTTTGGCGGGCGTTGGTGGTGGCCGGCGAAGGTAAAATGCCCGAAGTTGCCTATGAACTGCGCAAGGTTGGGGGCATTGCTTCGCCCTATCCAAGATCCATCAAAATGCCCACGGCGTTACAAGTCGCCGCGGCGGCGGTTGAATTGGGCGACGTGAAACAGGCCACACAATATTTGGAAGTGTTGAAAGTTGATGGTCCCACCSRMGMTSRWAAAGACCAAATTAATTTTGTCGCAGGCAAATTGAAAGAGCTCAGCGGGGACGTCGACGGGGCTATTTCCGATTGGGAAAGCGTGATGGAAGGCGTACACCGCCCGACCCGCGCCAAAGCCGCCGTGGCGCGCACCGAACTTTTGTTAAAACTAGAATTGTTTACGGCCAAAGATGCCATCGAAGAATATGAAAAATTACGATTTGTGTGGCGCGGTGATGATTTTGAATTTGAATTATTGCGGCGTTTAGGCGCGTTGTATCTGGACGAAAATATGTACAGGGAAGGTCTTACCGCGCTTCGCCAAGCCGCAACCTATTTCCCCGATCATGAAAATTCAGATCAAGTGACCCGGCAAATGTCCGATGCCTTTTTGCAATTGTATATGCAAAACGGGGCCGATGTTTTGCCGCCGGTGACGGCGATTGCCCTGTATGACGAATTTCGCGAACTGACTCCACCGGGGGCCGAAGGCGATGATATGATCCGCAGGTTAGCAGACCGTCTGGTTGATATTGATTTGTTGGACCGGGCCGCGTTCTTGTTGGAATCCCAAGTTGATTTCCGCCTGACTGGGGAAAAGAAGGCCACGGTGGGCGCGCGTTTGGCGGTGATTTACCTGTTGAACAGAGAATATGACAAGGCCTTGGAAAGTCTTGATNAATCCGAAGTCACCAAGGTCACGGACAACTTGCTCTCTGAACGTATCTTGTTACGGGCTCAGGCCCTTATTGGTTTGAAACAAACAGGACAAGCCTTGGAAATTCTGGCCCCTGAAACCAATTTAAAGGCCGAATATATGCGGGCGGGCATTTATTGGCGGGCGAAACAATGGAACGAGGCGTCGAAGGCCATGGCGAAGGTGGTTCGCGAATTAAAAACAAAATCCCGCCAAGCCTTAAATGAAGAACAAGCTTTGGCCGTATTGTCCGTATCCATCGCGTACACCCTGGACCGCAATGAGCCCGCAGTATCGTTGATTGTCGCCAATTATGCCGAAGCCATGTTGCAAACCCAATACGCCGCCGCTTTTATCTTGATCACGGACCCGCCCGAAGCGGGTATGATGAATTATCGTGGTTTGGATGGAATTGTGCAAAAGGTCGCCTCTTTTAAAGGCTTTATGGACGAATATAAAAAACGTGTGGCCGATGGCCAGTTGAGCTCTTTGTATTAACTAAGCTTTAGGGCTTGATTAAAGTATGGTTTTTGCCGTATTCAGCGCGCACATAACTTTTTTTATACACGGACCCTTTTTATATGAAGACAATAGCTCAGGCACAGGTGGACGAAAGCGTCTCCTTTGAGGGTGAACAAACTTCCGCTCAAGTTTTGTATCCCGTAATCGATAACGACAAAGATTATTTTGTTGAAAAAGATGGCGTGCGCTATGCTGGGAACCACCTTTTGGTGGAAATTTGGGGCGGATCGAATTTGGACGATCCCAAAATCATTGAAGATGCCCTATGCCAAGCGGCGCTGGATGCAAAAGCCACTATTTTGCACGCTCATTTCCATCACTTTTCCCCGTATTCTGGCGTTTCCGGCGTGGTGGTTTTGGCGGAAAGCCATATTTCGATCCACACGTGGCCGGAACGAAATTATGCAGCGATTGACCTGTTCATGTGTGGGGAATGCGATCCGTATGATTCTATCGATGCCCTTAAACGAGCTTTTCAGCCGGAAAGTATTGAGGTCAGCCTGCACAAGCGCGGAATTATAAAATGAACCGTTTTCAAGAAATCTTGCACAAAGGCTATGCCCAGACCTTTGAAGTCACAAAGGTTTTGTTTCACGAAAAAACAGAACACCAAGACCTGATCATCTTCGAAACACCGACCTTTGGGCGGGTGATGGCGCTGGACAACATCGTTCAAGTCACCACGCGGGATGAATTTGTGTATCACGAAATGATGACCCACGTGCCGATTTTGGCCAAGGGCGACGTGACAAACGTATTGATCATCGGCGGCGGAGACGGCGGTATTTTGCGTGAAGTCCTGCGCCATAAATCCGTTGAACAAGCGACCATGGTGGAAATCGATGCCAGCGTGGTTGATTTATGCCAACAGCACTTCGCCGATATTTCCGACGGAGCCTTTGACGATCCGCGCACCAACCTCATCATTGACGATGGTGTGAAATTTGTGGCCGAAACCAAGCAACGCTTTGACGTGATCATCGTCGATTCAACCGATCCCATTGGCCCCGGTGAAGTGCTGTTTACACAAAGTTTTTACGCCGGGTGCCATCGTTGTTTAACAGACGGTGGTGTCTTGGTGACCCAAAACGGCGTGCCATTTTTTCAAGGCTCAGAAGTCGTCGATACCAACCGGCGCATGGGTAAGTCGTTTAAAGACAACGGCTTTTATACCGCCGTGGTGCCGACGTATATCGGTGGATTTATGACGTTGGGTTGGGGCTGCGACGATACGGCCGTGCGGAATGTGTCGGTAAAGGTTCTGCAAGACCGCTTTCAAAAAGCAAACATCAGCACCCGCTATTACACGCCCGAAATGCACAAAGCCTCCTTTGCCTTGCCGCCATTTATTTCTGATTTGTTGGCCGATTAAGCCGCTAACCGCCGCCGTAACTGCGCACCAATGATCCGACGATCATGTACCAGCCGTCGACCAGCACAAAAAAGATGATTTTGAACGGCAGGGCGATGATCACCGGCGGCAGCATCATCATGCCCATGGCCATCAGCACCGAAGCCACCACCATGTCGATGATTAAAAACGGCACAAACATCAAAAAGCCAATTTCAAAGGCACGTTTGAGTTCCGATATCATAAACGCCGGGATCAATACCCGCATGGGCATGTTTTCTTGAACTTGGGCATCGGTCAGTTTTGCCATATCCACAAACAAAGCCAGATCGCGTTCCCGAACATGGGTCATCATAAAGGTTTCAAACGGCACAATGGCGCGAGTGAAGGCCTGAGTTTCGTCAATCGTGCCATCTAACAAAGGCTGCACGGCATCGTTATAGGTGGCCTGAAACGTTGGCATCATAATGAACAAGGTTAAAAACAACGCCAGCGAGATCAGCACCTGATTGGGCGGGGTTTGTTGCGTGCCCATGGCGGTGCGCAAAAAAGACAATACGATGACGATGCGGGTGAACGACGTCATCATGATGAGAATGGACGGGGCCAACGACAAAACGGTCAGCATCAGCAACAGTTGAATAATCCGTCCGGTTGATGATGTTCCCCCCTGGGGGCCAAGGTCCAAGGTTAGGGCTTGCGCCATGGCCTCGGTCGGCGTGAACCAAATCAAGGCACTTAACGCCACGGTGAATACGGTCAGCTTTAACAAAGGTTTTAAGGCCGGGAGCAGTTTACGGCTGAGGCTAAAATGCGTCATGTTTGCGGCCCCTTGGTATTGGTGCTGCCATCGTCTTGGGACAGCACGCTGGCTTGTTGCAAAGCACGGGAGAAATCGCTGGGCGGGATTTTGGTTTTTTCAGCGGAAACTTCAGAGATCGTAATGTTGGTCTCAATAACGGTTTCGCCGGTGGCGCCCAAAATCACCAAATGTTCAACGTTATCGCGTTTAAAGAGAAGCAGGCGGCGTTTGCCATCGATGGGCATGACTTCGACCAGTTTAAGGCGTTTTTCGTGGGCGCGTTTGTACGGCGTTTGTCCCACGCCAAGGCCAAACCGGCGCACAACCAAGGTTAACAGCCCAATCAAGCCCAGGACAAACACCAGAGCCAAGATAAACTTTACGTAATTAACTGCATCCATGCGAATAGACCCTAARCCTTGCTCATTTTAAGAATATGAAAGTGCTCCGATTCGCTCATTTAATCAATCTTCATCACGGTCTGTTGAGGACGGAGGCGTTGAAGGTGAGGTCCCATAAGCGTTCGTCGCGGTGCGGCGTTTAAGAATCTTCAAGTTATCTTGCAAGGCTTGGTGATGATGTTCTAAATCATCTTGCAAACGGTCCAACGTATCGGACAGGGCTTCTAAGTAGTCTTTGAAGGATGAAGCGACTTCGGGCGGGGCCGCCGCCACGGCCTCGGTGATTATGCGCACACGATCTTCGACCGCGCTTAAATCAACGGATCGGCCCTCGTCCATTAAATGGCGAGAGGCATTGATCAAGCCGACAATTTTTTCCAATTCATCACGAATGGTTTGTTCAGCTGACGGCTCTGTAGGATTATCGGGCATCACTCGTCCTTCGTTTTGTTCAGACCATCGGGCCACACTTTGTTTTTGGAATAGACATAAGACAAAATTTCCGCGACCACGGTGAAGGCTTCTAAGGGAATTTCACTGTCCACATCGACTTGGGACAAAATCATCGCTAAATCAGCATCTTCGCGCACTTCGATGCCGTTGGCTTTGGCGATTTCGATGATTTGTTGAGCCACCCAACCTTGCCCCTTTGCCACCAAATGCGGGGCATGGTCTTGGCCGGGCTGATAGCTGATGGCGACGGCTAAATCATCATCGGAAATAGAAGGGGAGATTTTCCCAGAATCGCTCACAGTTTTTGATCCTTTTGAATCATTTTCAATCACTTACATGATATAACTCTGACACGCAGCACTTAACATCCCCTGAATCGTTCATTAAAAAATGATTCATTGAATCTTAAAAACTTCGAGTCACACTAGATACAAGAATTCTCGTTCCAGAAAGGGACTTTGAGTGCTCCAAGAAGGAGTGAACATTAAAGTAGTGCCAAAGGAAACGGTGATTCTCAATGGATCTTAGTAAACAAACATTGTTCGCAACGCTTAAAGCCCGCATGGGTTGGTTAAGCCGTCGCCAAGAAGTGTTGGCTCAAAATATTGCGAATTCCGATACGCCGAATTACAAGCCAAATGATCTTAAGCCTATGGATTTTAAGCAGTATTTGGGTGGAACTCCGACACGTATTCCTTTGACCACGACGTCACCTAAGCATTTTACAGGGACACGGGATTCTGTAAATCCTTATGAAAGCGTGCAAAATCGTACGCCATATGAAACATCACCCGATGGCAATGCTGTGATTTTAGAAGAACAAATGGCCAAAGTGGGTGAAACCCAGTTGCAACATAACTTAACCACGGAATTGTACCGTAAACATATCAGTATGATCAGACTTGCTTTGGGCAAGCCGCGTTAAGGAGTTTAGAGGTTTAGTATGGACGAATTGCTGAGAACATTAAGGATTTCTTCTGCGGGTATGAAAGCCCAAGGCACCCGTTTGCGCGTGATTTCGGAAAACATCGCCAACGTCGATTCGCTGCCAACGCAACCCGGAGCGTTACCGTACCGCCGTAAAGTGGTCACTTTTCGCAATGAATTGGATCGCACAATTGGCGTGAATATCGTGCAGGTGAATCGCATCCGCACAGACACCTCAGCCTTTTCAAAACGTCTGGATCCTTCGCACCCGGCGGCTGGACCTGATGGATATGTTTTGGCACCCAATATTAATACCTTGATTGAAATGACCGATATGCGCGAAGCTCAGCGCTCGTACGAAGCCAACTTAAATGTGATTAAGTCTTCGAAGAGCATGTTGCAACAAACCATAGGGCTTATGCGTTAAGTCGTTGAATAGATACGAAAGTAGGAGACTAAAAAATGGCTATTGATCCCACTGCGAATATTACCAGAGCCACTCAAGCTTATGATCAAGCGCAAAAAAGCGGCCTCGCCACAAATGTAATTCCGCCCCAAGATACGGCTCCGGCGGGACAGCAAACCTTCAGCGGGCTGGTTCAAAACTATGTGAACAAGGCCCAAGAAATTGGTCGCACCAGCGAACAGCTGTCTATTTTGGGCGTTCAAGGCCAAGCCGATATGGCAAGTGTTGCGACGGCAGTCAGTGAAGCAGAAATTACTTTGCAAACGGTTGTTGCGATTCGAGACAAGGTCGTTGATGCTTATCGGGAGATTCTTCGTATGCCAATGTAGTGCCATGTAACGTAATGTTACGGCATGAACTGACGGGACCCGTTAAATGAACGAAACCGATGTTTTAGATATTGCGCGTGAAGCGCTGATGGTTGTGTTGAAAACATCGGCCCCTGTAATGTTGATCGGTATGGGCGTTGGCTTGACCATTGCGCTGTTTCAGGCTTTGACCACCATTCAAGAAATGACATTGACGTTCGTCCCAAAAATTGTTGCTATTTTTATCACCATCGTTCTTTTCCTGCCCTTTATGATGACCACCGTCATCGAATTTTCGATCAGCTTATTCGATCGTATCTCGGACGTTGGTTAGGGGCTAAGCCATGCTCAGCCAGTTCGTCAACCTCAACCTTTTTGCTTTTTTGTTGGTTTTTAGTCGCATTGGTGCGGCTTTTTCGATGTTGCCGGGGTTCAGCTCACGCCAAGTCACCATGAAGGCGCGTTTGATTTTTGCGGTGGCGGTCAGCTTTTTAATGACGCCTTTGTTGATGGAATTTTTGCCTTCCGAGCCAGCTTCGGTTTCCGTGTTGGTTTTGTTGATTATGTCTGAAATTCTTATTGGGCTTTTTTTGGGGATCATTCCGCGCGTGTTTATGGCGGCGCTGCAAACCACGGGTACGTTGGTCGCCATGTTGGCCTCGCTGTCGAATATGTTTGCTATGGATAATGTGTCGGAACAGCAGAGTTCGGTGTTGGCGGGGTATTTGAGTATTATCGGCCTGACATTGGTGTTTGTGACAAATACACATCACCTCATGTTGCAAGCGGTTGTGGACAGTTACGCGTTGTTTATCCCGGCCCAAGGCCCAATGATCGCCGATATGACTGATTATTTAGCACACCGGGTGTCTGACAGCTTTCGCTTAGGCCTGCAAATGAGTTCGCCCATGTTGCTGGCGGGCTTGGCCTATTATTTGGGCATTGGCATTATGGGCCGTTTGATGCCGCAATTGCCGATCTTTTTCTTTGGTATGCCGATTCAAATTAGTTTACAGATTTACCTTTTCGCCATCAGTTTAACAACGGTCATGATGGTCTTTATGCAATACTTTACAGAAGGTATTTATAACTTAATCGGCGCCGAAGGCCTTTTCATCAGCCTTTGAGCTTAAAATGTAGGGACCATGGCAGACGAAGACGACTCCCAGAAAACAGAAGACCCAACGGAGCGAAAACTCTCCCAAGCCCGTGAAAAAGGGCAGGTCAGTTCTTCTCAGGAAATTAAAAGCTGGGCCATCCTCATGGGGGGCGCCGGGGCTATAGCGCTGACTTTCCCATGGATGATGAACGGTCTTGCGGGCTATCTTGTCGGGTATATCGAAAATGCGAATTCGATTATTGTTGAGCAAGAGACCATGGCCGCAATGCTGACCGACTCGCTGTATGAAATGGGCTATTACATTGCCCCGACCTTTGCGATTTTAGTGGTGATGGCCTTTTTGTCTAATGTTGGTCAGGTTGGTTTTTTGGTCGCCCTGAAAAAAATTCAGCCCGAGCTTAAAAAGATTTCGCTGATTGCGGGCGTTAAGCGGATGTTTTCTTTGCGTTCGGTGATTGAGTTTTTAAAAGGCATTTTTAAGCTGAGTGTGTTGGGCTCGGTGGTTTTCTTTATGGCTGTACCTTGGTTTGATGACGTGATGGTGATGCCCGATATGGACATTGGCCACGTGCTGGAACGTCTGTTTGCGGTGTTGATGAGCATCATGGCCGGGGCCATCATGGTGATGACGGCGGTGGCGGTGATCGATTACACCTATCAAAAATTCGATTTCATGAAATCCATGCGGATGAGCCACAAAGACCTTAAAGACGAATACAAAGATACCGAAGGCGACCCGTTGATTAAGGCGCGCATTCGAAAATTGCGCATGGAACGTGCCCAGCAACGCATGATGTCCAGTGTTCCGGACGCCGACGTGGTGATCACCAACCCGACGCACTATTCGATTGCTCTTCAATATAAAATGGATGATATGCGGGCCCCAGTTTTGCTGGCCAAAGGTGTCGATTCGCTGGCCCTTAGAATTCGTGAAGTGGCGAAAGAAAATAATATTCCCATCGTCGAAAATGCTCCATTGGCGCGGGCTCTGTATGCTTCAGTCGAATTGGATGAAGAAATTCCGATGGAACATTATCAAGCGGTCGCAGAAGTTATCGGCTATATTATGAAACTTGACGGCAAAAGATAAAAAACCAAAAGATAAACAAAATAAACAAGGTAACTGTGGATAATCAAAAGCACGGCGAAACAGGTGGCTCAAACGTGAAAGAGAACGCGGATGTTGCAAAGCCCCTCAAAAACAAAGCCCAAGAAAACGAGCCGAGCTCGAATAGTGCTCCTGCCTTTTTGCGGGCGGCGGAGCGAAGCCCTGTGTCTGCGTTAAGCTCTTCGGTAAAGCCTGTGGCCTCTTCAACAAATTCAAGGTCGCCAAATGCGGTCTCAGATTCGGCCTCCGCTTCGTCAGGTGTGCGCCCGTCTCGGGGACCAAACCCGTTTATTTTTATGGTGCTTTCACTCCTTTTGGCGGGGCTTTCCGTGGCTTTTTCAAAAGGAGCCATCAGCCCCATTCCCTTTGACGCAGACGCCTTTACCTTCACGTTTATTATGGGCGCTTTTGCGGGTGCGTTTGCTTTGTTGTCCGCGTGGGCGGTGGGCCGCCGCGTGCGTGTTGATGACGAAGCCTTATTGGTCCACTTGGCGGCTGGCGAAAGTGGCGAGCCTTTGATGGTGACGTCACGTGACGGTGAAGTTCTTTACGCCAATCCGGGTTTTGGTGTTTTGTTAAAACGAAATTCAGTTGGCAAAGTTCCCGACATTTTGCGATTAGAGGGTGAAGATCCTGCGGCTGCAGACGCCGTGACGCGGATGTTGGGGGCGGGCTTAAACGGCGCGCGTGACCACGAAGAACTGGCCATCAACACCGTCAGCGCGGGCCTGCAAGCTTGGCGCTTAAGTGTTCGCCCTGCGGGTCGGGTTGGCAGTGGTCTGGTGGCTTGGACGGCGCGGGACGTGACCGCGTTGCGTGAACTGGAAAAGGTGCGTCGCAGCGAAGAAGCCCTGTTGGCGGATTTRTTRGAYAATCTTCCGGTYGGKTTCTTTTCGGTYAATGGCRTGGGCCGGATTGTYTATGCCAAYGAAACCTTGTGTGAATGGYTGGGYCTYWCYTTAARTGARATGAGYGYGCAAAAWTTAAGCTTTGCCGATTTTGTMATSGAGTCCGGYGARCACGAACAAGAYRACGAYGGYCATAATGGTCAAGTCACCTTGCGTTCAAACAAAGGCGCAGAATTTCGCGCCATGTTGGTGCAGTCTGGTCGTGTTGATGGCGATGGCGAACTTCTGTATACGCGTTCCGTGGTGATCCGCGATTTGGTGCGAAAACCAACAGCTCCAGAAGCCTCGACCATAACGGTCAGTGATAAAGGGGCCGAAGCCGTGGCGCGGCGTTTGTATTGGTTGTTTGACGAAGCTCCGGTGGCGATTGCTTTGTTGGACCTGCAGGGCAATATATCCGATTGCAATCAGTCCTTTTTGAAAATGCTAGGCCTGCACAAAGACGACGTTTTGGAAAAACCCTTTTCCGAACGCTTGGCCACCGAAGACTTAAGCGATGTCACCGGGCAATTGTCCAAGGTGGTGATGGGCATTATGCGCGCGGCGCACATTGACATCAAACTCACCGCAACGGCGGGTCGCGAAGTTGCCGCTTCGTTGTATGTGTCCAGCATGGAAGACGCTTATGGGGATGTCACCGGGCTGGTCTTGCACTTGATCGATACCACCGAACATAAACATCTGGAATTACAGTTTGCGCAATCGCAAAAAATGCAATCCATCGGCCAATTGGCGGGCGGCATTGCCCACGATTTCAATAACCTTCTGACCGCCATGATTGGCTTTTCCGATCTGTTGTTAGAGCGTCACGGTCCGGGCGACCCGTCTTTTGGCGACATCGATCAAATCCGTCAGAACGCGGTGCGGGCGACCGCTTTGGTGCGGCAATTGTTGGCCTTTTCGCGCAAGCAAACGTTGGCGCCTCAGGCCGTGGACGTCAAAGAAAAACTGTCCGATTTGTCCGAAGTTCTGGGCCGTCTGTTGGGGGCCACAATTGAATACAACATCGAACATGACCGTGATGTTTGGACCGTACGGGTTGACCCGGTGCAGTTTGACCAAATCATCATTAATCTGGCCGTGAATGCGCGCGATGCCATGCCGGGCGGCGGAACCTTGACCATTCGCACGGGCAACCTGACCCTTGATGAACCTTCACAACGGGGCATGGAATTGGTGCCCGCGGGCGATTATGTGACCATCGACGTGATTGATACGGGCGAAGGCATCCGCAAAGAAGACATCGGGCAAATCTTTGATCCGTTTTTCACCACCAAGGACGTGGGCGAAGGCACCGGACTGGGCTTAAGCACCGTGTATGGCATTGTTCATCAAACGGGCGGGCATATTCAAGTCGACAGTGCACCGGGCGAAGGGGCGGCCTTTACTGTATGTCTGCCGCGTCATATGAACCCGCCGGAAGTCTTGACCAAAAAAGTACAGCCAACCTTGGAAGCCGAAGATTTAAAGCGGGTTGATACCAAAGGTTCAAAGGCCGCGCCGGAAGCCGACCTTACAGGCGCAGGCACAATTTTATTGGTCGAAGACGAAGAAGCCGTGCGCATGTTTGGCGCGCGCGCTCTGCGCAACAAAGGCTATACTGTATTGGAAGCCGCCAACGGCGAAGAAGCGTTGGAAGTCATCAATTCCACCGAAGCCAAAATCAACCTGATCGTCACCGACGTGATGATGCCGGGCATGGATGGGCATACTTTGGTGCAGTTTGTTGTTCAAGAAATCAAAGACATCAAGGTGATCTTTATTTCCGGTTATGCGGAAAATGTTATTCCCGGCGGCATCACACCGGAAAGCGGATTTGAATTTTTGCCAAAGCCATTTTCCCTAAAAGACTTGGCCGCCAAGGTCAAAGAGGTGTTGGCAAAATAAGCGCCTCGCCGGTTTGCTTGCGTTCTTGGTGGGGTAAGATATCCAAGCTGGGCCAAAGTCCTTTTTCCATGGCTTGAGCATAACCTTCGGCCAGATTTTTTGCCCGCATGCGGTCTGCAGACTTGGAAAAATCATAAGCCAAACGATGGTGGCTAAAGGTCGCGCCGGTATCTGATTTTTGCAAAAGACTATACCAAACATCGGTCGTACCATCGTTGGCGGGCAGGCCAATGGTGCCAGCATTGTGCCAGATTTTTCTGTCTTTTAGGCCTTGCGTAAACGGAATTCCAGAATGTCCGCCAATGATGATGTCGGCCTTGGCGGCGCCCAGCTGGCGGCGCTTAAAGGTCTTTGAGGTCGAGGCAAAAACAAACTGATTGATGTTGTCAAAACCACCATGCAGAACCAGAACGTTTTGTCCCGCATACGTAAAACGAAGCATCGGTGGCAAGCCGTTCATCCAGTCTAGACTGTCCTTGTTAAGCGTGCTTTTGGCAAATTGATACCAATGTTCGGAGAGGCTTTCACAGGCCGAGCCTTCTTCAAAACCACAGCCGCAATCATCAGCATCGTTTGCCAAAGATTGCTCGCAATTTCCCAAAATCACATGCACGCCCCAATCACGGATCAAATCGACGGTGGCTTGGGGGTCGGCTCCGTACGCAACAACGTCTCCGGTGCAGATACAATGGTCAGCCGGAATGCCCAAGCGTTTGGCTTCGACCTTTAAGGCTTCGGTCGCTTGTAAATTGCTGTACGGACCACCGAACAGCAATATAGGTCCGCTAAACATCATCAGTCCTCGGCCCGAACGTTCACAAAACGGGGTTTTAAGGCCATAAAGAACGCTCCACAGCCAACGCCCATGACGGTGCCCGAAATCAGCAACAGTTTTGCGTATTTATGGCTAAGGCCAAACAGCGGCTCGATTAAATCCACGTGGCCTCCGGCTTCTAAAAAATACAACGTGGCGCCGCTCATGGCGGCGACAAAGGCAACGCTAAACGCCCATCCCGCAACGTCGCGATTTAACCAGATGGAAAAGAAGACCACCGGGGCCAAAAACATCGAAGCGGTGCCGCTGACGGCCACGGCGGAAAATAAATCCTTTGAGCCTAAGAATAAAAATACCAAGCCGCCCAGCAAAAACAGCACCATGGAAATGCGCCCGTTTTTGGCTGTGATGTCGCCCATTTTCATATCGACAACGGTCAGTTTTGATGCGCTGGAAAAGGTCGAGTCCAACGTTGAAATCGCGGAAATAATCAGCGCGATGTTAAACAGCATCATGGTGCCATCGCCCATTAAACGGGTCAGGGTGCGGATCATGTCTTCGCCGCCGGTTTTCATCACACCCGCATAAACGCCCAACAAACCAAAAGCCAAAATACACAGCACGCTGATCCAACACGCATGCAAAAAGCTCAAACGTGTGGTGCGGCGATCGGCGATAAAGCCCCGGTCCATCATCACCGGGTCGTGCAGCGGATAGCTCCAAATTTGTAAAAAGGCCACGCCCAACAAAATCCAACCCGGCGACGTCATGTCGGGGCTGGTGTTCATCATGGCCAGTATTTCAAAACCTTCGCCGCCATTGGCGCGCACCAACAGCACAACCAGCACGCTGATGAGGATAACCGTTTGCAAAACATCGGTGCGCAACGACGCACTCAATCCGCCCATCATGGAATACCCAAGGGTCAGGACGGCGATGGATACAATGGCGATGGTGTAGGGCACTGTTCCGGCCACGCCAAAAATAATGCCCACGACCAAAAGGTTGGCAAACACTTCGCTGAGCAATCGCACGGCCACGACCACATTGTACGCGGATGAGCCTTGGCGCCCAAAACGGTCATACAGGAAATCTTGAACGCTGGAATAACCATGGCGAAAACGAATGCCGTCAATGATCCAAGCCCCGGTGAGAAATGACAGGTAATAAGCCGCGTATGCAATGGTTCCGGCGATGCCGTAATAAAAGCCCAAAATCGCCGCGTTCATCAATGACCGGGCGAACACCCAAGTGGTGACTTGCGATAAAATCAAAGTTAACAGGCTGGGGGATTTTCCGTTTTCTGAAAAGCCTTTGAAAAAGCCATCGATGGTCCGGACCCGAGGGGCCAGTAAAAAACTAGCAACCAAAACGATGCCCAAGGCACCTATCAAAACGTCATACATGGGCAGGCCTTATTCTGAAAATTAAAAAGGGATGCTGGAAAATCGACGGGAGAGGAACAAGGGGGGAAAGTCCTAAAATCGATTTATCCAGCATACCCTTAATCTCATATTCGCAGACGATTTGCAAAAGGTTACAGGTGATTTATTTGCGGATTAAACGAAAGCCAATCAGCACATGTTTTAAGGCTTTGGGCCGGCTATGGTGGGCCGCTGGACGACAAACGCCGCACCCTTGGTCATCCCATGATCCACCCTTTACAACAAAGCGATTTTTGGGGGAGGCTTGGGCCGTCCATTCAAAAACCTGACCCGCCGCGTCCAGAACGCCAAAAGGGCTGGCTCCGGCGGGGAAACTTCCGACCGGGACGGTATCAAACGGGCCGTTGTCATGGCTGTTAAGGGCCTTGGAATCATAGCTATCTCCCCATGGAAACCGCCGCCCATCTGTGCCGCGCATGGCTTTTTCCCACTGGGCTTCGCTGGGGAGTTGCCACGTTTGCCCGGTGGTGCGGCTTAACCAGCCTGCATAGGCCAAAGCATCATCGTGGGACACCAAAACCACCGGGTGGTCTTGGCGGCCGGGGGGAGGGGACCGCTCCGGCCAGCTGTGCCGCTGGGCGGTCTTAAAAGGATGCGCCAGTCCATATTGGGCCCAAGTTTTTTCATCCACAGAAGGCGCCGGGTGGWTGGTGTCKGTGATAAASGCYWGATAYTGTGCRTTGGTGATGGGCGTRCGGGTGATSGYAAAGCTTTCAAGGGTGACGGWKTGGCGYKGKYTTTCRCCYTCGTACCAACGGCCCKTGCGCGTSACCGAATGCCCATAGGCSGCTTCATCCAAATCATAAGCCGCATCGCGTTCGGCCCGGTCTGAGCCCATGATAAAGGGGCCAGCAGGAATCGGCACGATTTCAGGCGGTAAAAAAGGCTCGGCCTGTACCGCGCCGCTCAACCCCACCACCGTAATAAACATCCATCCAGACAGCAACCAAGCCAACATTCAACATCTCTCTTTTTTATGCGATGCTCAGAGTATGGCACCGAAGTTGCATAACTTAAAGGCAACACAAGGAGCTTGTTATGGAAATCGATGGGTACAATTTTAAAGTCGCCGCGCCACCACCCGCTCAACCACGCCCGGCTACACAGGCTGCGCCTGCTGATGGAAAAGAGCTAAAAGACGCCAACGAACAAACCTTAATCGAAGACATTCGCGAAAAAGGGTTTGGCGCGTATCTGGAAGATATGCAAGAGCAAAAGAAAAAGGACCGACGTGATAAAATCCTTAAAGCCATGGGACTTACGGAAGATGACCTTGCCAATATGTCGCCTGAACAACGGTTGCTAATTGAAAAAATAATTGCAGACGATATTAAAAAACGCGTGATGGCGAATGCTGCAATTAACGAAGATGATAAAACCAAACTGAGCCTCACTACCTTGCAACCCAATCAAACCGCAAGCGCCAAAATAGACACCGCCGGAATAGGCCTCGGCCCGCTGTTGGCCCTGCAAGAAATCGAACAAAATTCAGACCAAATCACGCCAAAAGAGGAAGAAACTGCCGGGTAAGGTTTGCCGCTGGTTAGAATTTGGTCATGATTTCCCCATATGTCTCTGGACGCGGTTGGTGCTAAAGTAGGGGCCAACATAAATATTTCGTGCAGGATCGAAAACATGGTCGGGCAGTGTTGCCAAATCGAACCCAAAAACGAAGGCATGTCGGCGGGCTATAAGCGGGCTTTGTGGGCGGTTATTATCATCAATGGCCTGATGTTTTTTGTCGAAACAATCGCCGGCAGCCTGATTAAATCTCAGGCGTTACAAGCCGATGCTTTGGACTTTTTGGCCGATACGGTGACCTATGCGCTCAGCCTTTATGTTATCGGGATGTCTTTGCGGGTGCGGTCTTCGGTGGCTTTAATGAAGGGCATAAGCCTTGGTCTTATGGGACTTTGGGTGTTTGGATCGACCTTGTATCACGTGTTTGTCGTCGAAATGCCTGAGGCTCAAGCCATGGGGGCAATTGGATTTTTGGCGCTTTTTGCAAATGCTTTAAGCGTCGTGCTTTTGCTTAAATATAGAGACGGTGATGCCAATGTGCGGTCCGTGTGGCTGTGCAGTCGCAACGACGCCATCGGCAATATAGCGGTCATTTTGGCCGCTGGCGCTGTTTGGGCCACACAGACCAGCTGGCCCGACTTGATCGTTGCCGCGTTAATGGCAGGCTTATTCTTGTGGTCAGCCTCACAAATCATCCGCCAAGCCGTGCAGGAACTTCAAAACGATTCTGTACAATGTGAATAAAGGGGGGATTCTTTCGTGTTTTTTCTGAAGTGTCAGAAAAATGTGTGATGGGATCATGTTCAATTTATTAAGAACACTATGAGAACGTAGCGTAATTTATCTTTTATTTTCAGATGTTTAAAAAAAGTGTTGCCAATGAGAACAAAAAGAGTACATTTAGTTTTATTGAAAGTCATTGAACGCTATGAAAGATTGGAACCCAGAACATGTCGCAGTCATCATTACGCCTTGTGGAGAAAAAGAACGTGGATAAATCAAAGGCTCTAGACGCCGCCCTCAGCCAGATTGAACGAGCGTTCGGCAAAGGCTCGGTGATGAAACTGGGTCAACGCGAAACGGTTGAGGCCGATGTGGTCTCAACGGGATCGTTGGGTTTGGATATTGGCCTTGGCATCGGCGGCTTGCCACGCGGCCGTGTTGTTGAAATCTACGGCCCGGAAAGTTCTGGTAAAACAACGCTAACCCTGCACGTGATTGCCGAAGCCCAAAAACTGGGTGGCACTTGTGCATTTGTGGATGCGGAACATGCGCTTGATCCGATCTATGCCGCAAAATTGGGTGTGGACGTGGATGAGCTTCTGATTTCGCAACCCGATGGCGGTGAACAAGCCTTGGAAATTACCGATACTTTGGTGCGGTCTGGCGCGATTGATGTATTGGTTATCGATTCTGTTGCGGCCCTGGTTCCGCGTGCTGAACTCGAAGGCGAGATGGGCGATCATCACGTGGGCCTGCAGGCGCGTTTGATGAGCCAAGCTTTGCGCAAATTGACCGCTTCGGTGGCTAAATCCAATACCATGGTGATCTTCATCAACCAAATCCGCATGAAAATTGGCGTGATGTTTGGTAACCCGGAAACCACAACGGGTGGTAACGCCTTGAAATTTTACAGTTCCGTGCGCTTGGAAATCCGCCGTATCGGCGCGATTAAGGATCGTGAGGAAATTGTCGGCAACCAAACCCGTGTGAAAGTGGTCAAAAATAAAATGGCAGCCCCGTTCAAAATGATTGAATTTGATATCATGTACGGCGAAGGCATTTCAAAAATGGGTGAACTGATTGATTTGGGCACCAAGGAAGGTTTGATCGAAAAATCAGGATCATGGTTTTCTTACAATTCTATCCGCGTGGGGCAGGGGCGTGAAAATGCCAAGCAGTTCATGCGCGATAACCCAGACATTGCCGATGAAATCGAAACCCAAATTCGCATCAATGCAGGTCTGATCAAAGACGAGAATGCTGAAAAATCAGGCCTCAGCAGTGTCGAAGACACGGGCGACAAGGCCCTTGCAAAAGCTCCCTCAAAGACTCCTTCAAAGGCTTCTAAGGATAAAGACGCTTAATCGGCACGCCTAAAAACACGCTAATATCTTGTGTGTTTTCGATAACGCCTTGTTTTGTATGATATTCACACGGCTCTGACTTTGGTTGGGGCCGTGTGTTTTATTGAGTATCAGGTGTTGCTTTGCTAGACAGTCGGGTGCGTAGGTTGTAAGACAAACTATAAGCAATATTGACGTAAACAAACGCAAAACTGATCTATTGAGACACACATGCAGACCTCAAACGATATCCGTAAAGCTTTCCTCGATTATTTCGCCAGCTCGAACCATGAAGTTGTCGATTCTAGTCCCTTGGTTCCGCACAATGACCCCACATTGATGTTCGTCAATGCGGGCATGGTGCCGTTTAAAAATGTTTTTACTGGGTTGGAAAAACGTGATTATACGCGGGCCACATCGTCGCAAAAATGTGTGCGGGCCGGCGGCAAACACAACGATCTTGAAAACGTTGGTCATACGGCACGTCACCACACCTTTTTTGAAATGCTCGGCAACTTTTCGTTTGGTGATTATTTCAAAGATGACGCCATCGATATGGCGTGGAAACTGATGACCAAAGAATTCGGCCTGAACAAAGACCGTTTGCTGGTCACTGTGTATCATACCGACGACGAAGCCTATGATATTTGGAAAAAGGTCGCGGGTCTTCCGGACGACCGTATCATCCGTATTCCCACCAGCGATAATTTCTGGTCCATGGGCGATACCGGACCGTGTGGACCGTGTTCCGAAATATTTTATGACCATGGTGATAAAATCTGGGGCGGACCTCCGGGCACACCAGAAGAAGAAGGCGATCGTTTTGTTGAAATCTGGAACTTGGTGTTCATGCAATACGAACAACAAGAAGACGGCACACGCATAGAATTGCCCAGACCCAGTATCGACACCGGGTTGGGGCTAGAACGCATCACCGCCGTCATGCAAGGTAAACACGACAACTATGACATCGATTTGATGCGGTCCTTGATCGAAGCTTCGGCCGATGCCACGAACACAGACCCGGATGGCGAACATCGCATTTCCCACCGGGTGATTGCCGATCACCTACGTTCAACGGCCTTTTTGATTGCCGATGGTGTGTTGCCGTCGAACGAAGGCCGGGGTTATGTGCTGCGCCGCATCATGCGCCGCGCCATGCGCCACGCCCATTTGATTGGGGCCACGGAACCCACAATTTACAAAATGTTCCCAGCCCTTCAGTCCCAAATGTCCGGTGCCTTTCCAGAGCTCAATCGCGCCGCAGCATTGATCACCGAAACCTTGAAATTAGAAGAAACCCGGTTCATCAAAACCTTGGATCGCGGTCTCAAACTGTTGGACGACGCCACCTTGGATATGACCGATGGGGCTGAATTGGATGGCGAAACCGCCTTTAAATTGTATGACACCTATGGGTTCCCCTTGGATTTGACGCAGGACGCTCTGAAAAACAAAAATATTTCCGTCGACGAAGACGGCTTCACGGTCGCCATGGAACGCCAAAAAGCAGCAGCCAGAGCCAGCTGGTCAGGATCAGGTTCCGCCGCCACGGATGAAATATGGTTTGATGTCAAAGATACCATCGGCGCCACAGAATTTTTGGGCTATGAAACCGAACAAGCTCAGGGTCAAGTTACGGCCCTGATTGTCGATGACAAACGCACGGAAAAAGCCAACGAAGGCGATACCGTTCAACTGGTCACCAACCAAACGCCGTTTTATGGCGAATCGGGTGGTCAAATGGGCGACATTGGTTGGGTCTCGGGCAAAGATTTCACCCTTGAAATTACCGATACGCAAAAGAAACTCGGGGCCGTTTTTGTCCACGTGGGCACAGTGACCAAGGGTTCTGTCAGCGTTGGCGATGAAGTCTCCTTAAACGTTGATCATGTTCACCGTTCCCAAACCCGCGCGAACCATTCCGCAACTCACTTGTTGCATGAAGCGTTGCGTCAAAAACTTGGCGATCACGTGACACAGAAGGGATCGATGGTATCTGACGAACGCCTGCGTTTTGACATTTCGCACCCCATTTCCGTTACGGCCGAAGAATTGGCCGCCGTTGAATTGACGGTGAATGCCCAAATTCGCGGCAATACGGAAGTCACGACCCGGTTGATGACCCCCGAAGACGCGGTTGAAGCCGGAGCCATGGCATTGTTTGGCGAAAAATACGGCGACGAAGTCCGTGTTGTTGCCATGGGTTCAGAACACCGTGACGGCACCCAAAAAGATTTTTCGGTTGAATTATGTGGCGGTACCCACGTTGGTCGCACCGGTGATATCGGATTATTAAAAGTGGTATCCGAAGGGGCTGTGGCCTCTGGCGTGCGCCGCATCGAAGCCCTGACCGGGGCCGCAGCTGTTCATTATTTAGAAGGTCAAGAATTAGCCCTAAACACGGCAGCCGCAGTCTTAAAATCCAGTCCATCCGAAGTTCCATCACGGGTTAAACAGTTGCTGGAGGACCGCAAAAAAATGGAAAAAGAAATCCAGGAATTGCGCCGGAAATTGGCGTCGGGTGGTGGAGCCGAGGGCGGTTACCAAACCAAGGATATCGGCGGCATTACATTCGCCCCCAAATTGTTAGAAGACGTGCCAGGCAAAGAATTAAAAAGCCTAGCGGACGATATCAAGGCCCAAATCAAATCGGGTGTTGTCGCCGTGCTTTCGGTTTCGGACGGTAAAGTATCTTTGGTGGTTGGTGTGACCGCTGACTTAACCGATAAAATCAACGCCGTTGATTTGGTGCGTGCGGGCAGTCAGGCTGTGGGCGGTAAAGGTGGCGGTGGACGTCCCGATATGGCCCAGGCCGGTGGCCCAGATGGTGATAAAGCCAAGGCTGCCCTTGAGGCAATCGAGGCTGTGCTTAAAGGTTAATCATGAATTCACATGTCGATCCATCAGCTCCCAAATGGTGTCAGCCAAATGTGYTGYTGATWATGATGACCATTWCGTTGGTCATCGGGTTCAGCACKTGGCARGCTTTGATCAATAACTTTTCGGTGGAACGSGCSGCRTTTACMGGTGTTGAAATYGGCACCCTGCAAAGCCTKCGCGAAATTCCYGGCCTKTTAKCGTTCACCGTGATCTATGTGCTTTTGGTGATCAGCGAACATCGCTTGGCTTTGTTGTCCTTGTTTTTGTTGGGCGTTGGCGTGGCTCTGACCGGGCAATTCGCAAATGAATACGGGCTGTACCTCACCACCATTATGATGTCGGTCGGCTTTCATTATTTTGAAACATTGCGTCAATCTTTGACCCTGCAATGGTTGGATAAAAAAGAAGCCCCCTTGGTGTTGGGGCGGCTGGCTTCGATTGGGGCGCTGACCGGGCTGGGTACATTTGGCACCATTTGGCTTTTGTTAGAAGTTGCTCACATCGACATGGTGTGGATTTATGTGCTCAGCGGTTTGACGTCGGCGGGCATGACTATAGTGATATGGTTGGCGTATCCGCATTATCCCGAACAGCACGTGCAGCACAAAAAGATCATCCTCAGAAAACGTTACAGCCTGTATTACGCGCTGACTTTTTTGTGGGGTGGGCGACGCCAGATTTTTGTCGTATTTGCGGGCTTTTTGATGGTTGAAAAATTTGGCCTGAGCGTATCAGAAATGGCCACCATGTTTTTGGCATCCAATGCGGTGACGTGGATTGTTGCCCCGCAACTGGGCAAACTGATCAATAAGTTTGGGGAACGAAATATTCTGGTTTTTGAATATATCGGTTTGTTCGGCGTCTTTTTTGCCTATGCGTTTGTCACCACAGCCTGGTTGGGCGTGGCGCTGTATATCATCGACCACATCTTCTTTTCCATGTCGTTTGCGACCAAAACGTATTTTCAAAAAATTGCGGACCATGCCGACATCGCGGCGACTTCGGCCGTCACGTTCACCATCAATCACATCATGGCGGTGATTATTCCGGTGGCGTTTGGATACGTTTGGATTATGGACCATTCATGGGTGTTTTTGGCGGGCGCGGCCATGGCGGTTGGGTCAATGGGGTTAGCCTTGCTGATCCCCAGAAACCCAATGCCCGGTCGTGAAACCGTATTCCACGCGCCAGAAAAAGAGCAGACTATTCGCTAACATCCGCCGCGATTTGCATGCGGACGATTTTGTCGGGATTGTATTCACGGGTGCCAACGGTGCTGGAATCAATGATTTTGATGCCGTCGACAAAATCCATGCCTTCGCTGACGATGCCCCAAACGGTGTATTGATTATCCAACCAACGGGCATCGCCCAACATGATGAAGAATTGAGAATCAGCCCCGTCTTCACTTTGATTGCGGGCCATGCCGACAATGCCGCGGACGAATTTTTCTTTGGAAAATTCAGCACCAATGTTCACGCCGGAACCGCCTGTGCCGTTGCCCATGGGATCGCCGCCTTGGGCCATGAAATCTTCGATCACGCGGTGGAAATTTAAGCCATCATAATATTTCTGACGAACCAAGGCCTTGATGCGAGCAACGTGCAAAGGGGCCAAGTCAGGCCGCATTTGAATCACCACGCGACCTTCTTTTAAGTCCAAGAAAAGGGTGTTTTCTGGGCTGTCGAGATCAAGGTTTGTTTCGCCGGGGCCTTGATACAACGTCTCATTGGATGAGGCTGGCCCTTTTTTAACCAAAGCAAAAATGACAAGAGCTATGGCAAGAACAAAGATGATCAATAGGGCAACGTGGTACACAATAATTTCCTTAAATTGGCATTACAAAGGTTGATATATAAATGATGTTAGGCGTTATTTAGCGTCGCTGGCGACTTGCATGGATTTCATGACATCACCTTTTTTGATGTTGTCGACAAATTCCATGCCGCTGCTGACCTGACCCCAAACGGTATATTGACCGTCAAGGTGAGGAGCGGGGGCAAACATGATGAAAAATTGAGAACTGGCACTGTTCGGATCAGACGTCCGGGCCATGCCGATAATGCCGCGTTCAAAACCAAGTTCCCGGTTAAATTCAGCGGGCAGGTTAATTTCGGCGCCATCTGAATCTAAATATCCACCGGTGCCATCACCCTTAGGATCGCCACCTTGGGCCATGAAGCCGGGGATAACGCGATGAAATTGAAGGCCATTATAAAAGCCATCACGGGTTAACATTTTGATTTGCTTCACATGCTTCGGGGCCAAGTCAGGACGCAAATCAATGATCACACGACCATCTTTAAGATCCAAATAGAGTGTGTTTTCTAAGTCTTGGGCAGAAGCCGTGGCGGTCATGAAAAGAATTCCTAAGAAAAGTATAGCGAGGGTCCGGAGGGTCGAAATGAAGCGGTTCATTTTAAAACTCAATTTCCTGTGTTAATTTTGGGGGGACGATACCACGTCAAAGCAAAAACAAAAACCCTGCCTGTGACCGGGCAGGGTTTTTTAAATGCATTTGTTTGAAACCTAGTCAAACAGGGCGTCAATGGCGTCCTGATCAATGGATTGGCTGGGGTCAAGGGCCGGACCGTTGAGAAGTTTTTCATCTTCCGATTTGTGTGTGCCTTCAACTTCGACCTTATCGAGTTCTTCTTTACCCCAAACTTCGGCCAAAGCCGCAACGCGATCTTCGACATAAGTGATGGACCGGGCAACTTTGGTAACACGTTGGCTGGTGAGATCTTGAAAACTGCACGCCTGAATAATGTCCATGCTGTTGTTGGTGACTTGATCCAACAGGGCCAACTGAGCGGGATCCTTGATGGATTTTTTAAGAGCACGGACAGCTTCATCATTTTTTTCGGCGCAATTCATGATGGTGTTTGACGCATCATCGGTTGCTTTGATCACCGCATCTAACTGATCGGCCATGGAATTAAAATGGTGTTCTTCATCGGCGGGCCGGGAAATGGACGCAATTTCTTGGCGCACGCGCGTAATATAGGTCAACAAACCCGAAAGTTCGTGACGCAGTTGTTCTTCTGAACCTTGATCGTGTGACGCACTCATAATGACGGCGACCTTTCCTGTTTGTCATAGATGCAATTTTTGGTGAACAGAAAGATAGCGGCTGGTCACACTTGCACTCGTATTAATGTAACCTATAAGGATTCAGGGATAAAGACCTTTAAATATCAAGACTTAATAGGGTTACTTGAGAAACCTTAATCTTTGCCGCCGTTTACAAAACTGCTCATCGCGATTTCTTGAAGTTTTTGGCGTTGCTCTTCGGAAAGCTGGTTAAATATTTTTGCCTGCTCACTGCGAATTTTCAGTGCATTTTGAATGAGTTGCAAGCGTTCTGGGGAGCGTTTTTTGGTCATTTCCTGTTCTGCTTCGACAAGGCGCTCACAAATTTCTTCCGGTGTTAAATGAGGCTGTTGTGCGGGCGCAGGGGCCTGATCTGCCACAGGTTTTAAATCAGGGCGGGCCGGTCTGAGCGGTTTGTTTTTGAGGCTGTCACGTGCTTTTTTATCTAAAAACAAAGACATAAATGCTTTGCCGAACTTGGCCATGGTTGCTTACCTAACGAATATCTTTGTTATTTTCTATTTAAATATTACGCGATTCGTGTTCGAGGTGCAAACTGCACAAATAATCAYTTAAATGCAAAATTTCTTGATTAACCACTGTATTTATTAAAATTATCACAGAAAAATGATGGTCTTTTACCAGTAAGGGCAGTATGTTGCCGCTCATGATTAAAAGAACAAGAAATGCCAAGATTATCGCCACGCTAGGGCCTGGACGATCCTCAAAAGAAGATATCGCTGAACTGGTTGAAGCCGGGGCCGATATTTTTCGCCTGAATTTTTCTCATGGTTCACACGAAGACCACAAAAAACGGTGCGATATCATTCGCAGTCTCGAAGAAGAGATCGGACGCCCCATTTGTGTCTTGATGGACCTTCAAGGCCCAAAATTGCGTGTAGGTCAGTTTGAAAACGGATCGATCATGTTGGAAGCCGGTCAGCCGTTCCGTTTGGAATTGACCRATGCTTTGGGCAACGAAACGGTYGCKCCGATGCCGCACCCTGAAATTTTTGCGGCCCTGCGCCCCGAAATGGATTTGTTGCTGGACGACGGTAAAATTCGCCTTCGSGTTGTGAAATCYGGMAAAGACTTCATTGARACTCAGGTTGTGATTGGCGGCAAGCTGTCCAACAACAAAGGCGTGAATGTTCCCAGCGCAGTCTTGGAATTGTCCGCCATGRCCGAAAAAGATCATGCTGATCTTAAATTTGGTTTGGAAATGGGCGTGGAYTGGGTGGCKTTGTCGTTTGTRCAGCGTCCAGCCGAYGTCGAAGAAATCAAAGCYATTGTCAAAGGCCGSGCCTGTATCATGGCYAAATTRGAAAARCCGTCTGCGATTGAYCATCTTCATGGCATCGTCGAAYTGGCSGATGGCATYATGGTWGCCCGTGGTGATTTGGGCGTTGAATTRCCGCCCGAAGACGTKCCTGTRTTGCAAAAACGCATCGTGAATGCYTGYCGTTTGGCGGGYAARCCKGTTGTGGTYGCGACCCAGATGTTGGAATCCATGATCACGTCCGCCGTGCCCACACGCGCCGAAGCATCCGACGTGGCGACCGCCATTTATGACGGAGCCGATGCGGTGATGTTGTCTGCGGAAACAGCCGTTGGCGATTTCCCGATTGAATCGATCACCATTATGGATCGCATCATCAACCGTGTTGAACGCGACAGCCTGCATGGCAAGATCACAGAATCTTCCCGTTCGTTGCCCGAATCAACGGCTGCCGATGCGATTTCGGCTTCGGYTCGCCAAAGTGCTGAAACCATTTCGGCACAAGCCATTGTTTCGTTTTCATCCACCGGATCAACAACGTTGCGGATTTCTCGCGAACGCCCAAGTGTTCCCATTTTGGGTCTGACGCCCAACCTTGACGTTGCGCGTCGTTTGGTATTGGCGTGGGGCGTGCATTCTTATCGTACCCGTGATGTATCCAGCTTTTCTGAAATGATGGGTAAATCGGTACGCATTGCTCAGCGTGAAAAATTTGCCTTGGATGGTGATAATATTGTCATCGTTGCGGGCATTCCGTTTGGTATTGCCGGTGGCACCAACATTATGCACATTGCAAAAGTTGGTGAAGACACACTGACCAAAGGCAAAGAATAATCAGCGCGAGGTCCTTTGAGTGGCCAATTCCTTAATGCGAGACGTCGGCCTGTTGTTTGTGCTGGCCGTCATGTGGAGCTCTTCGTTCACCGCCATTAAGGTGGGCGTAGAAACTTTGCCGCCCACCACCTTGGCCATGCTGCGGGTGGTGGTTGGGGCTGTCATTTTATACGCATGGTTAAAAATCAAAGGCCACCGCCTGCCCACAGACACGCGTGTGTGGAGGACGTTCTTCCTGATCGGATTGTTTGGTAATGCCATTCCTTTTGTTTTGATCAACTGGGGTGAGCAAAAAATTGAATCAGGTTTGGCGGCGATTTTGATTGCGACCATGCCGTTGGTGACGCTGCTGTTGGGCCGTATTTTTTCCGATGAAATTTTAAACACCCGCCGCTTGCTGGGCGTACTTTGCGGTTTTGGTGGGGTGGTTTTTTTGATTGGCCCCGAAGAATTGTTAGGCCTTGGCGGAGACGTTCTGCGGCAATTGGCGGTGGCTGTGGCCGCCGTTTGTTATGCCATTGCTGCGATTTTGTTTCGCAAGCTTCCCCATGCCAAACCGTTGGAACAAGGCTCTGGCGTGTTGATCGCGTCGGCGATTCTTTTGATTCCGGCAGCGTTCATTGCCGACCAGCCTTGGGCCATCGACTATACCGTTGAATCTGTAGCAATATTTGTCTATTTGGGTGCATTCCCAACGGCCTTGGCGACCTTGTTGTTGGTGGTTGTCATTGCGTCGAGGGGGGCGACATTTTTGTCGTTGAACAATTATATGATCCCCATTATGGGCGTTTTGTGGGGGTACTTGTTTCTGGGTGAAGTCATTAGCCAAGAAGCCACCATATCGTTGGTGTTGATTGTTTTGGGCATCGTCATCGCGGGCGTTGGGCCGGGGACACTCGAAAACGCCAACAGATCAGCCATAAAGCCGGATTAAGTCGTCGCCATAAACGTCGATGATTTTATGACGGCGGACTTTCATTGTGGGCGTCATCTGCGCATTATCAACACTGAAGGGCTCAGCCGCGATGATAAATTTTCGGACCTTTTCGATGTTGGACAGATGAGCGTTCACGCGCGTCGYCATTTTCGACAGGGCGCCGTGAAAATCTTCATCGCCACACAAAATATTTAAGTCTGCGGGCTTAGAATTCTCCGCCGCCCAATCTTTTAACCAGTCAGCATCGGGCACCAATATCGCCACCAAATGAGCGCGTTGGTCGCCATAGACCATGGCTTGGGATATTTCCGGTTCCAACGTCAACATGCCTTCGATGCGTTGCGGGGCGATGTTGTCGCCGCCGGAATTGACGATGATATCTTTTTTGCGGTCGGTGATTTGCAAATGGCCATCTGTATCAATCAGGCCGATGTCCCCGGTGTGTAGCCAGCCGTCAACGATGGTTTCAGCGGTCGCTTTATCATCGCGCCAATAGCCGTTCATGACCAGTTCACCGCGAATAAGTATCTCGCCATCGTCGGCAATTTTGACTTCGGTATCGGGAAATATTGGCCCGACCGCATGCATTTTAACTTTGTCGGGTGTGTTCGCCGAGACCACCGGACCGGATTCGGTTTGTCCGTACCCTTGCAAAATACGAATGCCCAAGGCCGTGAAAAACAGACCGATTTCGGGGTTTAGCGGAGCCCCCCCGGATACAAAGGCTTTCAGCCGTCCGCCAAATTTCTTTTGCAGTTTTTTGCGGACCAAGATGTTCAGGGCAAAGTTCTGAATTTTTTCGAGCAACGTTAACGAGCTATAATCTTCAAAGGCTTTGCTGCCCAATTGGACGGTTTTTAAAAACAGTTTTTCTTTTGTGCCGCCTTGTTTTTCCACACCGCGCATGATCCGCGTATGCATCATTTCGTACAGGCGTGGCACCGCCATGATGATGGTGGGGTTGGMCTCGSYCATRTTGGACARYARYTTGTCGGCGCCTTCGGCATAATAAATTTGMGCCCCCAGYGCGATSGGRAAAAATTGTCCRGCGGTRTGTTCRTAACTGTGYGACAGCGGCAAAAACGAAAGGAAAACGTCGTCGTTTAAATTCAAAGCTTTCAAAACATGAGTTGCCCCCACCAAGTTGTGCAAAATCGCACCATGGCTGAGCATCACGCCCTTGGGCACGCCGCCGGTGCCAGATGTATATATAATGCAGGCCATGTCGGTGCGTTTAAACCGTTTGGCGTCTTCGATTATATTAGAATGCAGATGATCACCGCGCCGCAAAGCATCTTGCCAAGACACCAATTCGACGTTCAGGCTTTGCTGCACATTTAAAGGTTCCATATGAATGGCAAAGTTCAGGTCTTGGTTCAGGTGAGCGGCCTGCAAAGCATTTTCGGCCAATTTGGGCGTGGACAGTATCATGCCCACGGCGCCTGAATTATCAACAATGTGGCGGTGATCTTCGACGGTGTTGGTGGTGTAAGCCGGCACCGTAATGCCGCCCGCCGCCATAATCGCCAAATCGGCAATCAACCATTCGGGCCGGTTTTCAGATATCAAAACCACACGGTCGCCTTCGTTCAGGCCCAAATCTTTCAGGCCGCGCGCCAATTCAACCACCTGAGCTTCGACTTCGCGCCATGTTAAGGGGCGGAATTTGCCCAGGTCTTTGGCCCACAAAAACGGATGTTCGCCTTGGGCTTCGACTTGATCAAAAAATAAGGTGACCAGATTGGGACAGTTTTTAGCCTGCATAAAAAAAACCTATAACTTGGTATTGTAATAAGGGGTGTTCCCCTCCTATATCATTATTCTGATTAAGGAGAAACAGACATGCCTGCGTTAAACGAACAGAATTTGCCCGACTGGGACCTAAGCCACCTTTATGAAGGCCCTAAATGTGATGCCTTAAAGGCCGATTTAGAAGAAGCCAGTCGCCAAGCCAAGGGCTTTGCGGCGGCCTATACGGGCAAACTTGAAGGCCTAGACGGCCTGGCGTTTGGCAATGCGATCTCGGAATTTGAAAGCATCAGCGAAATTTTGCAGCGCATTATGAGCTATGGCCAATTGTTGTTTGCGACCCATACCAGCGATGCAGACGTTGGGCAGTTTTATCAGACCTTGCAAGAACAGGTCACCGACATTTCGACTGACACGTTGTTTTTTGCGCTGGAAATCAATCGGCTGGCCGATGATAATCTGGACGAAAAATTAACAAACGAAGCCGCCGGGCTCTATAAACCTTGGTTAAAGGAAGTGCGGGCCTATCGTCCGCATCAACTTTCTGACGATCTGGAAAAGCTTCTGCATGAAAAGTCGGTGACAGGTCGCGCGGCGTTTGTACGTTTGTTTGAAGAAACATTCTCCGAAATGCGTTTTGATGTCGAAGGCGTCGGCGAAGGTCTGACCCAATCGGCGGTCATGAATTTGCTGTCTGATAAATCCGGCGAAAAACGCAAGGCCGCGTCTCAAGCCTTTGGTAAAGTTCTGGGTGATAACATTCGTTTGCTGGCCCTGATCACCAACACCTTAGCCAAAGACAAAGAAATCGAAGACCGCTGGCGCAACTTTGAACGCCCGGTATCTGAGCGAAACTTGTCCAACCAAGTCGAAGACACGGTGGTGGATGCGTTGGTGGACAGCGTGCAGTCGTCCTTTGGTGATTTGTCGCACCGCTATTACAAAATGAAAGCCAAATGGTTTGGTGTGGAAACCTTGGACTATTGGGATCGCAACGCGCCTTTGCCTGATGATGCGTCCACGCTGTACAGCTGGGACGATGCTAAAAATTTAGTGTTAGAGGCTTATGGCGCATTTACCCCACAGATGGCCGATATCGCGCGGCGCTTTTTTGACGAACAATGGATCGACGCGCGGCCCCGTGAAGGTAAAGATTCGGGGGCCTTTTCCCATCCCGTAGTGCCCAGCGCTCACCCGTACATCATGATGAATTTCCATGGCAAGGCCCGCGATGTGATGACGTTGGCCCATGAATTGGGTCACGGCGTGCATCAGGTTTTGGCTGCTGATCAAGGCACTTTGATGTCCGATACGCCGTTAACCACGGCGGAAACCGCCTCGGTGTTTGGCGAAATGCTGACGTTTCGCAAAATGGTGGATGGGGAAATGGACCCCGCAAGACGTAAAATTTTGTTGGCGGGTAAAGTCGAAGACATGCTCAACACCGTGGTCCGCCAAGTGTCCTTTCATGAATTTGAACGTCGGGTTCATGATGAACGCAGATCGGGTGAATTGTCAGCCGATCGCTTGGGCGAGATTTGGATCGATGTGCAAGGCGAAAGCTTAGGCCCCGCCATTCGGTTTGATGAGGCTTACAAAAACTATTGGGCCTATATCCCGCACTTCGTTCACACCCCGTTTTATGTGTACGCCTATGCCTTTGGCGATTGCTTGGTGAATTCCTTGTATGGCGTGTTTTCGGGTGGGCATTCCGGGTTCCAAGACAAATATATCGATATGTTGATGGCGGGCGGCACCAAACGCCACAAAGAGCTTTTGGCCCCATTTGCCTTGGACGCCAGTGATCCGAATTTTTGGAACGAAGGCCTGAAAGTGATCAGCGGCTTTATTGATGAGCTGGAAGAGATGCAATAAGTAAGGAATTCTTAGGTGCTGTGTGATACAGATTAGACTAAGCGATTCTTTTAACTTCAATTCGTTAGAGCAATCATGAGTGATGATATCGATCAAAAGGCAGTCGGAGGCCCCGTAGAGGTGGCCCATCGTTCGACGTCTGCGACCAAGACCATCATCCGCTCGGTGATTGAGCTGATGGTGTCTAACGGTCTGCTCACACAAGATAAAAAAAGCGACAAGCTGGACGAAGACTTAAAAGAACTGGTGCGCGAAATCGAAGTGGTGATCCGCACCAATATGTTAAATTACGGCAGTGAAGTCACCGAACGGATTCGTTCAGAAGTTGATATCACAACCTTGCTTCCGGGCGGATCAGGATCGGATGCTGGTTCTGCTGCTGGGATTCCCGATCCCGGAAAWCGATCAATGTTTTTGTTGCGTCTGATTGCCGGACGTTTTTCACATTTGTTCACAGACCCCGTCAATCCAGTTTTCCCGCGGGACGTGGTCAAAGGTTTCGATAATTATTTGTTGAAGCTTCTGGGTGAAGTTCTGTACGAAGAACTGAACGTTGAAGCCCAAGAATTGCTGAGCAATTTCACCACCGACGATGATGGTGAAATTTGGATAATGATTGGCGAAAATGATCGTCATAAGCGTTTCGCCTACAACATTTTGATCCGTATCCTATTGAAATTCGAAGATTTTGATTGGGCTAAGCGAAACTTTATGTCGATTTTGAATCATGTCACCGAACAAGGTTCAGGATTTTATTTCGAAGACCAGCATTTTCAGTTGCTGTTTACGGCCTTGTTCTCTGACCTGTTTAGATCCCTTTGGAATGACGAACAGTCGCTTAAATTGGACTTTATGTTTGGTGATGGCACGGCCCAGCGTTTGAACGATATTTACGATACATTCAAAGCTTACAAAGCCGAAATTGCTCTAAAGCAACAGGCTTCYGCCTAGTCTTCTTCCGCTTTTATCTCGCATTCTTGATCACAGACCTTCACCATGGTCAACACCGGGCCGTGATCAACGGGGACAATTTGCAGAGGTGTGAAATTGCCATCGCGCGATAGGTAAAAATCGTACGCCGCATTGTTCCACAGCGTTTTATGGCGCTTTTTAAAACCGGCCACCGGGTTGGGTTTGATGCGCACACGGTACGTATCGTGCACAACTTCTAAGATGGTGCGCTTAGCAGTGCCCAAATAGGTGATGTTCATATCGAACCGTCGGCGACCGTCAAAGCCCTTGGCAACACCGGTTTTCGGCCCGCCCGCCATATGTGCGCGCACAATCGCCATGATTTGCGGAACCAAAGTGATCGGGTCATTCACGCCGATGCGAAATTCAGGTTCAACCCGGTCTAGAACTTCGGGGCCTTTGTCTTTGGGGTTCCAGCGGTCTTCGCGGCCAGCAATAGGCGACGTTCCGGTGACCGCGTTGGCGGCAGAACCGGGTTGCCCAAAGTCAATTTCCACCCAGCGAAAATGACGTTTGTTGGTGTATTCGGTGCGATAGGTTTCGGCAATATAGGTCTCGGCTTGGGTCATATCGGCGGCGGCGTTGCTGATCGGTCCCGCGCTCATGACCGAACTCGGCGGCTGGATAATGCGGCCTTTGCTGACTGCGACAGCCGATAAATTGCTGAAATACCGGGTGAGTCCACGCGATTCTAAATGAAAGCGATGTTCAAAACTTGTATCACTATCGACAATCGACAAGGCAAAGTCGGCAATATGAAATCCGCCCCAATAGGCCTCATAGCGCAGATGCATTTCTTTGGCCTGGGCCGCAAATGGAAGAAGCGAAATCAGGGCCATAAGGCAAAAATTTCGAAAGAGGGGGGTGATTTTTTTGATCATCATTTGCCCATCATAAGCACCCAAAGGCCAAGCGAAAAGCTTTCTATTTCAGAAGTTTCTGGTAAAAATGAAAATAGCTTCCAATATCACTTGAGAAACCGTGCGCAAACGCGCATAAAGCTAGTATAGAATTGATTGAAGAAACTCTATGGATAAGAACGGATCCTTGATGAAGATTGCTATTCCCAAGGAAAGCCTCCCCGGTGAACGGCGCGTTGCAGCGTCTGTTGAAATTGTTAAAAAACTAACCGGATTTGGCTTTGACGTGGTGGTCGAAAAAGGCGCAGGCCTTGAAGCTGCCATTACAGATG
>NVTL01000049.1 GCA_002401565.1 Rhodospirillaceae bacterium
CTGGATCATACCTGCACCATCACAGCATTACCATTGCCAAAGTGGTAACCTTTTACTCCGGAATCGTGGTCCCTTTTTACGCCGTCATTGACAATAATCACAAAGTTGATCGAGTTAGTGTTTTTACGGCAGCAGTTTTTCGTAAAATGAGCGACGAACAAAAAGAGGCATATCTGGCGGCAGTTAATAATGGTCGTGACTTAAGTTTGTGGCGCGGAGTTGCTGGTTCTGGAAAAAGTTACGCTATGGGAGTTGCGAGAACAGCCTATGAAAAAAGTGGCTATAACGTCATTGGGTTGGCTCCAACAAATACCGTTGCGCGCGATATGGCAAAGGATGGTTTTAAGGAAGCACGAACCCTGCATAGCTTTCTATATAAGCTCAAGAAGGGTAGCGAAGTTATAAATCATGACTCAGTAATTTTTGTAGATGAGGCGGGCATGATTGATAACGACAGAATGCAAGGCCTTCTAGAACATGCCGTAAAGGCAGGTGCAAAAGTGGTTCTTGTTGGCGATGATCGGCAACTCGCGAGCATTGAACGGGGCGGCTTGTTTGGTGAGATGGTGGTGAAACACGGTGCAAGTGAATTGCGTCAAGTTCGCCGTCAAAATGAAGATTGGGCCAAGCAAGCCAGTCTTGATTTTGCAGAAGGCAGATTTGAAAAAGCGATCAAACCTTATGAAGATCATGGTCACATTCATTGGGCAAATAATATTCAAGGAGCTAAGACGTTGTTGGTCGAAAAGTGGGGGCGAGATGCTGATGAAAAAACCGAAAAGACTCGCTTTGTATATGCCCAGACGAATAAGGATGTGAATGAATTAAATGCCCGCTTGCGTCAAGTTCGTCAGAGACGCGGAGAACTGGGCCAAGCACATTCATTTAAAACCAAACGAGGTGTCATAGAATTGTCTCGAAATGACCGCATTCAATTCTATGACACCGACAAGCCAAAAGGCATTTACAACGGCAATGCGGGTACGGTGGAGCGGATTGATGGCTCAAAGATTTCAGCACGACTTGATGCAGGCCGCTTAGTCGTATTTGATTCTCGAGAATTTCAAGGTTTTGGGCATGGTTATGCTGGCACGGTCTACCGGGGCCAAGGCAAGACTCAGCTACAAACCTATTACCTACATACACCTATAGCCGATAGCCGCACCAGTTACGTYGCTATGACCCGACACAAGCAGGCGATGACCTTATTTGTGGGGCGTGAAACGACGCCTGATACAAAGCACCTAGCCCGGCAAATGAGTCGAACAAATGATCGTGGATCATCCTTGCAATACATCACCAAGAAAGAACATGAGCATCTACAGAAGCAGAGTAGAAAGACGAAACAAACATCTAGGGAAAAGCTAAATGCTGATTTGAAAACCTTTGATAAGGCGTTTGATAAAGCAAAGTCAAAAATGTCTCCGAAGGTCAGAATACAATATGAGCAAGAAAAGCTTAGGCGATCCCTGAAAAGCTTGGGTAGGGCAGATTTGAATAAACAGCTAGCTAGGGTAAAGCCCCCGACGGCAAAGTTTACGAAAGGTGCTCAAAAATCAGTAGATCAGCACAAGAGGAAATCACTTGGCGATAAGGCAAAGGGGCTAACCAAATAAAGCTGATTCAGTTCGTGAAGTCGTGAGGGCCTTGGGAGGGGCAGTTATGCAACGTAATCGAAAAATAGATATAGCAAGGGAAGCCACATTAAAAATTGAGAGCAAAGTAGAAGATGCTGTATTTGAACTACAGTTTCATTTTGATGGCCTACGTAACGGTCATGGGTGTCTCAATTACATTAAGGGCGTGAAAAAAGACATGCGCACGGCCATTGAAAAACTAGAAACCGCCTTGGCGATAGTCAACGAAACGAATTGGCCGACCGATGATGAATACGATGAGGATTTGGCGCAGAAGCAACCCAACATCTATCTCATAAAATAATCCACCCGCTCGCTACGGCGCTATCTAATGGCGCGCTTCGCGGGGGTAAAAATATTTTACCGTTATCTGTTAAGCAAGAATTTTTTCTCGAGAAGATGAGTTGAAGTAGGCTGCTGAAGGGCGTGTAGTTATGACCCGCGCAGATTTTCCTTGTAATCTACCTGACGTAATTTTCACCTCAACAGTTGAAGCACTCGTACCCGTATTTCTGTGGATTGTGTAACTCTCAATTAACGGTGACTTTTCTTTTGGTTTAAAATTCATAATTGTCATTCCTCATTATTTAGCCTCTTTGCGGCAGATTGGGTAAGCTCTTCAACGGCAAGATTTAAATCTGCAAAACGTAGAAGCGGATGAAACAGTCCGTCGGCAACTGAGGCACCTAGGGGTGCGTCAAAACGTTTGTGAAAAACGTTTTTAAATTCACTATCGATTGCAAGGAATGCAATACAGCCCAATGCTTCAAAATGAAAGGCATCAGCTTCCCTTTGTTGTACCGGCCAGACAATAGTGCTTCGATAGGGCAGAGTCCACCCTATTGCTGATGCAAACGAAAACCACCAAGGTATATTATTGTTCTTATCTCCAGTGCCGATTGTTGGATCCGTAGATGTGAAATATGTCGCCCTTCTTGTAAGGTCATTACAGAAGAACCAGCGTTCATCTTCGCCAAAGAGCAAAGAAAAGTCTTCGTTCGCCTCAATGGGGTCGAGTTTTTGTTCRAACCTACTTTTATCGATGTGTTTACGTGCCTTAGAAGATTCGCTGTCTCTAGCCAATGTATAGCTGTACAAACGACTATCATCACAATCTTCGTGAATTTGCTTAATGCATGCGCGGCACGTTGTGCCTGTAAGCATAGAAAAAGAAGCTGATATTTTATCGAGAGAAAAAATTAATTCTCTCTCGATAGATTTCTTAACTTGTTTTAATTGCTCTAGATTTGCATTTGCGTAATCTATGTCACCTAAGCAGGTTAATATATCTCTAAATGTGTGATGGATGGCGTGAAGTTCAGTTTGGATGTTTGCATATTTTTCTTTTCTTATTCTTGATATCTCTCTGTATATTGACCCGAGCAGAAGAATGAAAAAACCAGCTAAAATAACGCCCCTATCAATTTGTTGATTTATATCCGGGTAGAGATTGAAGTACTCAAACCCAAATTTGGCTGACATCGCGACAATAAGTAGCCACCCTAAAAATTTAAGGTGCCAATAAGCATGTCTAATAGTTTTTTTGATTGAGGCAATTTGCCCGGTCGGTGCATATGCGTTGCTGTCAGTCATTAAATCTCACCCTCTTTAATTGAAGTGCAGATCATATATGAACGCTGTTGCAAGGCAACCATTTATTACACCTATATAATGAGTATGCATAGATATCGTAGCTTAATTTTGATAAAAGCACTAGGTATAGTTTTGCGCTGATTATAACGATACTGGATGCGGATTAACATCCTATTAATGAGGGGTTCTTTGTGACGGGGTTTTGGAGCAGAACGAAGCCCGACATCTATCTCGTAAAACAACCCACCCGCTCGCTACGGCGCTCCATAATGGCGCGCTTCGCGGGTGGGTTTTGCAATACAGCTTCCTGCTTAAATGTCACCGGTAACGCCGCGTGATAAATCAATGATATCCACAGTTTGATCGGGGGCGATTGCTTTCTCGAAAGAATTCTCTCCGTTTAGCCAACGTTCTCCTGCGCTTGGATCAACCATAGCAATTGTCAAAGCAGCGTTTAAATCAAGAGTGTGGCAGTGGAGGTCTATGTCATATAACGCTGATACCAACGCAGAGCGAATTTGGTTTGCTTGGTCTATGGGCCTCGAAAATACACCAACGCCTTCGGTACGATTTTGTAGATCGTTAATGCATGCCGTTTCATCGTTTGAGTATACGAATCTGCAGGCTACTGGCCTTACTTCGTAAACAAAACAGGTTTTGTCTTCATACAGAAAAGGGCAGGCTACCGGGGTGTTTTTTCGTTCCTCCAAGTCCATGCTCTTTGTTATTTCATTCATCTCTGCGGCCCTTTTTAGAAGGGGAGAGTCCTGATTACGAATTGCTTCTGCTAGTAAAATAACCTCAGGCTCAGTAACCCATACAGCCTGAAAGCAACAATGGCCACACCCTGATTGGCAAGCAAAACTTGGATTGTCATTCGCTTTCCATAGATCAATGTGATGATCGATAGTCATGTAAGTATTTTGAGTAATGAAAATCAAATCACCTAGAGATGGTGCTTCACTAAGCTCAGAGAGAATAGTACTCTTCAATTCATTAATTGATTTTTGTTCAGGTGTCACTTTAGCTATTCCTAAAAAGTTGCAGGCCACTCTTAATTGACGGTGTAATTAAGAGGATATTCTACCCATAGAAGTAAGGCAAGTTTTGAGGTAAAATGCATGCTAGGATTACTTTGATTATTATCCCTAACCACCATTAACTCTTTTATGCAGTTAATGGTGGTTTTTATAAAATAGCACACTAAAAGGTTTTCTTTGTTATGGCTCTCATTCACCCACGCCTTACAGACTTTCATGGAATCCAAAAGCCACAGGCAGCATTGGATTTCGCCATTCCATTTTTTGACGAAGATATCCCCCTATACGTTGATCCATTCCTGTTGTGGAAATCTCCGTCTCAGATGGATAAAGCTCTACACGGGGCCATCCTCAATGCCTTTAATAATCTTGGCTATCTTGCTCAATCGGGAAAAGAAGATGAGGCCGTTCGGCAATTGATCATTGCTTCTGAATGCGATGAGGTCGGGCTTGGCATGTCCGCAACACGAAAGGGGCACCGGATTGGCGAGAAAAAGGCCCATCAAATCCTGACCTTGTTTGCGGATGTGCCAGCTTATGAAAAACGTGGCTTCCATCACTTTGAGGAAATTCAACTTTATATCGATGGGATTTCCAGTGACAGAGTCTGTGACCTAGCTTGTAGCTTCATGAAGTCATTTCTTATAGATTATACGATGGATCAGTGCGATCAGTTGGGGATTCCTAAAGGCGACTGCACATTACCCCACCTCTATGACCCCGGAACCAATGCCTTTGAAGAGGATGTAAAGGCAGCCTTGCCCTTAAACCCAGAAACCGGGGAGCCTCTGTTATTGGTTCCCAAACGTTGGCTTCGATTCAATACTTGGATTAATTATGACAACTATTTTAAGGATCATTGTCCAGTGGATGACATTGTCAATCCTGGAGCTAAAATTGATCGGGTGAAGGTGCTGAATTTCAATCGGCAAAACTACGGTGTTGTAGAAGCGTATATTGCTGAGAAAGAGCGAACCGTTGCAGATTGCGAAAACGACCCCTTATTTCAGGCTATTCCCGTCACCTCTGCAAGGCGCAAGCTGAAACAATTAAAAGCAATCCCGTCTGGGAACGATGACAGAAATGATAAAAAATACGAAGATGTCATTTGTCAGCTTATGGCGTCTTTGATGTACCCGCACATGGATTTCGCAGATGATCAGAGCCGCACGGATTCAGGAACACATATTCGAGATTTGATATTTTATAACAATCGGGACCATGAATTTCTTAGAGAACTTTTTGACGACTACGACAGTAAGCAGATTGTTATGGAAATCAAAAATGTTAAGAAAATTGAAAGAGAACACATAAACCAGCTCAATCGATATATGACGGATGAGCTTGGAAAGTTTAGCGTTCTTATCACAAGGAATCCACTACCGCGTGCGCGCCTCACTGATGTTGTGAGTCTTTGGGCTGGGCAGAGAAGGTGTATTATAATTTTAACAGATGCAGACATTGAACTGATGGTTGAGCTTTTTGAAAGCCGGCAGCGGTTACCATTAGATGTTATCAAAAAGAAGTACGTTGAGTTTAGGCGGGCTTGTCCGTCATAGAGAGGATATAAAATGATTGAACGTGACGACGTGGATAAGCTTGAGCGACTGATTGGGCAGTTGGATGCTGTTTTTTTGGAGATAGAAAAACTATCTAAGAAGACACCAAACGATGCTGTGAATGCCTTTAAGTTGAATTTTGTTAATGGTATTTTGAATGACTGCAATGATTTTTTGGGGGAACTGTACAAGCCGTTTGAAAGTTTCAATGATTTCAATGCTGATGATCTTCCATCAAACAGTGATGTTTCATTTATCATGAAGCAATATATGCAGGCTACAGAAAAATATCGTTCAGACAATATCCACATAAGCATTGGTAACTGGTATTATAATCTCCCTGAGGGAGAAGGTTCTGTAGCGGCAGCTCCGCCTGCAAAAATCACAAAGAAGTGAGATGAAATATGAAGTATTACACAACCAATGAAATTGCTGAGTTATGGGAAGCGACATTTCCGCTTCTAGAAGCACTTGAATCAGATATGAAGGAACTCGCCAAGAAAAAGCCTATTGATGCCCTTAACGACAATAAGGTGAGCATCATTAATCGATTACTTGAAGATGTCAGAATAGTATTAGCTGAACAGAAAGCAATCAAATACCTTGATTTGTTAGATGCTGAGGTAATTCCATCTAACAGTGATGTGGCAATTATGCTCTCTCAATATGCAGCAGCAATGAAAACATTCAAAAATCAGCATTATCGACGCTATAATTGGCTCATTGAGGGTGAAGAAGAGTGATATTAATCATTCTAAATTTATCATTTTATTCCATCAATCATTCGCGCTAAGTCCGAAGCCTTTAAATTTACGTACCGTTTTAAAGATTGCATATCCTTATGACCTGAGACTGCCCGGACGACTTGGGCATCGAAGCCAGCTTCAAATAGCCGTGATATCGCCTCATGTCTCAAATCATGGAAATTGAAGTGCTCCATGTCAGCACGCTTGCGTGTGCGTTCGAAGGCGTTTTTTAGGCTTTCGGCGCTAATTTGGAAGACGCGTTTGTCGAGAGAAACAACGGTACTTTCGTCTCGTTTGATTTTGAGTTTTTTGAGTTCCTTGATTGCCCCCTTGGTTAATGGAACATCACGGTGATCACCATTTTTGGTGTTGTGTAACTGAGCCGTTCTTGTCGCAAAATCAACATCATTCCAWTTTAGGGAAAGCAGTTCACCGCGCCGCATTGCTGTTTCTAGGGCAATGATAACGGCAGGCTTGATGTAAAGGTTCCTGCATTCATCAAGGGCTTTCATAAGGCGTTTTTCTTCACCTTTCTGGAAGCGCGTAATGCGTTCATCATGAACTTTTGGTCTTTTTACGTCAGAGATCGGATTTTCGAATAAGGCGAGGCGGCGGCGGCTGTGTTCTATGACGGAATGTAAAAGGTTAAGTTCACGTTTGACGGTGCCGGGTTTTACCTCATTGAGCCGTTGATCGCGGTATTCTTCGAAATGTTCTGTGCGCAAATTCGCCATGGCGTATTCACACAAATGTTTTTTTTCWCGTTTGAATTTCCCTAAACGTAATTCTTCGGCTTGAGCACCTTTGTGTTTTGGAGCTTCATTTTTGAGGTAGCGGTCAATCACATCTTTGAGCGTTTCCCGTTCGGAAAGGGAACGATCAACGAAGACGCCTTTGTCCATTTGAGATTCAACATCCCGCGCCCAACCCTCTGCATCAGATCGCATTTCAAAGGTTCGAGATTGGACTGGGTAGCCCTTGCGCCGGATTAATGCTCGCCACTRATAAGGGCCGCGTTTCTGGAAAGTAGCCATGGAATTTCACCTCAATACGTTTAATGAGGTGAGTGTACCATTAATGTACCAAAAGGCAATATATGAGGCATGATATAAGGAAGTGGAAGGCAAAAACCCAAGGTTTCCCTTGGGTTTTTGGTGGTGCACCCGTCGCGATTCGAACGCGAGACCTCTGCCTTCGGAGGGCAGCGCTCTATCCAGCTGAGCTACGGGTGCTTARNTTTGTGRGCGCACATTAACCGATCAATGTTGATGGGTAAAGCGTTGTGCTTCGTTACTGGTGTAAAATTATTYSARRTGSTATAGGAGGGCATGACTGAAACAATATCCTCCCCCAATCTTCGCAGCCCCGATCATCGCTCTGAACTGTTGATGCCGGCGGGTTCTTTAAAAAAGCTAAAGACCGCAGTGCTTTACGGTGCYGATGCGGTTTATGCKGGCACGCCTGACCTGTCGTTGCGCACCCAATCTGAATTTTCWYTGGAAGATTTGTTGGAAGGYGTRCGCTTTGCYCAYGAGCACGRKGTKAAGATTTATTTGACCYTGAACCTGTTTACACACAATCGTGATGTGGAAAAACTGCCAGAATTTGTCAAAACCGTGCGYMARGTCAAACCSGAYGGSGTSATYGTWTCGGACCAAGGKGTKTTTCATTAYYTRMRWSAACAYGCSCCGGAAWTKGAMYTGCATGTRTCSACSCAAGCSAAYGCRTGTTCRTGGTTRACGGTGCAAAGTTGGGCCAACCAAGGGGCTAAGCTTTGTGTGTTGGCCCGCGAAGTCAGTTTTGCCGAACTGATCGAAATCCGCGAAAAATGTCCCGATATTAAATTGGAGACGTTCGTGCACGGGGCCATGTGCATGACCTATTCGGGCCGCTGTTTATTGTCGAACTATCTGGCGGAACGCGGTGCCAACCAAGGCAACTGTGCGCAAAGTTGCCGGTGGAGCTATAAGGTTCTGGCGCGCAAAAAAGGTGGCGAAGAAGTCGAAATCACGCCGGACAATAAAGATGACTTTGATTTTTATCTGGAAGAAGAATTCCGCCCCGGCGAACTGATGAAAATCGAAGAAGACGATCGCGGTTCGTACATCTTGAATGCCAAAGATTTGTGCCTGATGGGCAAGCTTGACGATTATCTGAAATTGGGCATCGACAGCCTGAAAATCGAAGGCCGCAACAAAAGCGAATATTATGCTGCCATTACAGCGCGGGCGTATCGCATGGCCATTGATGCGTGGTACGACGATCCCGAAAGCTGGGATGCGGATGTATATTTGCGCGAAATTTATACCCTGCAAAATCGCGGTTATTCATTGGGCTTTCACGAAGGCCGCCTGACCAACATCGCCCACAATTATGACCGTACTGACACCGTTGGCGGCTGGTTATTTGCGGGCAGTATTACGCATTGGGACGGTGACGATATGATTTTTGCCCAACGCAATCCATTGCGTCCGGGCACTGTTTTAGAATTTTTACCTCCGGGTCAGATGGAACCCATTCGTTTGCGATTGTATGAATTTGTGATTGCCAAAAACGGCTTTATCACCGACCGGGCTAATCCCGGCGAAGGCAATGCCATTCGTATTTCCGCATCGCTTTTTCATAGCGAAAACTTAGACGAAATCAAAGAGCTTTTGCCGCCCTTGACGATTGCGCGCACCGAAGCCGTGTTGAGCGAAGATCGCCAGGCGTTGCTGCAGGGCAATTTGATGAGCATGGATGTGGAACGCGGCTTGCGCGACGGCACAGAAGACCGCCCGACCTTAAAAGGCCGCGCTCATTCTGGCAAAGCTCCGGCCTTGGGCTTGGACAGCTGTTGTGGTTTGGGCTGCAATGGGTGCACGATGTTTTGGCATGACGATAAATATGCCAAGGCGCGCGAATCCTTGGCCAGTAAAAAAATCGGCGTGATGCTTAAAAAAGACCCTAAGAAAAAACCTAAAGCGACCGCTTAATTAAATCGATATGCAGGCGCAGGTTATAGACTTGATCGGTGTACGATAGCGGCACTTTTAAGGCGCGGACTTCGTCTTCCAATGCGGTCAATTCATCGATCAGATGAAACGTGGACTCGCTTTTTGAACGCCGTTCAATGTCGGCCAAAATGTCGTACCACTGATAAATTCGGGACCGCACCCGCCAGCGATACGCCGGAGGAAAGATTTTCATCAAGGGAATCAACAAGGTTAATAAAGGCACCAACATGACCTTTAGGCGGTCAAACAAAACGGCGCCCCAAAAGGGCAGGTAACGTTGCAAAAACGGAGGCCCGTCCGTTAAGTAGCGTTCGGCGTTGGCGCTTAATGGATAATCAACAAATTGAGTGGATGGAAACTGTCCGGGTTCAGCAAAGATCGATCCAACGCTGTGGACTTCGCTCATGGCTTGGATCAACAGATTTTGCAAAGCCGGGTGCAGGTCCGTTCTGGTCGCCAGTGTGGCGGCGGGGGCCAAAAGTGTTTTGTCCGTGGTCGGAATATTTTGGCTGAGGCTGATCACGCCTTGGCTTAGGGTTACCGCAGATAGATACCGCATTTGATTTGTATACGCGGCGGCGCGTTCGAAACTCAACAGTCGAATGTTTTTGGTCTTTAGTAATTTTCCGATGAGTTCTGATGTCGGCGACGTAACGAAAAAGGCCGCCTCGACTTTACCAGCCAACAAAGCCTTTGCGGAGTCTGCTGACGACAGATGCTGTATAAATTTACTGTCCGTTGAAATTTTGTTTTTGGCGATTAACTGTTCGGCAATTGCCCATGTGCCACTGCCCTTGGTGCCCACCGCAACTTTGCGTCCCGACAAATCATTCAAGCGTTTGATGGACGAGTTTTTACGTACAAAAACCCACAAGGGTTCAAAATAAACACTGCCCAACGATACCAAATTTGGGTCACGCGTGGCATCCCCTACGCCCCCTTGAACAAAGGCCAGATCGACTTTTCCGTCTTTGAGCAGTTGGATGTTTTCGACCGAACCTTGGGTGCTGATGACGTTCAGTTCGATCCCACTTTGCGCCAATATGTCTTTGTAGCGATTGGCATATTTAAAGTACGCTCCGGTGTCGGATCCGGTGGCGATGGTGAGGGTATTTGGCGGCGAAGGTTCGACAAACTGATACGCAATCACAAAGCCGATGATGGCGATGAAAATACCAAGAGCCGAAATCCGCAAACTGTCTTTGTTCATGGTTGATCCTCATCGGGGACATTGGTCAGTTGCAAAAAGATGTCTTCAAGTTCTGGCTCGGTCGTGGTCAGTTCCGAAAATTTTAGCCCCGCGTCTTGGATGGCCGAAATAATCTCAGAAGCCTGCATGATGCTTGGCTGATAGCAAAATTCAAGTTCATGACCATTTTTTAATGTCACGTCGAATTTATTGAGGCTTTCTGGGATTTGGGGCAGGTCTTCGCTGAGCACCACGGTGACACATTTGCTGTCCAATTTGCTCATCAGGTTTTTGGTGGTATCGCACGCGATGACGCGACCATGATTGATGATGGCGATGTGGTCGCAGAGCTCTTGGGCTTCTTCTAAATAGTGGGTGGTTAGCAAAACGGTGACACCTTGAGCATTCAATTCGCGCACGTATGCCCACAATTGGCGGCGCAAATCGACGTCGACGCCGGCGGTGGGCTCATCCAAAATCAAAACCTGCGGGCTGTGGACCAAGGCTTTGGCCACCAACAAACGTCGGCGCATGCCGCCCGACAAGGTGCGGGCGTACGATTGAGCTTTGTCGGCGAGGCCTACGGCTTTTAAAATTTCCATGCTGCGGCGGTCGGCTTTGCGGATACCGTATAATCCAGCCTGTACGTCCAACATTTCCAGCGGTGTGAAAAACGGATCGATGTTGAGCTCTTGTGGCACCACGCCGATGGCGCGTTTGGCGGCGCGGGTGTCGTCGGTGATATCATGGCCCCAAATCTTGGCGGTGCCGGATGTTTTCATCACCAATCCGGCCAAAATATTGATCATGGTGGACTTGCCCGCACCATTGGGGCCTAACAATGCAAWAAAAGATCCACGGGGAATCACCAAATCCAGGTCTTTAAGCGCCCGTTTGGCTGGACTTTTGCCTTGTGGCTTATAGGTTTTGCAAAGTTTTTTGATTTCGATGGCATTTTCGGGAAGATTGTCCACGGTCTACTCCTTTGGGGCGTTGCAACAAACTGCAGTTGCGGTATCATCCCCTTAACAGAAATGTACGCTTTCAAACGCATCGTGCAAGCCCGAAAATAGACAGAGAGAAAATTATGGCAGATCAAGACATTCAAATCGTATCCAGCACTACAGTATCTTGCAACGGGAACGGCACAGGTAGTGGCCATNCCAACGTTTATTTGACACTGGATGCGCACAGCCATGAAGTGACCTGCCCGTATTGTTCACAAACGTTCAAGCTTGATCCCAACGCTAAAGTCAGCGCCGGACATTAATCGTGAAGCATGTTTTTCTGATTGATGGCTCGGGCTTTATTTTCCGCGCTTATCACGGTCTGCCGCCCATGACGCGCCCCGATGGCACCCCCGTCAATGCGGTCTATGGCTTTACCAACATGATGTTGAAATTGGTCGAAGATACCGACGCGGATTATATCGCGGTGGTGTTTGATCGCGCCAGAAAGACCTTTCGCAGCGACATTTATCCAGAATATAAGGCGCATCGTCCCCCCCCGCCTGACGACCTGATTCCCCAGTTTGAATTGGTCCGCGAAGCCACCCGCGCCATGGGCTTAAAAGCCGTGGACATGGAAGGTTTTGAAGCCGATGACCTGATCGCCACCTATGCCCGTCAAGCGACTGAAGCCGGGGCAAAAGTCACCATTGTATCGAGCGATAAAGACCTGATGCAGTTGGTCAACGACAACGTCACCATGTATGACGCCATGAAAAACCGCATCATTGGCGTGAATGAAGTGCACGACAAATTTGGCGTTGGCCCCGACCGGGTGATCGATGTTCAGGCCTTGGCGGGCGACAGTTCCGACAACGTGCCGGGTGTCGCTGGTGTTGGCCTTGATACGGCCAGCCATTTTATTAATGAATTTGATGATTTAGATAATCTGCTCAATGCTGCTGATAAACATGAAGAAACAACAGAGCAAGTCGCGGAAACAATTTCGGCTCTTGAGCAAGAAATTTTTCAGCTGGCGGGCAAGGCATTTAAGATTTCAGCGACAAAGGAACTTGTTGAAGTTTTTGATGACCTAAATTTATTGAAGCCTGTAAAAGAAGGCGCTGACTTAAAAGTTACCGCGCCTATTTTGAAAGAGCTTGTCGAGGCTGGTTGTGAAATCGCCGAGTTAGTCGTCCGGTGGCGTTTTCTGCGCAAGGTGATTTCAACACTTTTGAAGAAAATTGCCGATCAAGCCGATCAGGCCCGTTTATCCAAAGAATTGGTGACGTTGCGTTTGGATGTTCCTGTGGATGTTCCGTTGGCGGAATTTGATGTGCGCGAGCCCGATACGTCGAAACTTTTGGATTTCTTAAAAGAGCAATCGTTTCGGTCCTTGGCCGCTAAAATTTCCAGCCGGGGTATGTCTATCGGTGACAATGGCGATGGCAAAGCGTCCAAAAAATCAGAAGTGTATGCCAAGGCCGAATATGAATTGGTGCAGACCGAGGCTGCATTGCAGGCGTGGATTGACGAAGCGTTTGCAGCCGGGCAGGTCACTATTGATACCGAAACCACGTCTTTGGATTCCATGACCGCAGATTTGGTTGGTGTATCGTTGTGCGTGACACCGGGCCGCGCGTGTTATATTCCGCTGGCTCATAAAGGCACGGCCCCGCAAGGTGGCTTTGATTTTGGCGATAGCGAAGATGCCCCAGACAGTGGAGCCCCCGATCAAATTGATTTGGCGCGCGCCGTCCAAATGCTCAAACCCTTGTTCGAAGACTTGGGCGTTTTGAAAATCGGTCAAAACATCAAATACGATATGCAGATTTTGGCCCAAGACCGCTATGACATTGCTTTGGCTCCGGTCGACGATACCATGGTGCTCAGTTACGTTTTAGAAAGCGGCCTGCATGGGCATGGCATGGATGATCTGGCGCGGCTGTTTTTAGGGGCCGAAACCATCAAGTTTAAAGACGTGGTGGGCACGGGTAAATCCAAGGTGACATTTGATTATGTCGAACTGGATAAGGCGTTGGATTACGCCGCCGAAGACGCCGACATCACCGCCAAGCTGTACAAAATGTTAAAACCCCGCATCGCGGCGGAACGCATGACKTCGGTTTATGAAACCTTGGMRCSARCSWTGAWKNCGGTGTTGGTCAAAATGGAAGCCCAAGGCATCAAATGTGACGCCGCACAGTTAAAAGATCTGTCCGATGATTTTGCGCGGCGCTTGGCTGAATTACAGGTCAAAATTTATGACTTGGCGGGTGAAGACTTTAACATCGCCAGCCCCAAACAACTGGGTGAAATCCTGTTTGATAAACTGGGCTTCGAAGGCGGTAAAAAAGGCAAAACCGGGGCTTATGCCACGGGGGCCGATATCTTGGAAGGTTTGGCTGCAGACGGGCATGATTTGCCAAAATTGGTGCTGGAATGGCGTCAATTGGCGAAACTGAAAAGCACTTATACCGATGCCTTGATCAAACAAATCAACCCAAATACAGGCCGCGTGCATACATCGTTTTCCATGGCGGCAACGACAACTGGGCGGTTGGCGTCGTCTGACCCCAACCTGCAAAATATTCCGATTCGTACCGAAGAAGGCCGCAAGATCAGAAAGACCTTTATCGCCGAGCCGGGCCATCAATTGTTAAGCGCCGATTATTCGCAGATTGAATTGCGTCTGTTGGCCCATGTGGCGGACATCGGCGCGTTAAAAGAGGCCTTTCATTCGGGCGCAGACATTCACGCCATGACCGCGTCCGAAGTTTTTGGCGTGCCCATCGAAGGCATGGACCCGATGATCCGGCGCAATGCCAAGGCCATTAACTTTGGCATTATTTACGGAATTTCGGCGTTTGGTCTGGCCCGTCAGCTGGACATATCGCGGAGTGAAGCCAAAGAATACATCGAAGCTTATTTCGAAAAATTCCCCGGCATTCGTAAATTCATGGACGATACCAAGGCCTATGCGGCTGAGCACGGTTATGTGACCACTCTGTTTGGTCGTAAGTGCCATGTGCCAGGGATCAATGATAAAAACCCCATGAGACGCGGTTTTTCCGAACGTGCGGCCATCAATGCACCGATCCAAGGCGGGGCGGCGGATATTATTAAGCGGGCTATGGTGCGCATTCCCTTGGCGTTGAAAGACGCGGGGTTAAGCGCCCGAATGCTGCTGCAGGTTCACGATGAACTGATTTTTGAAGTGCCGGACGATGAAGCCGAGGCCACAAAAGCTTTGGTCAAATCCGTCATGGAAAATGCCGCTGATTTAGATGTTCCCTTGGTGGTTGATGTTGGGCTTGGTCAAAACTGGGGCGAAGCCCATTGATGTTAAATGATTTATTTTTCAGCACGCTTCTGTTAGAATAAAAGCGATCCGCATAATTTAAGAGTAGTTTAGTGTAGGGGAGCGTAAGCCATGCCCGTTGATGTTCGAAAATTAATTTTTTCCGAAGAAGAATTGCTGGATTCTTTTCAGAGCTATACACACGACAAAAAAATGGTGGATGCACAGTCTGCTGCCGAAAGCATTGAGCTGACCGTGGTGAAAGGTGAGGGGGCTGATCAGGAAACTTTGCAAGCCGTGGTCACGTTTGTCAGTCCCAATCCGAAAAAGCCCATTCAGGCTGAATTGGATGAACATCAAGTGATCGAAGCTTTGATCACCACCTGTAAAGAACAAAGCATTCCGTTGCCGAAAAAGGGCCACAAGTTTATCAAACAACACAAAGACGGCATTGCTATGTGCATGGGTTTGAGCAAGGCCGATCTTTGTTCGGCTCAACCCGTTTAAGTCTTTTTTATTTTGGCCTTTTTTGTTTTGGTCTTGTGCCAAAGGCGCACGCCAAAAAGACCGGTTAAAATAGCGATGTGAATCAGCGGCGGCAAAACGTCGGCTTTGACCATCGCATAATAATGCCAACACCCCAAAATCGCCGCCGCGTATACATATTTATGCACGCGCAGCCACGCTTTGGCGCCCATATGTTTGATGGCCCGTTTGTTTGATGTTGCGGCCAGTGTAAACAAAATGGTGAACGCCCCCATACCGACGGTGATATAGGTGCGTTTGACCAAATCCGTACCAATGGCCGCCCAATCGAAAAATTGGTCAATGGCGATGTAATTGGTGATGTGTAAAGCCACATAGGCAAACGCCCAAAGCCCCAACATGCGCCGCATACGCACGGCCCAAGTCCAGCCGAACAGGATTTTTAACGGTGTGGCACTTAACGCCACCAGCAAGGACCGCAAGGCCCAATCCCCCAAGTGCCGATTGATGAATTCAATGGGATTCGCGCCTAATCCACCCGTAAAGGCAAAGGCAATCAGCTGCAGCATTGGTATTGCCATGACGACAAAAACAACCCACCAAAGGACGCGATAAGGAACCATCTAAAAGAATTTAGCCAAATCCATGTTTTTGTAAAGGCCTGCGACTTCATCGCCATAGCCATTGAACATCAGGGTCTTTTTCTTAAAAAACTCACCGATCAGGCGTTCTTTGGCTTGGGACCACCGGGGATGCGAAACCTGAGGGTTCACATTGGCATAAAATCCATATTCATGCGCCGCGGAACGGTTCCACGATGTGGGTGGTTCGTCTTCGGTGAAGGTGATTTTGACGATGGATTTGATGCCTTTAAATCCATATTTCCACGGCACCACCAAACGCAAGGGGGCTCCGTTTTGCGGCGGTAATGTGCGCCCATACAAACCCACCGATAACATGGTCAAAGGATTCATAGCCTCGTCCATGCGTAAGCCTTCGACATACGGCCATTGCAAAACTTGGCGGCGTTGACCGGGCATGCGTTCGGGATTTAACAAGGTTTCAAACGCCACGTATTTGGCCTTGGATGTGGGCTCTAACCGTTTGATCACATCGGCTAACGATACGCCCACCCAGGGGACAACCATGGACCAAGCTTCGACACACCGATGGCGGTAAATGCGTTCTTCTAACGGGTGGGGCTTGATCAGGTCTTCGAAATCATAATGGCCGGGCTTGGCGCACGCCCCGGCAATTTCAACTTTCCAAGGCTCGGTTTGAAAATCTTTGGCCGCATACAGGGGCTCATCTTTGCCCGTGCCAAACTCATAAAAATTGTTATAAGTGCTGACTTTGTCAAAGGGCGTCGGCTCGATGCCGGGGTTAAAATCGGTTTTGGTGATGCCGGACAACATATCTCCCGCTCTTGGCCAAGCGGCNAAAGCATGACTGCTGAGCAATCCGCCCGCTAAACCACCCGCGATGGCGGCGACGCCCGTTTTTAAAAAATTGCGGCGTTGTTTGAATATATTTTCCGGTGTGACATCTTGTTCGCCCAGTTCCCAAGATTTCCGAATTTTGATGTGCATATCGTCTCCAAAATCAAAAAGATTACCGTAATATATAGGCATTCGCTGTACTGTCTTCAAAGGTTACCTTCCCATTGCGGCATTCTCGGGGCCATATGTGTGTATTAAAAAGTAACTATCTGACAAAGTGCGTATGTTAATTACAGGACGGAGTGTTGTATAAGGAGTTTATGCGGATACTTTACCATTTGTGGCTGTCCCCTTTTTCACGCAAAGTGCGTATTGTTTTGGGGGAAAAAAAGCTTGAATTTGACCTGCAGGTTGAAAAAACCTGGGAACGGCGCGAGGGATTTTTGCGCCTGAACCCGACCGGAGAAGTCCCGGTTTTGGTCGAAACCGATGGCACCGCTATTTCCGGTGGTCAGGTGATTTCTGAATATTTAGACGAAGGGCATCCCGATCCTAATTTGTTAGGCCGTGGTCCCTTGGAACGCGCCGAAGTGCGCCGCATGTGTGCTTGGTTCGACGAAAAGTTTTACGCCGAAGTCACCGATAATTTGGTGAATGAAAAGGTCATGAAACGTTTCTTAGGCTTAGGCTCACCGGATTCCAAGGCCATCCGCGCGGGCAAAACCAACATTCACCATCATCTGGATTACATCAGTTATTTGGTGGAACGGCGCACATGGCTGGCGGGGGAAAGTTTCAGTCTGGCCGATATTTCCGCAGGCGCGCATTTGTCGTGTGTGGATTATTTGGGCGATGTGCCGTGGAACGACCATCCTTTGGCCAAAGATTGGTACGCTCGCATCAAATCTCGCCCCAGTTTTCGCGATTTGTTGCACGACCTCATTCCGGGCGTGCCGCCACCAAAGCATTATCACGATCTGGATTTTTAAGATTATTTTTGGTCATCTAGATAGGTTTGAACGTCTGTATTTGCAGGGTCAAGGCTAAGCGCACGCCTGAAATCCTCCAAGGCCAATTCCCCAGCCCCCATTTGACGGTAAGCTAATCCACGCAGAATCAAAATGTCGGTGCTGGCGGGGTTGTGATAAAGCACCCGTGTGAAATCGTCAGCGGCGTCCCAAAATTTTCCCAACAGGCTTAAGGCTTTTGCCCGGTTTAACAACGCTTCGGCATTTTCCGGTTCTATCGTTAACGCCGCGTCGGCATTTTGGCGGGCCAATTCGGGCTTGTTTGCCCCCAACCAAGCCCGAGCGCTTTGGATGAACAGGCTGGTTTTTACGGCGTCATTGCCTTTAAATTCCTGGCCCAATCGTTCAAAGCCTTGGGCCGCCTCGTCATAAAGTTTTAGAGTGACCAGTGCTGCAAGACCGCAATGGCGTGCCGCAAATCCACCACCCACTCGCAACCAAACCTTGGCATTTTCCAAGGCGTCTTTGGGATGAGACTGGGCCAGCACCATACAGTCTTCATAATGGTCGCGATCCGCCTGCACGGCATTTTGAGCCCAAGCGGAACCGCCAAAGGTCAGGAAAATTACGAACAGGACTTGTGCGATGCGTATCATGACCGCTACATTCGCCGTCCTTCAACAATAATGCAAGTGTTCACCCCTATGTCTTCTTCTCAACCTCATCTGTTTTGCTTTGGTCTTGGCTATTCGGCAACCGTTTTGGCCGAAAATTTAAAGCAAAAAGGCTGGCGCATTTCGGGCACCCATCGTCCGGGCGATGAGGCGCAACCAGATACATTTGCGTTTGATCGCAGTGAACCGCTGGCCGATTTTGAGGGGATTTTTAAAGACGTCACCCACGTGCTGATTTCGGTCCCCCCCGATGCCGCGGGCTGCCCGGTTTTGGATGTGCATGGGGACGACCTTGCCCGTCATGCGAACCATCTTGATTGGGTCAGTTATTTATCGACCGTTGGGGTTTATGGCAATACGGATGGAAAGCCGGTGATGGAAACATCACGATTGTTGCCCACCCAAGAACGATCCCGGTTTCGCGGTCTTGCGGAAACGCGCTGGCAAAATTTTGCAGCCAGAACTCAGTTGGCTTTGTTTGTCTGGCGTTTGGCGGGCATTTATGGCCCCGGTCGCAGCCCGTTTAAWAAAATCCGGGCGGGCCGGGCGCAATGCATCGACAAGCCCGATCATTTCTTTTCGCGCATTCATGTGGACGATATCGCCAATATATTAGAAACATCCATGGCACAACTGAATGCCCATGGCGTTTATAATGNTTGCGATGACGAACCCGCGCTGCCGTCCGATGTGATTGCCTATGCCTGTGAAGCGTTGGGCGAGCCTGTTCCGGATAAGGTCCCGTTTGAACAAGCCTTTAACGCCATGTCGCCCATGGCGCAAAGCTTTTGGGCCGATAATCGTTTGATTGTGAATGATAAAATCAAGGACAAGTTGGGCGTGGTTTTAAAATACCCAGATTATCAAAGCGGCCTTACGGCGATTTTAAAGGCAGAAAAGTCTTAGACGCGGCGTCATAACTGGACAGTTCACCCTTGGCGATGTCCAAGTACCAGCCGTGAATTTCCAAGGTCCCGGCCTTTAACCTGTCGTTGATAAACGGGAAGGTGCGCAGGTTTTCCAACGATACCAACACCGCATGTTTTTCGCAGCACCGGGCTAACGCTTCACCTTTGACGCCGGGCTTTTCAGCTTGGGCACGCTCGTAAGCTTTTGAGGCAATGGATGTCCACTGCTGCACAAAATGATTGTGTTGCGGTTTGCCTTCTTGGACATCGATCATGTTTTGAATACCCGCACAATGGGCATGCCCAAAAACCACAATGTGATCCACGTCTAGGTTTGTGACGGCAAATTCCACGGCGGCCGAGGTGCCGTGATAGGTTCGATCATCCTCAGTTTTATAGGGGGGAATTAAATTGGCGACATTGCGAATGGCAAAAATATCGCCGGGTTCCACTTGCAAAACAATGGCCGGATCAACCCGAGAATCGGCACAGGCAATCACCGCGACCTTGGGTTTTTGTCCGTCCTTGACCAAACGGGCGTATAAATCTTGGCGTTTGCTGAAATAGCGTTCGCGAAAATGGGCAAAGCCTTGGATCAGTTTTCGGATAATTGGGCTCATGCGGTTTCAACATCTTTCAGAAAATGTTCAAGGGTTCGCGTTAAACGTAGCAAATCTTTGGCTTCTGACAAGCGATGATCGCCATTTTTTACAAATTGAATTTCTACATCGTCCGATGTGAGCACCTCTTGGATTTTCAGTGCGGTTTTCCACGGCACATCGGTGTCTTGCATACCTTGGATCAAACGCACCGGAATATCGATGTTTAAGGGGCTCCGCAAAAGCAGATTGTTTTTGCCGTCTTCGATCAATTTTTTGGTGATGACATAAGGCTCATCCGGATCGTAATCACACGGCAAACAGACTTTGCCTTTGGTCTCGAGTTCGGCTCGTTGGGCATCGGTTAAGTCTTGCCACATTAGGTCTTCGGTGAAATCGGGAGCGGCGGCTAATCCCAAAAGTCCGACAATGCGTTCAGGGCACGCGCGGGCCACCAAAAAACTGATCCATCCCCCCATGGAACTGCCGACCAAAACTTGTGGGCCTTGGGTCAGGTGATCTAAGGCGGAAAGCGCATCAGCCGCCCAATCGCCAATGCAGCCGTCTTCAAATTGCCCGGCTGATGCCCCGTGGCCTGAATAATCAAAGCGTAAAAAAGCCCGGTCGTTGTCTTGGCACCATTGGTGCAACGCGACCGCTTTGGTGCCGTCCATATCGGAATGGAAACCGCCCAGAAACATCACGCCGGGTGACTTGCCCTGTAAGGCATGGTAAGCGATATCTACACCCTTTGAAGTGTTCAAGATTTGAGGCTGTTTTTTTTCATCAAAAGACGGCATAGTCTGAAGGCTTCCTCATGCGGCGAATCTAGGACAATTGAAAATAGTGCGAAACCATAACACCTTTAAGACTTTGGCAAAACGTCAGGCTGAATCCGAGACGGGTGCGGGAGCAACTTCGTCTGCAACGATTTTGCAAGTTCTGCCAGCTTTGGGCGGCAGTGGTGGCGTTGAACGCGGCACGGTCGAAGTCGCAGGTGCCATTACCGACCACGGTTGGCGGTCATTGGTCGCCAGCAACGGCGGTGAACGCGTCTATCAATTGCAGCGCGCCGGGGCAGAACATTTTCAATTGCCGCTTCAGTCTAAAAATCCATTTGTCATGTATGCCAACATTGGCCGTTTGGAAAAAATACTGCGTGAACAAAAAGTTTCCATGGTGCATGCGCGGTCGCGGGCTCCGGCGTGGAGCGCTTATTTCGCCTGTAAACGCTTGGGCATTCCGTTTATCACCACCTTTCACGGCACCTATGGCACCAAGGGTCTTTTGAAACAGACCTATAATTCGGTGATGACCAAGGGCGTGCGGATCATCGCGATTTCGGCCTTTATCGCCGGACATTTAAAACAGTTTTATGGGGCCCGTGCTGAAAATATTCGCATCATTCACCGGGGCGTCGATTTAGACAGCTTTAATCAATCTAAAGTCAGCACCGAACGCGTGATCAAACTGGCCAACGAATGGCGACTGGAAGACGGTTGCCCGGTGATCATGTTGCCGGGGCGGTTAACCCGCTGGAAAGGCCAAACGGTCTTTATCGAAGCCATTGCTAAATTGGGCCGCACCGATATTCGTTGTGTTTTGGTGGGATCAGCCCAAGGCCGTTCTGGATATCGCAAAGAGCTGGAACGCCTGATCGAACATCATAACCTCAGCAGTGTTGTGCGCATTGTGGATCATTGTGACGACATGCCGACCGCTTATATGATGTCTGACATTGTGGTATCCGCCAGCACCGACCCCGAAGCCTTTGGCCGCGTGGTGGTCGAAGCCCAAGCCTTGGGTCGGTTGATCGTGGCGCCCAATCATGGCGGGGCGTGTGAAACGATTGTGCCCGGCAAAACCGGGTGGTTGGTGCCGCCCGCTGATAAAGACGCCTTAGCCGCGGCTTTGGCCGAAGCGTTAAGCTTAGACGAAAGTGCTCGCCAAGCTTATGCAGAACGGAGCATCGCCAGCGTTACCAAAGATTTTTCAAAAACCGCCATGTGCAATAAAACGCTTAAAGTTTACGAAGAGGTTTTGGCAGAACGTGGCTGACAAACCACCGCAACGCATTTTAGTCATCAAACTGGCTGCACTCGGTGATTTTGTGCAGGCTTTGGGCCCCATGGCGGCCATTCGCAAACATCACAACACCGCACATCTGGTTTTGCTGACGTCGGCCCCGTATGTGGATTTTGCAAAAGCGGCCAACATCTTTGACGAAGTCTGGGTCGATGAATTTCGGCCCAAGGCTTGGCAGTTGGGGCGGATTAAAGCTCTGCGCAAACAGTTAAAATCGGGCAATTTTGATCGGGTTTATGATTTACAGACTTCGGATCGTTCTGGTTTTTATTATAAAATTTTAGGCAAAGGCCCTGAATGGTCAGGCATTGCCAAGGGCTGTTCGCATCCCCACGCCAATCCAAACCGCAATTTAATGCATACTTTGGAACGGCAAAAAGAACAGTTGAATATGGCGGGCATTGACGATGTTCAAGCCCCTGATTTTTCATGGGCAAAGTCGGCTGTAGATCGGTTTGATTTGCCGCGTCCTTATGCGTTGTTGGTTCCCGGTGGTGCACCGCACCGTCCCGGAAAACGCTGGTCCGAAGCCGGCTATACAGATCTGGCCAATCACATGCTGGGCGAAGGCATCACCCCGGTTTTATTAGGCGCCGGGGCAGAGTTGGGTATTTTACAGGTGATCAAACACGAAGCCCCCGGCACCGTGAAYTTGGGCGGMAAAACCGACTTTATCGAYATYGCCRCWTTGGCGCAAAATGCRGCGGTYGCGGTGGGCAAYGATACSGGSCCCATGCACYTGATTGCRGCGGTRAATTGCCCGTSYGTSGTTTTGTATTCCCATGACAGCAATCCGGACTTGTGTGCACAGCGCGGCAAGGCCGTAAAAATCATCCGCAAAGAGACTCTTAAAACCCTTGCAGARCCTGAAGTTTGGGCTAAAGTTCAAGAGTCCTTGACAGGGGSYTGAATCCCCTTAAATTCCCCCCGTCCACTGTATTTTATTGAAGGCTCAGTTTTTATGGTTACGTTAACGCTCCCCGATGGTTCYAARCGCGAATAYGAAGGCCCCGTYACRGGTGCYCAAGTTGCGGCTGATATYGGCCCCGGCCTTGCCAAAGCGGCGTTGGCGGTGAARATTAATGGYGARSTYTGTGACCTAACRTTGCCGATTRRSSARGATTCAGCCTTTGCSATTSTSACCGGAAAAGACGAAGAAGCGTTGGAAATTCTGCGTCACGATGCGGCCCACATCATGGCCGAAGCGGTGAAAGAGCTGTATCCAGAAACCCAAGTGACCATTGGCCCTTCTATCGAAAACGGCTTTTATTACGATTTTGCGCGGCCCGAGCCGTTTGTGCCCGAAGATCTGGAAAAGATCGAAAAACGCATGCACGAAATCGTTCAGCGCAACGAAGAGATCGTCCGCGAAGTGTGGACACGTTCTGACGCCATTAACTTTTTCAAAGACCAAGGCGAACATTACAAAGCGCAAATCATTGAATCCATTCCCGAAGACCAAGACATCACCCTGTATCGCCAAGGCGATTTCATTGATCTTTGCCGGGGACCACACCTGCCGTCCACGGGTAAATTGGGCAAATCGTTTAAGTTGATGAAATTGGCCGGAGCCTATTGGCGCGGCGATTCCAAAAACGAAATGTTGCAGCGCATTTACGGCACCGCTTGGGCGGATAAAAAGCAACTTAAAGCTTACCTGCACATGTTGGAAGAAGCCGAAAAACGCGATCACCGCCGCTTGGCCCGCGAAATGGACCTGTTCCATTTCCAAGAAGAAGCCCCCGGCGCCGTTTTTTGGCATGCCAAGGGTTGGACCATGTTCCAAAGCCTCATCAATTATATGCGCAAACGCCAAGAGGACGCGGGTTACGTGGAAATTTCCACCCCGACCGTCATGGATCGTGGATTGTGGGAAACGTCGGGTCACTGGGAAAATTTCCGCGAAAATATGTTTACGACAGAGACTGAAGACGGTCGCGTTTTTGCCTTAAAACCCATGAACTGCCCCGGCGGCATCATGGTCTATAAACAAGGCATGACCAGTTACAAAGATCTGCCCCGGCGCATCGCCGAATTTGGCAAGGTTAATCGGTACGAACCTTCGGGGGCGTTACACGGCATCATGCGGGTGCGTGAATTCACTCAGGACGATGCGCACATTTTTTGCACCACCGATCAATTGCAAGAAGAATGCGAAACCATCATCGCTTTGGTGATGGACATTTATAAAGACTTTGGTTTTGACGACGTGCGCATTAAATTTGCGGACCGTCCTGAAAAACGTCTGGGCACGAACGCGGTTTGGGATGTTTTGGAAACGGCTCTGCGCGGCGCGTTGGACAAATCAGCTTACCCATATACTTACAATCCGGGCGAAGGTGCGTTTTACGGACCCAAGCTTGAATTTGTCTTGCGCGACGCCATTGGCCGCGATTGGCAATGCGGAACTTTACAGGTCGATATGAACCTGCCCGAACGCTTAGACGTGCATTATATCGATGAAGCGGGCGAAAAAGTGCGTCCTGTGATGTTGCACCGGGCCTTATTTGGCTCGTTGGAACGCTTTACTGGAATTTTAATTGAACACCATGCGGGCCGTATGCCGTTGTGGCTGGCCCCGGTTCAGGCCGTGGTGACCACCATCACCTCAGATGCCGATGCTTACGCCGAAGAAGTCTTTGCCGCCCTGAAAAGCGCGGGAATCCGGGCTGAATTGGATATTCGCAACGAAAAAATTAACTATAAAATTCGCGATCACAGCCATAAAAAGGTGCCGATCATCTTGGTGGTT
>NVTL01000050.1 GCA_002401565.1 Rhodospirillaceae bacterium
ACATCCACGCCTTCCCAAAAGCTTCGTGTGCCGCATAAAATAGAATGTGTATCTTCTCGAAATTGCTCAAGAATTGCATCACGGCTGCCACTTTTTCCTTGAATCAATACAGGCGTTTCTTCCAATCTCTTCCTGAAGAGATTCAAAACCAAATTACCGATAAATGGGGGGAGCCGGAAGCTGATCCCTTCTTTTTGGCGGGGGATGATGCGCTTGCTCTTCCTTTGGCAAAGTTTGGTAATGTTGTGGTCGGTATCCAGCCAGCGCGGGGCTATAATATTGACCCGTCCAAAACCTATCACGATCCGGACTTGGTTCCGCCTCATGGGTATTTGGCCTTTTATGTGTGGCTGCGAAAATCATTTGGCACTGAAGCCATCATTCATTTTGGAAAACATGGCAATTTAGAATGGTTGCCGGGTCGTGCGTTGGCTTTAGGAGCCGATGATTTTCCTGAAATTGCCCTTGGCCCGATCCCCCATTTGTATCCGTTCATCGTCAACGATCCGGGCGAAGGCACACAAGCCAAACGCCGCGCCGCCGCCGTGATTATCGATCACCTAACACCACCCTTGGCGCGCGCCGAAAGTTATGGCCCCTTAAAAGACTTAGAGCTTTTGGTCGATGAATATTTCGAAGCCTGCGGATCAGACCCCCGCCGCACCCGCATTTTAAAACGCGATATTTTAGAGCTCTGCCACACCACCGGATTGGCCCAAGACGCGGGCCTAAAAGAAGACGCCGCCGAAGACGAACGTCTGGCGACTTTGGACGCGTATTTGTGCGAACTGAAAGAAATGCAAATCCGCGATGGCCTGCATGTTTTTGGACTGTCCCCGACGGATGAATTGTTGGATAATTTGCTAATGGCTTTGGTGCGTGTACCGCGAGGGGGTGAGCCCAAAGACGCGTCCCTAACCCGAGCCCTCGCCCAAGATTTTAAGTTAGATTTTGATCCGCTTGATTGCGATATGTCCGCAGCATGGACGGGACCGCGCCCGGATGTTTTATCCGCAGATGACCCTTGGCGCAGTGCCGGCGATACGGTTGAACGGTTGGAAACTTTTGCTGTCCAGTTGATTCAAAGCACGGTTCCTTGCGCCGCAGCATGGACGTCGACACAGGCCGTTTTGGATGAAATAAAAACCCGCATTCGCCCGGCTGTTGAACTGTGCGGAGCGGCTGAGATCGACGGCATTTTAAAAGGCCTCGCCGGGGAATTTGTCGAGCCCGGCCCCAGTGGCGCACCGACCCGTGGACGCCCCGAAGTGCTGCCCACCGGACGTAATTTTTATTCTGTTGATACCCGGTCTGTGCCCACCCCCGCCGCATGGACGCTGGGCTGGAAATCAGCAACCATATTGTTGGAAGCCCATTATCAAGAACACGGAGATTGGCCCAAAACCATGGCCATCACCGCATGGGGCACGTCCAACATGCGTACGGGTGGTGACGACATTGCCCAAGCCTTGGCCCTGTTGGGCACGCGACCAACATGGGACGCCGCCAGCCGCCGAGTGACCGGATTTGAAGTTCTGCCAGCCGATATTTTAGACCGCCCCCGCGTGGATGTAACGCTGCGCATTTCCGGGTTTTTCAGGGATGCCTTTCCCGGCCTTATCGATTTGTTCGACAGTGCGGTGCGGGCCGTCGCCGCCTTGATTGAGCCCGAAGATATAAACCCACTGGCCGCTCGCGTGCGGGCTGAGACGGCTGAGCTCATACAAAGTGGCATAGAGGAAACTGAGGCCACACGCCGCGCAGGCTTTCGCGTGTTTGGCTCTATGCCCGGCGCTTACGGCGCAGGCCTACAAGCTCTGATGGATGAAAAAGGCTGGAAGACCGATGCGGATTTAGCGAAGGCTTATGTGGCGTGGGGCGGGTATGCCTATGGGTCCGGAGCCGAAGGCGAAGCTCGCCATGGCCTTTTTGAGACCCGCTTAAAGGCCGTTGAAGCCGTGGTGCAAAACCAAGACAACCGCGAACATGATTTATTGGATTCAGACGACTATTACCAATTCGAAGGCGGCATGACCGCAGCCGTTCGGGAACTATCCGGCCAACAACCCGCCACATGGCACATGGACCATTCCCGCGTCGATGCGCCCAAAGCCAGAACGTTGGAAGATGAAATTGGTCGCGTGGTGCGGGCGCGCGTGGTTAACCCAAAATGGATCAAGGGCGTGATGCGCCACGGCTATAAAGGTGCGTTTGAAATGGCCGCCACGGTCGATTACATGGTGTCGTTCGCCGCCACCGCGCACTGTGTTAAGGACCACCATTTTGATGCGGTGTTTCAGGCATATTTGGACGATCAACAGGTGTTAGACTTCCTGCGTGAAAACAATCCAGAAGCGCTCAAAGACATGATCGCCAGATTGTTAGAAGCCCAAGACAGACAACTGTGGAAACCGCGGCTAAATTCCACGCGAGCGATTTTGGAAAGCTTGTAACGCCAACGTCATGCGCGGGCTTGACCCGCGTATCCACGACTTAACGGTTGGGAAGTCGTGGATGACCGGATCAAGTCCGGTCATGACAAAACGGGATCAGAGTATTTCCAAAACGCTTTCCGGGGGCCGACCCATGGCCGCTTTATCACCGTTCACAACAATTGGACGTTCGATGGCGCGGGGGTGATTTGCCAAAGCTTCGATCAACGCGTCGTTGTCTAAATTCGCAACGTCGATGCCTTCTTCTTTGGCTTCTTTTTTGCGCACGATTTCAGCCGCCGTTTTGCCGAGTTTACCTAAAATAGATTTCAACTCAGCCGCCGTTGGAGGCGTATCTAAATACGTGATAATATTTGGCTCAACGCCTTTTTCTTGAAGCAAAGCCAGCGTCTGGCGAGATTTGCTGCATTTTGGATTGTGATAAATGGTGACGGACATGAGGTTTCCTTAAAGGTCTATTTTTTAGGCGGTACGAAAATTTCCGGGCCATCGCCGGGAAGATGTTCGACATATACCGATTGCGAAGGGAAAGCGAAAGAAGTTCCGTTGCTTTCGACAATTTCTTTGACCGCCATAGCCAGTTTTTCTTTGATTTTCAACCATTCGCCCCATTGGGTGGTGTTGGTGAAACAGTACAACATGATGTCGATGGAACTGTCGGAAAAACGATCAATGCGCACAAACGTCGCGACGTCTTTGGCATCCGCAAAATCAGGACTGTCAAAAATGTAGGACTCAAGCTGATCGCGAACATCGCGCAACTGTTCTATGGATGAAGAATACTGAAGGCCTATATGCCAATAAATTCGGCGGTGCGTCATTTCTGAAAAATTGGTGACCGCATTGTCGGCTAATTTAGTATTGGGCACAAATACCGGGGCCTTATCAAAACGGCGCACCATGGTCGAACGGAACCCTATTTGTTCGACGGTGCCTTCGACCACGCCATCGACCCTGATCCAATCGCCTTTGTTAAAACGATGTTCGGCGATGATCAAAATGCCCGCGATCAGGTTTTTAAACAAGTCCTGAGCGCCCAACGCCACGGCCACACCAAACAGGCCAAGACCCGCAAGGATTGGCCCCACCTGGATGCCCCAAATTTCCAACACGGCGGCGATGCCCACAAACCCCACCAGCAACTTGACGCTTTTAACCATCCAATCGATCATCACTTGGGTGAAAATTTGTTCCAGTTTTCTGAGCAGGTGACTAAGCGGTGAGATCGCCCGATGCAGTCCCCAAAACAACGAAATGGTAATTAGCATCTTCACAAAATTATCGGCAAGGTCTTGGTGCGACGTTCCCAACGGTAAATAATCCAAGGCCAAAAATGCGCCCAACACCACGGGCAACAAGCGGATGGGACCTTCCAAAGCATTCAACAATTCATCGTCCAGCAGGGTTTTGGTGCGATTGGCTTTGAGGCGCAGTGTGCCGATGACAAACTTAGCCATCAAGCCCCGCAGCACCAAAAACACCACAAAGATACCCAGCGCGCTCAGCAACGAGGCGATGTCGATGCCGAACACGCCCGTGCCCCACACGTCTAAAACCAAGGCCCAAAATTCATTTAAGGTTTGCATGTCTACTCCAGAAATTATTCAGGTTGGATCATAGCCAACAGCGCGTCTAAGTCCAAACAAGATTCCAAATGATCGGCCAAGTCGTCCAAGGCGGCCTCGACGCTGGCAGCATAAGATGCCCCCTGCACACGACCATCGCGCAGGCGGCTTAAAAAACCATGGCGAAATTCATCCGCTGCAAAAAGCCCGTGCACGTACGATCCCATGACGTGTCCGTTGGCGCTGAGGGCACCGTCTTCGCGGCCATCGCTTAAATGCACCCATGGGCGGTGACGCGCCGGGCCTTCGCTGAGGCCTAAATGCATTTCGTAACCGGAAATTTCCAGACGTGTATTGGCTTCGACACCCGTCACATGTTCCAAAGTTTTATCATCGGTCAGCACGGTTTCGATGTCTAACAAGCCCAAGCCCAGTTCTTCACCAACGTCGCCTTCGACACCGTCCGGATCAGAAATGCGTTGGCCCAACATTTGATACCCACCGCACAGTCCCACCACCAAACCGCCCCGGTTCAGGTGAGCTTTGATGTCCACATCCCAGTCTTGATCTTTTAACACGCGCAAATCGGCGATCACAGATTTTGACCCCGCCAAGATCACCACGTCGATATTACCGGGCAAGGCTTCGCCGGGTTCTAACAATATAACCTCAACATCAGGCTCGTTCATCAACGGGTCGATGTCGTCAAAATTGGACAAGCGCGGCAGTTTTAAAACGGCAATGCGGATGGGGTTTTGATGATCGGCCCCTTGCCCGCTTTGCGCCCAACCAGCCAACGACGCGCTGTCTTCCTTTGGCAATTTACGAGCATCTTCGAACCACGTGACCAGACCCAAGGTCGGCCAGCCCGTGCGGGCTTCGATATCGGTCATGGCAGAATCAAAAAGTGATGCATCACCGCGAAACTTATTAACGATAAAGCCTTTAATTAAAGCTTGTTCAGACGGCATCAACACCGCGTGAGTGCCGACGATTTGGGCAATCACGCCGCCTTTTTCCACATCGCCCGCCAATACCACGGGTACGTTTGCGGCCAAGGCAAAGCCCATATTGGCAATGTCGCCCGCGCGCAAATTGATTTCCGATGGACTGCCCGCGCCTTCGACCACCACCACATCGCATTGGCTTTTTAAACGTTCAAACGCGGCCAGGACTTCGGGTAACAAAGTATCTTTAAAGGTGCGGAAATCTTTTGGTTTTACGGTGCCGCGCACTTTTCCGCCGACCACCAATTGTGCGCCCGTATCAGACTGGGGTTTTAACAAGACCGGGTTCATATCAACGATGGGATCAGCGCCGCACGCCAAAGCCTGCAAAGCCTGAGCCCGGCCAATTTCACCACCATCGATCGTCACGGCGGCATTGTTGGACATATTTTGCGGCTTAAACGGCAGGACTTTTAGTCCGCGTTTTTTAAACGCGCGACACAATCCCGCCACCAACAATGACTTACCCGCGTCCGAACCCGTGCCTTGTATCATCAAGGCGCAGGGTGGAGACTTATTGGGCATTCAAGCTGGCGCGCAGGGCATCCGCAGCAGGGCTTTGCACTTGACCTTGCAGGACAATTTCTTCAGGCGTTACGGGGCGGCCATAAAAGACTTCGTTTAAATCGTTGCGTTTGATCAAGGCAGCGGCTTCGAACGATCCGCCTGCATACGCACCGACGCCTTGGGAAAAGGCCATGATGTCTGCTCCGATATTGGTGGTGGTTGAGGCTTCGACRCCGGCMCCRAGKGTACCAAASGTSAKRCCTAAATCWGCSCCCAWTTTMCCCTGATGRGCGATGATYGAAGCAATWGCTTTTTGGCTAAACACCAACATCACAACGTCGGTGGCYTGRGCMCCAATTTGCAAACCRATRCTSCCCGAAGCCAWGAAATAAAACGCYGGCTGGCCCCAATTTCCCGAGGCATCTTTKGCCAAYAAYACGCCRTTGCCGCCTTCGGCTCCGACGATAAAKCCGCCTTTCAGCAAGCCCGGAAAAATSACYATRCCCTGAGCCTTRGGCAACAAGGCSCGAAAGTCATCCATCACCACATCMGARGACGTTTYYARGTTTTCAAARGCGACTTGCGCCGAACSGATSAYTTGRGYYGCSCGTTGATCYGCGCTCATGGGCTGAACCGAAGCACACCCSGYSACGAAAAAAGCCAGTAAAGTCAGTGTTACAAAGCGTGCACGCATGGGGAAACCCTTCTCCGAATCGAAGCCATCATTAGCGTGCAAAGCCTATCACACCAAACCTTAAAATTCGATTCCCACCTGAGCCTTCACACCGGAACGGAACGGATGTTTGATCAGGGTCATTTCGGTCACCAAATCGGCCACATCGATTATTTCATTCAAAGCATTGCGTCCGGTCAGCACCACGTGTAAATCTTCGCGTTTTTCGGACAGAGCTTTAACGACTTTATCGGCGTCCAATTGTTTGTAACGGAGCGCAATATTGATTTCGTCCAAAATCACCAAAGAAATGGTTTTGTCGTTCATCAATTTCAACGTTGCTTGCCATGCTGCATCGGCGGCCGCACGGTCACGTTCTAAATCTTGGGATTCCCAACTAAAACCTTCGCCATAAGCTTCGATTTCGCAAAGATCTGGAAAAGCTTCAAAAATGGTGCGTTCCCCGGTTTCCCATTTGCCTTTGACAAATTGCACAATGCCGACCCGTTGACCGTGACCCAGGGCGCGCACAGCCAAACCCCACGCCGCCGTGGATTTGCCTTTGCCTTTTCCGGTGTGCACGATGACCAAACCACGCGTTTCGGTTTTTGCCGACATGATTTTATCACGAGCAGCCTTTTTCTTTTCCATTTTGAACTTATGGTGTTCGGCATCGGCGGTAACAGCCATTCTTATGTCTCCTCATCGGGGTTGTTATTTTCTATGGTAGCCAAAATAATCCTACAATTGTAAGATGGCTATATAACTATATTGGGTATCAAGGACTTCGACTGCAATGCAATCTGCAAAAATTCTTTTGGTGGGCGAAGACGATCAGGCCAAAGAAATCCTTTTAAGGCCGTTTCAAGACGCTGATCAAGACGTTGAAATTGTCCATCATCAAGATCCGGATGAAGCTCTGCATGATTTGGTGATTGGCAGCTATCAGCTTTGTGTTGTTTTTGACGACGAAAGCCATCCTGAATTTGCCTTATCGATTTGCAATGATACCCGAGAAGCCGGCATTCGCACACCCATTATCGTGCTGATCAAAAACCATGATACAGACCGCGAAGAACGCTTGATTGAGGCCGGGGGGTATATTACGGCGCTTGGCGATACCGCCGAAAAGGCCATGCTGAAAAACCTTGTGCATTTAACCGTCGATTTGCACCGCACAGAAGAAATTCTGCGCAAAGCAAATGACCGTTTAATGATGGAAATGCGTACGTTGCAAGACGAACGCGAACGCGCCGAACTTTTAAATGCCGAATATATTGAACTGATGGAAAATTATGCTCTGGCCACCGATGAGCTGAAAAAAATCAATCAGGAAAAAAATAAGTTCTTTTCCATCATCGCCCATGATCTGCGCAGCCCCTTTACGGGATTGATCGGTTTTGCCTCGCTGTTAAAAGATGGAGCCGAAAACTATCCCCCCGATAAAATCAAACATTTTGCAGAACACATCTATAACAGCAGCACCAGCATTTTTAAGCTTTTGGAAAACCTGTTGGAATGGTCGCGTTTGCAAATGAACCGGGTGACCATCGTGCCCAGCCTGTTCCTGCTGGCGGATGTCAGTAAAAAAAGTATGAACGTGCTGATGCCCGTGGCGGCGGAAAAAGACATTGAACTGCAAGAACAAGCCAGCCCGGTTCAGGCCTATGCCGATGCCAATATGGTCGACGCCGTGATCCGCAATCTGGTCAATAACGCCATCAAATTCACGCCACAGGGCGGCACCATCACGTTGTCGTTTGAAGCCGATGAACAGAAAAACATCGCCATCACGCATATCCAAGACAGTGGCGTCGGCATGGACAAAGCCACCGCTAAAAAGCTTTTTCACATGTCGGAAAATGTCAGCACACGCGGCACCGATGGCGAAGAAGGCACCGGATTGGGCCTGTTGCTGTGCGCCGAACTGATCGACCGCAACAACGGCACCATCAGCGTCAAAAGCCAAAAAGGAAAAGGCTCAACCTTCACCTTCACCTTGCCGCTGACGTCTCCGGAAGGTAAAAGCGATTAACCGTTTTTGGTGTTGAGACATTTTTCAGAACGCGTTAACGTTGCGCCCATGGATCATAATACCTTACATACAAAAACTGTCGACAAAGCGGAGGCCCGCCTACCCCGTGTCTTTTTAAGCTTTGTATTATTGGGCCTATTCACCCTATTTATAATTTACGCATTAGGGTCTGGCATCTTCGCCGATGCTTGGCCCGACATGACCAAAGGCGAAAACAAAACCCCATTTGAAGACCTCAGAAATTATTTCTGGTCCGTAGGCATGGTCGCCGCTGGCCTCGCGGCCCTCTGGGGTTTCGCGCTTGCCGCCGTACGCACCCATGCCTTGGACCGACAAGCGAAAACGGCGGAACACGATTCAGCTCTCAACGCCAAAAAACATGATACAGAAACCTTCGCCACGGCCATTGAACAGCTGGGGCATGATAAGTTTGCTGTGCGCTTGGGGGCGGTCTACGCCCTAGAAGCCCTTGCCAAGACTTCAAAAAGTCTACACGGGCCAATTTTTGAAACCCTCTGTGCCTACATCAGAGAAGAAGCCCCTTCTCTAAAAAACCCTAATACTGAAAACATAAGTAAGCCTGACGTGGTCGTGCAAGCTATTCTCACCGTCATCGGGCGCCGCATAGCAAAACATGATCCTGAGAACTATCAGATTGATTTACAAGATACGCATCTACGCAATGCGCGCTTGAAACGTGGAAATTACAAAAAAGCAAACTTTACTCGTTCAGATCTTAAGGGCGCAAATCTTCACTTGGCCCAGCTAGAAGGAGCTTTCCTATTCTCCACTAATCTTAAAGAAGTTTACTTAAAAGGTGTAACCTTCGATAAAGAGACTTTCGTTTACAATGCTAATTTCCGTTCTGCACATCAAATTCCCGCCCAGAACGGAAATGACTTCAGGGCTACGGTTCAAAACTCTGAAGACTCTAAATGGCCGACTGATAATGATTTGTTTGCTTGGGATCGCGGCGATGAAGACGACACGTAGCCCCCTAAAAACTCCGCAAATACTCAGGCCTTAACGGCTGTTCGCCCGCCTTCGCCTGTCTGATTTCGTTCAACAAACGATCTTTATCTTTGGGCAAGGTTCCTGCCAGTGGCAGGCAGTTTGATCCGTGGTTTGAGCGGAAGATTATGGGGCGTGGGGGATTTAGGGTTTCTAGCAACAGTTCGAGTTCGTCCAAAATTCCTTCGTCGGTTTGCTGGATAAAAGCATCTCCGCCGTCTTCAAACGCTTTTAAGAATCTTTCTTCCACGTCTTCGTCCAAGCCCAATTGCAGGGTGGATAAAAACCTTGGCGGTTGGCGGTTGATGAGGTTGGCGGTCTCGACAATATGTTCGCGCCAATGGGTTTTTCCGCCGAGGCCTAAAATCACCGTGGCGGAAACCTTCAGTCCCGCATCACCCGCACCCTTCAAAGCTTTTTCCATGGCCTTGGCCGAGCCCTTGTGGATTCGCTTTAAAATCTCGTTTGATCCCGACTCGAGGCCCAGATAAACCATGTTCAGGCGCTTTTCGCGGAGACTTTTTAAATTATCCGTAGTTTTTTTATTGATATTGATCGGCGTGGCGTAACACGTGACCCGCTGCAAACTTGGAAACACCGCCGCCAATTTGTCTAAAATCTGGTCCAAAACATCCGTCGGCAAGACCAATGCATCACCATCGGCCAAGAACACGCGGGTGGCATCTGGCCAGTCTTTGGCGGCGTCTTCGATGTCGGCAAAAACCGCCTCTAAGGGCCGGGCTGTATAGGTTTTTGTCTTGTACATGGAACAAAATGTACAGCCATTAAAACTGCAGCCCAGCGTCGCTTGGATGATCAGATTCGGGCCTTCGGAAGGGGGGCGCCACAAGGGCATATCGTAATACGTCATTTGCCCAGTGTACGCCGCTCCCGCCCGCGCGCCCATATCAAAATGAACCAAAATTAAGGGGCGGCGCTTTTTCTTGAATTTCAGGCGCTTAAATTGGATACTGCACACAGAGATTATTTTATGTATTCGGATATTTAATGGCGACAACGCAACAAGCTGTGCCCACCAAACAAACGCCTGAGGCCGAATCTCAGCGTTTGTACAAACGCGCCATCGCCCTGCATCAGTCCGGAAAATTAGACGAAGCCATCAAAGGTTATGCCTTGGCGATCCGTTTGGCCCCCAATGCGTTTGAAATTTACAATAATTTAGGCGTGGCTTTGCGCGCCCGTGCGCGGCCGCACGCCGCCTTGGCCTGTTACCGTCGATCGTTGAGCCTGTCACCGGGCAGCGCCAGTGTGTACACCAACATGGGCAACGCGCTTCATGATTTGGGGGAATACGAACGCGCGGTTCAGGCCCACATGCGCGCCGTGAAAAATGCGCCAAAATCAGCCAAGGCCTATTTCAGTGCCGGGCGATCCTTGGCCGATGTGGGACAAACCGAAGACGCCCGCCAGCATTTTGCCCAAGCCTTAAAGCTTCAACAAAAATTCCCCGCCGCCCGCGCGCAACATGCAACGGCTTTATTGCGTTTGGGCAATTGGACCGAAGGTTTTAATGAATTAGAAGCGCGTCTGGATTTAAAAGGCCGCGATCCGCGTCGCCCCAACATTGCCACGTGGCAAGGCGAAGACCTTAAAGACAAAACCATCCTTATCAATTACGAAGGCGGCGAAGGCACTTTGGTGCAATATTTGCGTTTTGCCCGGACCTTGAAAAAACGCGGCGCGCGGGTGCTGATCGAATCTCCGCCGCATTTTAACCAATTGCTGAGCGCATCGCCCGACATTGATAGCACGCCAAATTTAGGCGCTCCGGTTGACGGTGTAGACCTGCAAATTCCGTTGCTCAGCCTGCCCCGCGCCTTGGGACTTCAGGTCGATAACGTGCCCGCCCAAGACGGTTATTTGCCGATCCCTAAATTCACGGGACAAAAGCTTGATATTTCAGGCGATACACGCTTGGCCGTGGGTTTGGTGTGGTCCGGCGAATGGTCAGGACGATCGGCAAAAGGCCCCGCTCATCCCGCCGATGCGAATCTAGAAGACCTTGCCGAACTGTTTGGCATTGCCCATATTCAATTGATATCGTTAGAATTGGGCCAAGGCACCAAGGACATTGGTGATTTAGGATTCGGACCCCTCATTGACCAAGCCGGGTCGTCCATCATGGATGTTGGCGACATGGCGGGCATCATCGAACAACTTGATTTGGTGATCTGCGTCGATTCGGTTGCCGCCCACGTGGCCGGAGCCATGGGCAAACCCGTAWGGGTCCTGACCCGCCCCGGTGCCGATTGGTGTTGGTTAGAAAATCGCGACGACAGCCCKTGGTAYGSMAGYATGACCCATTTTCGCAAAGGCCCYGAYGATACGTGGGCCGATGTYACCAGCGCCCTTCGTCTGGCCCTGACAAAYGTTTTAAAAGGTACAGACTAACGCATGAGCGACGAATTTGACCACGACGACACCCCGGCCGAAAACAAGATGGCCCCCAAGACGCCTTCGAAAAAGAAGTCGGGCTTTTTTACGCGGCTGTTTGGCAAGGCTCTGACGGGCAATGAATTGCGCATCGCCATCGCCCCGTTTGTGGATGCTCTGGGCCAAGACCATGCCAAAGAATTAGCGGCGGTATTTCAAGATTTAGACGGCGTGGTCGCCAAACCCTTTCGCGAAGACCCCTTATTAAACCCAGACGTTGATCGCACCCAAATTTTGCCCGCCGCCTGTGCCCAAGCCATGGGTTGGGTCAGCACCATGGACGTTGATTTGGTTTTGTGGGGCGATATTCCGCCCCCCGGCACGACCTTTTTCATTCACTTTGCCGCCCCGCCCCCCATCGACAACGATGCGGCGGGTACTATTTCTCCGTTCCAATCGCTGAATTTGCCGGTTGGCTTTGACCCAGAGGCCATGGGTGGATTGTTGGTGGCGACGGCCTTGGCGGCTATTAAAACCACCAAACAAAAAAAATCGCAAACCTGTCAACATTTGGTCGCCCATGCTTTGGAACGCGCGGCCCAAGACATTGACCATATTCCCAAAGACTTCACCATGCGCGAACAGGCTTCGGTTCAGGCCGCATTTGGGAATGCCTTGGCAACGTTTGGCCATTTATTTCCCGGTGGCGAAGTCTATACCCGCGCGGCCCAAGCCTATGAGTTGGCCTTAAAAGGCACCGTGCGCACCGAAAATCCCGCAAACTGGGCTTATCTGCAGCGCAATTTGGGTACTGTTTTTCAGGCTTTGAGCGAACGKTCCGATGATGCGGAMATGCTTAACAAAGCCGCCKCRGCSTACCGYGAGGCSTTGGRCGTTTTCAGCCARGCCACCACCCCRTTTCCGTGGGCAACCACGCARAAYCGTYTRGGYGAAGTKCTTTAYCGATTGGATATCAAAAGYGGAGAKACGGCGGGCTTRAAAGAAKCCCTGAMSGYTTTTCAACACKCGTTAAAAGTYCTGACCATGCATTCCACRCCGTTGCTGTGGTCCGATACCATGAACAATTTGGGTCAAGTTGCGCAAGTTCTGGGTCGGGAATTGGGCAATACCGAAGTCATTGAACGCGCCGTTTCGGCCTGTAATCAAGCTTTGAAAGTCCGCACCCGCGAAACCCACCCAACCTTGTGGGCCGCCACCCAAAACACCATGGGCGGGGCTTTGTTTTTGTTGGGCCGCATGACCCATGATGACCAGTATTATGAAACCGCCTTGGCCGCTTTTATGGGCGCGCAAGATGTTTATAATACCCTAGGATTATCGCGCATGGTCAAGCAAACGGAACGCAACATTCAACACGCGCAAGCCCGTTTACCAGAAAAATCCAGCGCGGCCAAAGACACCGACCCCGCCATGTGGTGGCTGGCCGAAGACGACGATACTGAAAAAGAAAATCCGCCGAAAGAATAAGGGAAAGGCCTAGCCGCGGCGATAAATATAAGATGATGCCAAACTGGCAATCCCCATAAAACTTACCGTCGCAATCAATTGCCAAAAAAACAACAATACCGTGGCATCTGGTTCATGAAAAAGCCGCAAACCAACCGCGCCCAAAGCAGACGCCGACAATGTCCCCATGGCGACGGTCATGTTAGGCGAAATAACGACACCTCGGCGAATCAGAACTGCAATAAAAAGGGCCGGAGCAAATCCCGTTGCCGCAACCGCCGGGTAACAGACCCAATGTGGGGCAAATGAAAATTCAGCAGGGCCAATTTGTTGAAACAGCCTCCAACAATTCTCCCCAATTAAAGAAAGCCAAACAATAAAGGGCAAAATTGGCAAAGCCCAAACTCTTTGGCTTCGACCAGGTTGAGTGCTTGACAAAGCCGCATATCCGGCAAGCAATGCCGTCAGTAAAATCGCCCCTAATTCAAAAAGAGCACGCTGATCTTGCWAGCGTTTGACCGCTAGAGTCAAATCTTGCCCTTCGACCCAAAAGCCACAGAATAGCGAAATTGGCAGAGCAACAGAAATCCACGAGATCAAACGTCTTGCCGGGTGAGCCAAACGCTGTACTGGGGCCAAGTCATTTGCCAACTGCGAAATTAAATCATCTGTTTTCATCTGTTCTGACTTATTCATTGTTATTGTCATCATTCACCCTCTTCGGCCATTTCCGCTCGCAAGGCTTTTAGGCCGCGATGCATKGAAACTTTCARRGAAGCCACCGTCATGCCACTGGCCGCGGAAGCTTCCTTCAGGCTCATTTCTTGCAACTTCAACAAATYRACCGCSYGGCGYTGTCCGGGCGGTAATTTGTCCATGGCCGCCTTTAAACGATCAATATCGTCAAAAGCCAAAGCCTCGTCTTCAATGGTATTCGCCCCATCAAGCATAAAGGTTTCAGGGTATTCATCCACAAGCACCTCTCGGGCCCCCAGACGATAGATTTTTCGAAGATAATCAAGGGTCCGACGCTGCGCAATAATGTGCAACCAAGGCGCAAATTTCAGTTTTGGATCATAAGTGTGGCGATTTTTGTGCACAGACAGCAAAACTTCTTGCACCACGTCTTCGGCCCGTGTGGGGTCTGAAACACGTCGCCCGACAATCGCCCGCACCCGTGGCAAAATGGCCAACAGCAAGCTTTGATACGCTTGTCCATCACCGTTTTGGGCTTGGGCCATCCATTCAGACCAGATGTCTTCGTCGTCCATATTTCCCCACAAAATCGTTCTGAGCCGCAGTGTAGCTCAACAATACGCCAAGGCCTACTCGCTAAATGGATTATGATTTAGGCTTTATTAAGGCATTTAGAATCAACATATTAAAGAAAAAAGGCCGCCTCTAAATTAGAGACGGCCTTTTGATAATTGGTGCACCCAGAGCGATTCGAACGCCCGGCCTTCTGATTCGTAGTCAGATGCTCTATCCAGCTGAGCTATGGGTGCAGAGGCTTCGCGATTGATTTGCGAAAGCGGGCGGAAAATAACCCACGATTTAGAGGAACGCAAGCCCTAGATTAAGTTTTTTTACAGACGCTGAAATTAAAGGTTCTCTGGCTTTTCGGCCTAAGCCCCCGAAAAACGATGATTTTATTGAAATCCACCCTTGCCGCAAGGCATTGGTTTGAGTAATATCGCTGGAAAAATAGGTGTTGAGTCAATCGTTTCGACTATATTTGAAGCAATTCTCTCTAAAACTGGGGGTAAACCTTTTCATATAATCGTATGTGAATTTTGGTTTCAAAAAATTATTGAAGGCGAACAAAGGCAATGAATCTTTCGAAGTTCCGGGTATTAATCGTAGGCGCCGCGCTTATTTTGCCAGCGTGTTCGTTTTCCGAATCTGCACTTTGGCCCTCCTTAACCGGAGAAGCCCCCGCGGCTGACCCCGCGGCAACGCAGCCTGTTACAGTTGCTCCGCAAGCCGCTCAGGCGGCAACGGATGGCGGGGCTGGGGTTCGTGCCCCTCAACTGGGCAATACAAACTTTACGCCCGTGGGCGTAACGCCGGGGCAAGACACCGGAACGTTTGTGGGTCGCAAAGTTGTTGAGCTTCGCTCTGAATTGCAACGTCTGCAAGATCAGGTCAGCACCCACAACGGTGGTTTGCAAGAGCTCCGCGCCAATATGGTCAACAACGCGCAAACGTATCATGGCACCATCGCTGCTGTGAACGCCCGTTTGCAAGTGGGCACCACACCGGGCAACCCAATTTTGGTACAACAGTTCACATCTGCTCAAGGGGCGTTGGATAATTTAAATTCCGATATTGCTTCCATGAACAAATTGGCCACGGCGGCTTCTGCCATGTCCACCATGAGCGCTTATCTTTCCGAATCGACGCGGGCCGCCTTTGGCGTATCCGGCGCGGTTGACGAAGATCACCGTCAATTGGCTATTTTGCAAGACGAAGTCGACCAAACGGTTGTTCTGATTGAACGCTTATTAAAAGAAGTTACCGACGATATCCGTCGCCAAAGCAATTATGTTGCGACCGAACGGTCTAACCTGAACACCTTGGCCGCTGGCATCAAAACCGGCGAAATCTATGGGGCAAGTCTTGGCAACGTCGCCATGGCGGCCCGTGGACCGGGTGCGGTTGCTGGCAAACCGATGGATACAACAAACCGTCGTCCATTGGTCGTGATCCGTTTTGATCGCAACAAGGTTCCGTATCAACAGGCTTTGTACAACGCGGTCAGCCGTGTATTGGAACGTCGTCCGAATGCGGCCTTTGATTTGGTTGCTGTGGCGCCGATTTCCGGTGGTCCGGCTCGTGTGGCTCTGAATTCAAACAAAGCTCGCCGTCATTCCGAAGACGTCTTGCGGACGCTGACCGAAATGGGCCTGCCACCCGAACGTGTCGCCGTATCCAGCAAAACCTCAAACACATCTGTCAGCAACGAAGTGCACCTGTATCTGCGCTAATCTGACAGGCAAATACAAAAAAACGCCGGATGCTTCAAGCTCCGGCGTTTTTTTTGTGTCTGAATGTTTCAAAATGTCTTACTATGCCGACAACTTATGGTCAGGGGCTAACGGATAAATAGATGTCTATGCATAATGATTACAATCACCTAACGCATATCAAAAGCCATGATGAACTGGATTTGTATAAGCTGATCCCCAATGTCGTGTGGATTTTCGACCTTGATCAACATGGTTGGTGGTGGGGAAATTCGGCAGCGCTGGAGTTCTGGAACTTAGATAGCCTTGATGAATTAATCGCAAAAGACCTTGCTGACGATACCCAAGGTGCACGAGACCGGACGCAACAGACTTTTGAGCTGGCCGCGAAAAATGGCCTGACCATTGACCCGTGGACAACTTACCCCAACGGCAAGCCAAAAACCTTGCACATGATGCACCGCGCCGTTTTGGTTGGGCCGGACCGTCATCGCGCCATCATCGCTTATATCAACGAAGAAGTGAATTTGGGCGAAACACCTGAAAATTTACTGTTGGTCGAAGCCATGCGCTACACCACCGTCTTGATAACAAGTTTCAATCTTGACGGGGCGCCCGTGGTGGAAAACCCCGCCGCAACCGAAGCCTATAAATCAATTAACGCCCATAAATTACCCACAGGCCTAACCGCCTTTGCGGCCCGGTTTGCCGATCCAAGCGAAGGTGAAGCCTGTTTTAAGCGCGCCTTGGCCGAAAAAGGCGGACGGTGGAGCTATTTGATGAAGACCGAAGCCGGTCTGCGCAGTCATACTTTAGACATCCGCATGACCCGCCACCCCCTGAACGGCGATACACTGCTGTTGGTCGCCGAATATGATGTGACGCCCTTGCACGAAGCCCTAGACACCGCCCGCAAAGCCCAGGACGAACTGCGCCGCATGGCTCATTACGACGCGTTAACGGGCCTGCCCAGTCTGCATCTGCTTCAAGAAACTTCTGCCTTTCTTTTGTCGCAAGCCGAACGGAACAAGCAAAAGGTCGCCGTGTTGTTCATCGACCTTGATGGGTTTAAGGCGGTCAACGACACTTGGGGCCATGACGCCGGGGACGACGTTCTGAAAGAAGTCGCACGGCGCTTGCAATTATGTCTGAGAGACAGCGACCAAGTCGCGCGCATCGGCGGGGATGAATTTGTTGTCTTAATCGCCGAGGTCAAAGATAAAACCAGCGCTGAAAATGTCGCCAAAAAAATCATCGCCTCCTTAAGCCAACCCATAGACATGGATTGCCTTGACGAAGACACCCAAGCCCAAATCGGCGCCAGCATCGGCATCGCCTTTTACCCCGATCACGGCAAAGACATGAAAGACATCCTAAAAGCCGCCGATCAATCCATGTACCAAGTCAAAAAAACCGGAAAAGCCAGCTTCCACTTCGCGTAGGAAAGAGATAACCCTGCATCTTTTATGCGTATATTTATTTTTAGATCCGCACACCTAAAATTATGAATGTGCATATCAATCTCGAAGAACAACGCTTTAAGTAGTGGTCAAGTCCATAAAATAAAACACTTCATTCCACAGATGCAAACTTCATGCTAGTACAGACATTACGAGAAAGACCATTCCCAATAGGATGAACTGATGAAACTAGAATATCTACGCCTGAAAAACTTCAAGGCATTCCGTGAAACAGAAATGAGGAATATTCCTCATTTCTGTGTACTAGTTGGTGCTAACGGAACTGGTAAATCAACACTATTTAACGTTTTCTCTTTCCTTAAAGAAGCCATGGCGAGCAATATTCACACGGCGCTTGTTAAGCACGGTGGTAGTCGAGGTTTTTCAGAAATGCGTTCGCGTGGGTGCGATGGTGACATAGAAATCGAATTAAAGTTTCGTGAAAAATCGGATTCACCGCTGGTAACGTATTCTTTATCTATTGGCGAAAAAGATAACCAACCAATTGTGACACGCGAAATACTAAAATACCGTCGTGGAAGCAGTGGTCAGCCATGGCACTTCCTTAATTTCACTAATGGTAAAGGATTTGCGGTCACTAATGAAGTTGACGAAGTTGGAGATGAAAGTGACCTTCAGCGAGAAGATCAAAGCCTTAAATCCAGTGATATTCTGGCCATCAAAGGGCTGGCTCAGTTTAAGAAGTTCCCGGCTGTCGTAGCCTTAGGCGAGCTGATTGAGAATTGGCATATTTCTGATTTTCATATCAGCGCGGCTCGCCCAGAACGTGAAGCAGGTTATGCAGAACATTTGTCATCCGAAGGTGATAACTTGGCACTTGTGACGGAATTTCTGCATAATCGTCATAATGAAACATTCTCTAAAATTCTAAAAAAGCTCTCTGAACGTGTGCCCGGCATTACTAAAGTTGAAGCTAAGCCAACGGAAGAAGGTCGAATTTTACTTCGTTTTCAAGACGGTGCTTTTGAAGACCCTTTCTTAGCGAGATACGTTTCTGATGGTACGATTAAGATGTTTGCTTATCTCATCTTATTGTACGATCCGAACCCTCATCCTCTTCTGTGTGTAGAAGAGCCCGAAAACCAACTTTACCCAAGTTTATTAATTGAATTGGCCGAAGAGTTTAGGGCTTATTCAAATCGAGGAGGTCAAGTTTTCGTTTCCACACACTCGCCCGATTTCTTAAACTCTGTCGAAGCAGATGAAATCTACTGGCTGGTTAAAGAGAATGGTTACACATCCATACGAAGGGCCAGCGACGATAAGCAAATTATGAATTTCATAAAGGCCGGTGACAAAATGGGTTATCTTTGGAAAGAAGGCTTCCTTCAAGGAGCTGATCCTTTATGACGCTTGTTTTCTTTCTAGAAGAACCCTCTGCAAAAGCTATGCTTCAGGGGCTAATGCCACGCCTTCTTCCTGACTATTCTGATATTAAGTACATCGTGTATGAAGGCAAACAAGACCTGCTTAAACGTGTTCACCTAAAACTGAGAAACTGGTTAGCTCCGAATACACATTTTGTCATTTTATTGGATAAAGACGCACAAAAATGCCATGAACTTAAGGCTGAGATAAAGGCAATCTGCACCAGTTCAAACAAACCAGACACGCTCATANGCWYYRWMWGNYATGAGCTTGAAAGCTGGTATCTAGGTGATCTTCAATCCGTTGAAACAGCTTTGAACATCACAGGACTTCACAGCAAGCAGAAAAGCAAGTTTAATAGCCCTGACGACCTTATCGATCCCAAAGGTGATTTAAAACGCCTGACAAAAGAAGCATATCAACCCGTTGGTAGCTCTCGCGAGATTGGTAAAGTACTTTCCATAACGGGCAATCTATCAACAAGTTTTGGTTTTTTTATTTCAGGTATCCAAGGCCTAACCTTAGAGTAGACCTTGGACGACCGCCAGCACCACGGCGTACCGTCCGCCTTTGGCGATGATGACGAGGCTTAGGAATATCCAGAAATTTATGCGGAGGAAGCCTGCGGCTAGGGTTATGGGGTCTCCGATCACGGGGACCCAGCTTAACAGCAAGCTCCACACGCCCCATTTGGCGAACCATTTGTCGGCTTTTTCCAAGTCTTTTTCTTTAAACGGAAACCATTTTTTGTACTGCCAGTGCAGGCACCAGCGCCCCAGCACCCAGTTCACAACCGCGCCCAGCACGTTGCCCACGGTGGCCACGGCCCACAGGCCCCACACCGCGTAACTGCCTTCGGCAATCAGGCCTGCAAGGACGGCTTCGGATGAAAACGGCAAGATGGTGGCCGCCAAAAACGCGGCTAAAAAGAGTCCCGTAAATCCGTTCATGAAGACACAACCGCCATATTATCAATCAGCCGTGTGCGGCCCAATTTGGCGGCGACCAAAATACGCGCCGGGCGGTTCGGGTCGAACTGGTCAAGCGGGGCCAGCGTCCTTGCATCCACCACGGCCAAATAATCCACCAGATCAAAGCCCGCTGCGGTGAGGRTCTTTAGCCCCGCTTGCTGCAAAGCCCTGGCGGGTTTTCCAGCGGCAAAATCCTTGGCGATGGTTTGCAGAACTTTATGCAAAGTCGGGGCCGCCGCGCGTTCTGCTTCGCTGAGGTATGCATTGCGCGACGACAACGCCAAACCATCGGCTTCTCGCACTGTCGGCACGCCTTGGATGGTTGTTGGCATACATAAATCATGGGCCAATTGCGTGATCAGCTGCAATTGTTGATAATCTTTTTCGCCAAAAAAAGCCGTGTCGGCTTGGGCTTGGTTTAAGAGTTTAGCCACCACCGTCGCCACGCCATCCAAATGCCCCGGACGGAAAACGCCTTCGAACACGTCATTAAAACGGGGCAGGCTGACCACCGTACTGTCGCCATCGGGGTACATTTCACGGGCAGCGGGCATAAACACGGCCTCGACACCGTGGCTTTGCAAACGCGCAAGATCGGCGACTTCATCGCGGGGGTAAGCGTCAAAATCTTCGTTTTCGCCAAACTGGGTGGGGTTTACAAAAATCGTCACGATCACGCGGTCACATTGGGCTTTGGCGGTTTTCACCAGTTCCATATGCCCCGTGTGCAAAGCCCCCATGGTCGGGACAAGACCGGTGGTTAGGCCTTCGCTTTTCCAAGACTTGACTTGGGATCGAAGCTCAGCAATCGTGCGCAGAGGAATCAAATGATCAGGCATCGTCGTCTTTTTTAGCCATTCCAAAACAATGCTCATCGCCGGGGAACGCCCCGGATTTGACTTCTTCGGCGTACAGACGCGCGGCTTCAGAAATGCCCGCGCCCAAATCCATGTAACGTTTCACAAATTTTGGTTTGAAATCGTTGAACAAGCCCGCCATGTCTTCGGTCACCAAAATCTGTCCATCGCACGCAGGGGACCCGCCGATGCCGATGGTGGGGACTTCGACTTCGTCCGTAATGCGCCGGGCAACGGCTTCGAATACACCTTCGACCACCAACCCAAAAACGCCGGCTTTGTCCAAGGATTTGGCATCTTGGACAATACGTTCGGCGTCCTCTGCATTGCGGCCTCGCGTTTTAAAKCCGCCCARSGTATTSACCGATTGCGGCATCARMCCMACATGGCCCAASACCGGAATGCCGCGTTGGGTKARRAACGTGACGGTTTCGGCCATTTCGGCYCCGCCTTCRATTTTCACRCCCGCRCAACCGACTTCTTTCATAATGCGTGCGGCATTGCGAAAGGCCATTTGCGGGCTTTCTTGGTACGACCCAAACGGCATATCAACAATCACACAGGCCCGATTGGCGCCGCGCATCACCGCTTGGCCGTGGGCAATCATCATGTCCAAGGTCACGCCAACGGTGGTATCCAAGCCGTACAAAACCATGCCAAGGCTATCGCCCACCAACAATAAATCCGTATGAACGTCCAACAATCGAGCCGTGATCACCGTATAGGCGGTCAAACACACCAAAGGTTCGCCCCCATGGCGACGTTTGCGGCTGCGAATATCGGGAACCGTCATGCGTTTTGCCGTGCCGTTTACATCAATCGATTTTAAAGTGCTCATGATCGTTTTCCATTAAATCAAAGGTCATTGGACAAAAGCATAAACGCACATGCCCACAAAGGCAAAGCTAAGCTTTTACGGCGACCATAAACAACCGCTTAAATGGAAAGAGTGTTGTTCCATTTTGGTGTTTTGGATAGGCCTTTTTGAGTTTTTGAGCGAGGGCCGTGCGGAAATCTTCGCGGTGATTTTCGCCCAAAGCCTCTAACAACGGGTTTAGGGCGGTGGAACTGATCCAATCCAATGCCGGGTCGTCGCCCTTAAGTTCGTGGACGTATTCGGTTTTCCAGAGGTCAATGGATTTGGCTTGAGGCTTTAGCCATGCGTAATAGTCTTCGGGTTTGGCAACCGCGGCCGGACGCAAGAACGGTTTTAGGGCCTCGGCCCACGGCCCAACCCCAGCGACCTCGCGCATTGCCACGTGCGAAGGCTGGTCAAACTGGTTGGGCATTTGCACCGCCAGCACGCCGCCAGAGGTCACAAAACCAAACAAACGCGAAAACAAGGCTTCATGATCATCCAGCCAATGCAGGGCGGCGTTGGAAAAGATTAAATCCGGCGGCGTTTTAGGTGTCCATAAAGCCACATCGGCGTTCTGCCATGTGGCTTGGTTTGCGAAATTTTCTTGGGCCCGCGCCAGCATTTCTTCGCTATTGTCTATGCCCGTAAGTTCAGCCGTGGGGAAAGCTTGCAACAAAGCCTCAACCATAGTGCCGGGGCCACAGCCCAAATCAACCACCTGTTCGGCCTGATCCAAAGGAATACGCGCCAACAGGTCCAGCGCAGGTCTCAGCCTGTGATCTGCGTATTTCAGGTAATGATCTGGGCTCCAGCGCATTTAGGAAAATTTCATGAGGAATTTGACAATTTTCCGGGTACGTTCGCTGAACAATTTGGGCGTATAAAAACTGCCCGCCGTACGTTTGGATACTTCGCCCAAGGTCGGGTATGGGGCAATGGTCGACGCCAGCGCGCCGATTTTTAGCCCCTGTTCCATCGCCAAAACCCACGGCGCAATCAGTTCCCCGGCACGCGGTCCAACCATGGAACAGCCCAGAATTTTGCCCTTTTGGGTGACGATGGCCTTGACCATGCCGTCAGAATTGCGTTCGGCCAAGGCCCGATCGTTTTCGCTGAATTCCCATTCTAAGACACGGATATCTTTGCCATATTTCTTTTTGGCCTCGTCGAAGAGTAGGCCGACGTTTGCCAATTCAGGCGTGGTATAAGTGACCCAAGGCACCGTGTCCAATTTTGCCTTAGCCGGCAGCTTAAACAGCGTATTGCGGATAACAATACCCGCGTGATAACCCGCCACATGGGTGAACTGCAGCCCCCCCGCGACGTCACCGATGGCAAACACCCGTTTGTTCGATACGCTGCGCAGGCGGGCGTCAATTTCGATTCCCTGAGGGCAAAAGTCCACGCCCGCGTGTTCTAAGCCTAAGCCTTCGACATTGGCGCGGCGACCTGCGGATACTAAAATGTGCGAGCCTTTGAGTGTGTGTTCTGCACCTTCCGAATCGGTGATGACCACTTCGGGGGCAGCTTCATCGCCCTCTACGCGGTCGACTTTGCAGCCTTCAAACAACTGAATGCCATCTTCAATCAGCTGTTTGCGCACCACGTCGACCAGCTGGGGATCGTCCTTGGGCATGATGGAAAAGACTTCCAGCAGCGTGACCTCTGCGCCCAAATGGCGGAACGCCTGAGCCAATTCACAGCCAATCGGCCCGCCGCCAATGACGATCAGGTGTTTGGGGATATCGGTTAAATCAAAGACATTTTCATTGGTCAGCGGATAAACCGACGCTAAGCCTTCGATGGGCGGCACGAACGCGTGCGACCCGGTGGATACGACAAAATATTTCGCCGTAATTTCCACATCGCCCGCCTGCACGGTTCTTGAATTTAAAAACCGGCCATAGTCTTTAATGACGTTAACGCCCATGCCTTGGAATCGTTCGACGCTGTCGTTGGGCGCGATGGTATCGATGACGCCCCGCATATGTTCAAAGACTTTTTTGCCATTGACCGAAACCTTGCCCGTTTTCACACCAAAACGGCTGGCGTTGCGGGCTTCATGGGCCGCATGTCCGGCGGCCAGCAAAGCCTTTGACGGCACGCAGCCTGTGTTTAGACAGTCCCCGCCCATTTCGCCTTTTTCAATCAGCACCACATCGGCGCCCATTTGGGATGCCCCTGCTGCTACGGACAATCCCCCGGACCCGGCCCCGATAACGCAAATATCACAACTAATCTTCACATTCATAACCAATTTTACCCTTTAAATTTCTTATACAGAATTGGAAGCAAGGAAATCGCCGCAAGCCCGAGAATCGGATACAAGATGTGCGGCTCGAAAATAATCCCCAAATCTGGCGTTTCGCCTTTTTCAATAACAGCGCCCAAACCCGCGCCCACATGAGCATAAATCACCGTGCCGGGAATGATGCCGATGAAGGTGGCAATCACGTACGTACTGAATTTTACATCCAACAAGGCCGGAACCAAATTCACCAACCAAAACGGAAAGGCCGGAACCAAACGCAAAAACAGCAGATAACTAAAGGCATTTTCCCGAAAGCCGTTTTCCATTTTGGATAAACTTGACCCGGCTTTGGATTTGAACAAATCAGCAAAGGCATAGCGCGCAGCCAAGAAAATCGCCGCAGCGCCCAACGTGGCGCCGACCACCACATATAAAGAGGCTGCCAAGCCGCCAAAGATCAGCCCGCCGCCCAAGGTCAAAAACATGCCACCGGGCAAAGACAAGCCCACAACGACAACATAAGTTAAAATAAAGCCTGCCACGGCGAGCATTTGATGAGCTTGGGCCCATGCTGTCATGTCCACATAATTTTCAGAAAGCGACTTAAAGCTCAATAAATCCTGAAAACCACCAACAAAAAAGATTGTGATGCCCAAAAATATGACAACCACGGGGACATACCTTTTTAAGCCCTTTGGTATCGGTTGACCGGGCTCTAAAACAGCATCAACGTGAACGCGGGGTTGTTGAGAATCTTCAGATTTTTCGGGGGGTGTAGCCATTTTGGGGCCCTTTTAAAAGTATGAATATAAAGAGTATGGGATGAGCACCTTAAACACACTAGCGCTAATTGTTGCCTTTTATTTCGCCCCAACGGCCCAAAAAGATACAGGCTGTGTATAAAGAGTTCAGATAATGACACTTGTATCGTTGACTTCATTGTCTGTACCCCTTATACCACGCGACTTAATTAGAGCTATTGGAGACGTATCGTGAAACGTACATATCAGCCGAGCAAACTTGTTCGCAAACGCCGTCACG
>NVTL01000051.1 GCA_002401565.1 Rhodospirillaceae bacterium
GGTGTTAAGCTGATTATCTTTCATGAACCGTTCAAAGACTTTTAGCAGGCCCTCTTCCTAGATAGCGAAAGCAACAACCGATAATTTTTTCAGGCTGTTTTCCAAAGCCAAACGTCGAGGGGGCTAAACATCGTGCGCGTCACTGTTCTCGGTTCTGGGTCAAGTTCAGGTACTCCATCAGTGGAGGCCGGATGGGGCTTGTGCGACGAAAACAACCCCAAAAACAGACGTTTACGCCCTTCGATCTTTATCGAAGACGACGATCAAGCGCTGTTGATTGATACTTCCCCGGACCTTCGCGAACAACTTTTGACCTCTGGCATTCAACACATCGATGCCGTTTTGTATACCCATGCACATTCCGATCACCTGCATGGAATCGATGATTTGCGGGGTATTAATCGCCGTATGGACGCGGCCATACCGGTTTATGGCGATGCCCAGACCCTGGACACCATTACGGCGCGCTTTCCCTATGTGTTTGAACCCATCGCTCCAGACGCCAAGTTTTATTATAAATCTACATTAGACCCCAAAATCGAAATAAAGCATGGCGAACCATTTACGGCGGCGGGTTTTTCGATCACGCCCATTGACCAAGACCACGGCTATGTGGACTCAAAAGGCTTTAGAATTGGCGATTTTGCTTATTCAACGGACCTGATTTCCATGCATGAAGACGGTTTTGATATGTTAAAGGGCATCAAAGTGTGGATGCTGGGCACGTTTACCGACAAGCCGCATCCGACCCATTTGGACGTCAATAAAGCTCTGGAATGGATCGAACGGGTGAAACCAGAACGCGCGTATTTGGGCCATTTGGGCTTTTATTTAGATTACGAGACCTTGCAAGCCAAGTTGCCAGATAACGTTTTTGTCGCGTATGACGGTTTGCAATTTGACGTTTAATTTTGAAATGATCTGATACTCCATGAACAAAAGTAAACTTATACCCGCACTCATCACGTATGTGGCTCTGCTTGGCTTTGGCTTTGTCTGGCAGACCTTGGGCGAAAGAATGTACGCTTATGTGTTTTACGCCATAGCCATCGTTTTTTCCGTTATCTATTATTTATACGCTGATAACGAACCGGCTGATGAACCAGCGGACAAACCTAAAAATCCTAAAGACGATTAGATAAAGAAATATTTGGGCAACGCATTACATTTATTTATTTTTTGTACTTACACATTTTTTTGACATCACCTCAGACCCTTAATTTTAAAAATCCATTTCCATAAATTATAGGGCAGGCGGATGATCAACTCGGTTTTGTTAACCAAGCTTGTCGGTCGAAACGAGGCATCACAACTGCCTAAATAACTTAATCCCCAGTCACATGAAGTCGACGAGATAACACAGACTTATAATAGTGATGCCTGAAACCAGCATTCTCAACAACCATTAATCTTAATATCCATAATTCATGGTAAACTAGCTATGACTCTAATAATAAACAATGTATCTAATTTTCCATAATATACATTATGCGATTTGTTCATATATCACCCTGTCACTATATGATGATGTTAAGGATGTGCATTAAGGTGAAAAGCTTTGACTTTGTCCGTTCATAACTTTTGTCGCATTTCTTATTTACGGAACCTTTCATACGCAGCCAAAACTCAATCGTTTGTATGGCAAATGTTTTAGGTGCTTGGCTATCTTGCGGTTCTATAGATGCGCCACTTGCGTAACCCCATGGCTCGGCGTTAAATTTAGACATGACACAAAATAATGATTCTTCTTCAAAGCTCCCGCTTCCTTCAGGGCTCGACGGCTTGCTAGAACTTATGGCGCAATTGCGATCCCCGGACGGTGGATGCCCTTGGGATATTGAACAGACCTTTGCCAGCATTGCCCCGCATACCATCGAAGAAGCCTATGAGGTTGCTGATGCCATTGACCATGGTGATATGGCGGCCGTGCAGGACGAATTGGGCGATCTGTTGTTCCAAGTGGTGTTTTACGCCCAGATGGCCAAAGAAAATGGTAATTTTGACTTTCACGACATCATCACCGGCATCACCGAAAAAATGGTGCGGCGTCATCCTCATATCTTTGCCGATCAAACCGGTATTCACAGCGCCGAAGACCAAACGGCGAACTGGGAAGCTTTAAAAGAACAAGAACGTAACGAAAAAGCCAAAACGGCCAAAGGCCATCAAGGCGCCCTAACGGATGTCAGTCGCGGGCTCCCTGCCCTGATGCGCGCGGCTAAATTACAAAAACGAGCGGCACGCGTGGGCTTTGATTGGCCAAGTGTCGCCCCGGTGTTTGACAAGTTTCGCGAAGAACTGGCGGAATTAGAGGCTGAAATCGCCCTAAATGACCAAAAAGCCATGGAACATGAGATGGGCGATGTGTTGCTGACGTGCGTAAATCTGTCGCGCAAATTGGACATTGATCCTGAATCTGCCCTGCGCCACGCCAACAACCGCTTTGAAAGTCGTTTTGAACACATCGAAACATCCCTTGAAAATCAAGGCCGTGATATCAAGAAAACCAGCCTCGACGATCTTGAATTGTTGTGGACAGAGGCCAAGACAAAAGAATAAACTCTGCCACAGCCTTCAAACCTTAGGAACCCGTGTTTATGTCTTTTTCGTTCAAAGCCCTTCACCAGTCCGCAATCGCCAAAACCGGAGCCTTAATCGTTATGACGATGGCGATTAGCTCTTGTTATCTCCCCGTCAAGTTTGATGCCGAGATCGAGGTCAATCGTGCGGGCTATTACACCATGCTGTTTGATGGGTATTTGGTGGACCTGACGCTGTATAATAAACTGGTCAGCGGCAAAATGACCCCTGAAGAAGAAAAAGAAAAAGTCGCCATTATTGAAACAGATCTGTTACGCGATTCCAAAACCAACGAATTTAAGTATTTTGGCAAAGGCCACTTTAAGGTCAATTGGAAAGGCGAAGGCGATCTGTTGGACGCCAAAATGGTCACGTTTATTCGCACCAGTGAAGTGATTTTTCAGCTGAAATACGTGGCGAATTCAGGCTTGATCGTATTCGAAACCAAATCGATTTCCAAAGACAACCGCAAACGCATCGTGCAAATGGGCYTGAATATGGAAGGYCAAATCCGCTTTAAAACGGATATGCCGATCAARGAYCAYAAYGCCACCTACACCAAAAAAGACCCCAAAGACAAACGYTTCACGTGGCTGGTTTGGGACGTCAAAAGCGTCCTGCAAGCCCGGCCACGTGCGTTGTTCATCATTGAATAAGATTTAGTGAATAGTGATCGCTTAATCGTTCTGACTTAAACGGCGCAACAAGCTGGATGTATCCCACCGTCCGCCGCCCATGGTTTGCACTTCTTTGTAAAACTGGTCAACCAACGCGGTCATAGGCATTTGAGCGCCGGTGCGGTCGGCCTCAGCCAGTACGATTTGCAAGTCTTTGCGCATCCAATCCACGGCAAAGCCAAAATCAAACTCATCCTTGGTCATGGTTTCGCCGCGATTGTCCATTTGCCAAGACGCAGCGGCGCCTTTTGAAATCACGTCGAGCACTTGTTTGGTATCCAAACCAGCTTTGTTGGAAAAGTTAACAGCCTCGGCCAGACCTTGTAAAATTCCGGCGATACAGGTTTGATTGACCATTTTGGTCAGCTGACCACTGCCAATCGGTCCCATCAGAGCCACGGCTTTGGCAAAGTTTTGGATAACCGGTTCGGCTTTGGCAAACGCATCCGCGTCGCCGCCACACATGACGGTTAAGGCTCCATTGATCGCCCCGGATTCGCCACCCGATACGGGCGCGTCGATAAAGCTGACCTTTTGGTCTTGTCCAATTGCATAAAGTTCGCGGGCGACTTCGGCGGATGCGGTGGTATTGTCGACAAAGATGGCCCCTGCCCCCATGCTGGCAAAAGCTCCGTCTTCGCCCAACACTACGGACCGTAAATCATTGTCGTTACCAACACAGCAAAAAACGATTTCGGAATCTGTTGCGGCTTTTTTTGGTGTGGATGCGGATTGACCGCCAAACTCTGACGCCCAGGCCTCGGCCTTGGCCGCCGTGCGATTGTAAACGGTGACGTCGTGGCCGCCGTTTTGCAAATGCCCAGCCATGTGATGACCCATGACGCCTAAACCTAAAAATGCGACTTTCATGTCGGAAACTCCAATTAAATTAGCTGTAAAAGTGATTTGAATGTAGGGGCGTTCGGAGCAATCAGCAAGCGTTCTTCGGAGCCTTGGCGACGCGGTGAATAATCCCGTTCACCATTAATTGTACGCGCATATCCACCGGCCTCTTGGACCATCAAAACGCCCGCAGCGTGATCCCACGGCATCATTTTTCCGCCATATAAAGCAAAATGGATCTTTCCCAAGGCCAGGTCCATGTATTCACGCCCCACACAATGATAGCGGACCAGCCGTTCGGGAACGTCGTCTGCGGTGCTTTTCTTAAAACGGTCTTGGATGCATTCACCCAATGATCCGGTTAACGATTGCAGGTCGTCGGGTTGAAAGTTCAGGTTTAACTTTTGCTCCCCCAAATACGTACCGTGGCCTTTTTGGGTGTAAATGCACGCCCCGGCGACGGGGTCCAATATCCAGCCCATTTGGGTGACACCGTCCACCACCAACGCACAAATAACCGCAAAGCACGCCTTGCCGTTGCTGAAATTGCGGGTGCCATCCACCGGATCAACCAACCACACAGGCGTTGATCCGTTCAGTTTGTCCAAAATTTCGGGATTTTTAAAGGCGTCTTCTTCACCAATCACGACACTGTCCGGCATGATTTTTAACAGGCCTTCGCGAATGCGATTTTCGGCCTCTAAATCAGCCGTGGTGACGATGTCCCTGCGGCCGTCTTTGTAGTGGATGTCGAGTTCTGTCAGCTTGTTAAAGCGCGACAGAATTTCTTGATCAGCAACGCGGGCCAGCAAGTCCTCGACGGTGGGTAAAAGCGAATCCATTTCTTATTGTGGACCAGCATTTTCACCATGAACAGGGTCACGGTGAAAAGATGTCGCGATCTCTTTTAAATCCGGCCTTCAAGGCTTCCAAATAAAGATACGTGCTCGCATCGCCGGCACCCTTTTGTTTCATTGACCGCACAACATAAGCGCAAAAGGCCACGGCTTCTGCTTTGCCCCGTAATTTAAAATCCTTGGCCACATCACTTAAACCTTCGTGCGTGATGGTGCGGGCCATCACGTTCAATTGCGTTTTGGTAAGGCGATTTTTTTCGCGCCATTTCTGTTGAGCTTTGCTCCGCCGTGCCGTGAGCTTTTGGGCCGAAGTTCCTGTGCTTTGAATCTGTTCTTGTGTGGGTGCTCTGTCTAAATTTGCCAATTTGGCCTCCTGTGTTTTGATTGATTGTAGTCTACTAGTAGATTAGTTAAGGGTAAGTTAAAGGATGGGTTTTTTTTGTTGTTTTTGAAGGAATAAGGAAAAAAAGACGGCAAAATGCAGACAAAAAAACCGCCCAAACTGAACTTAAGCAGTTTGAGCGGTTTTTGAGACTGGACGGGCTAAGCGTTAAGCTTACATATTTTGAAACCGTTGGAAGTTTGCATCGTCAAAGCGCACGGTTAAACGGATGCTATCTTCGTCGTCGGTACGGTCAAGGACTTCCCCGTGGGCATAAATCCAAGACAGTTTTTTACCCTCTGCAAACTCGACTTTGACCTCAACAGTGGCCATGGCTTGAGCCAGACGGGCTTCGATAGACAACAGGAAGTCTTCGATACCTTGGGACGTCACGGCGGACGTTAAAATGACCGGGTGCGATGACCGAATAGCCGTGTTGCTGTGGATATCGACTTGTTCGGCGTCCAGCAAATCGATTTTATTGCGGACTTCGATCAGGGTTTCTTGCAAAGCAACGTCGCCCAGCCCCAGTTCTTTTAAAACCTCGCTGACATCGGCACTTTGCGCGTCGGTATCGGGGTGAGCAATATCGCGTACATGTACAACCACTTGGGCTTCCAGAACTTCTTCTAAGGTCGCGTGAAAGGAATCAACCAGTTCGTGGGGCAAATCGGAAATAAAGCCAACCGTGTCGGACAGGATAATATCGCGACCATTGGGCAATTTGATGCTCCGCATGGTGGGGTCCAAGGTGGCAAACAGCTGGTCTTTCACAAACACGTCTGAATTGGTTAACTGATTGAACAGCGTGGATTTTCCGGCGTTGGTATAGCCGACCAAGGCGACAATCGGATACGGCACTTTACGCCGCGCCGTGCGGTGCAGTTCGCGGGTGCGTTTGACGTCTTTCAGTTGGCGTTTCAGTTTGGAAATGCGCTGATCAATCAGGCGGCGATCAACTTCGATTTGGGTTTCGCCCGGCCCGCCCATAAACCCGGCGCCGCCGCGTTGGCGTTCCAAGTGGGTCCACGACCGCACCAAACGGGACCTTTGATAGGTCATGTGTGCCAATTCGACCTGTAACACGCCTTCTTTGGTGCGGGCCCGTTCGCCAAAGATTTCTAAGATGATGCCCGTACGGTCCAAAACCTTACAGTCCCAGGCCCGTTCAAGGTTGCGTTGCTGCACGGGGCTGAGTTGTGTGTCGACGATGATAATGCGGATGTCATTGGCCTTAACGATCGCATCTAAGCGTTCGCACGTGCCTTTTCCGAAATACGATCCCGGTTTGATCTTGCCAAAAGTAACGACTTCTTTGGCGATGATATCTAAATCAATGGCTTCGGCCAGTCCGCATATTTCTTGCAAACGAGCCTCTGGCCCCCGCGCATAGTCGGTTTTTGATTTCGGATGAGGGTGGATCACAAATGTCCGTTCGCCGAGCTCAGCAGAACCGTCGTCTTTAGTTTCGTCGGTGAACAAAGTTCGTTATTCCTCGTTAGTATCGGCATCCGGGTCAAACAGTTGCACGGGTGTGGAAGGCATGATCGTCGAGATCGCATGCTTATACACAAGTTGCGTATGTCCGTCACGGCGCAATAAGATTGAAAAGTTATCAAACCACGTGGCAATCCCTTGCAGTTTGACTCCGTTCACCAAAAACACGGTGACAGATGTTTTGTTTTTACGGAYRTGATTAAGAAAAACGTCYTGGACGCTTTGTTTTCYTTCCGAAGCCATTTTTGTTGCTTCCCCATTTTAATTTTTATTAGGGCGCGTTTTGCCGCCCTTTCATCGCCACTCCAATAATAAAACTTTACGATTCTTCCCCCCGCAAAGGCTTATCTAGACTGGAAAAGGGATACTACATGTTCTGAACATGAATGGAAAGACTTTGAACGCTTGGAAAATGCCCCTTTGGGCGCACAGACGCAAATTCACCTTCCGCCAGAGCCTTTTCACGCACCAAAATAGGAATACAGCCCGCATTTAGCGCACATTCCAAATCGATTTTAGCATCGCCAACGAACCAAACGTCGCCGCCCAAATCGATGCCGCTGTCTTGTAAAGCCATGTGCACCGGATCAGGTGCTGGTTTGTCCTTGTCCGCGTCCCCGGCCCCGATGATGTGACCAAAATGCTTGTCCCAACCCAGTTTTTCAGCCTCAGCCCTTAAAAAGGCTCCGGTTTTGTTGCTGACCACGCCCAAATATATGCCTAACCCAGCCAAGTCAGCCAAGGCTTGTTCGGCTCCGGCTAAGGGGCTTAAGCGGTCTAGGTGGATGTTTTTGAAATGACCGTGAAAGATTTTGCCCGCCTGTTCCCATTCGTCACCAAACAGTTCTGGAAAGCTATCACGCATGGACTTTGCGACCCGTTGTTCGGTTTCTTCCAAGGTCCAATGGGGCAAATTATAATCGTCAAAGGTGGCGTTAAAGGCTTCTTGAATGACTYGCCAGCTGTCGATCAGGGTGTTGTCCCAATCAAAGATAATGGCCTTGGGCCGCGTCGTTAAAAGCGGGCTCACGAACAGCCTTCCATATGTTGACCGTACAGTTTTAGGACGTTCAAACAGAACTTTCCTGCTTTGCCATCGCCAATTTTAGCCTCATCTATTTGAATGATGGGGCGGATAAACAGGGTGCTGGATGACGAAAAGGCTTCGCGCGCTGATTTTGCTTCGGCCAAGGTGAAAGATCGCTCTTCGAATTTAAGGTTTTCTTTTTGAGCTAATTCCAAAATGGTCTTGCGCGTGATACCGCCAAGGATATCAACACTTAAAGACCGGGTCACCAAAATCCCGTCTTGGGTGACGATCCAAGCATTCGACGATGTGCCTTCGGTGATATAACCTTCGCCATCAATCTGCCAAGCCTCAGTCGCTCCGGCTTTTTTGGCTTGGGTTTTCCCCATGGCTCCGGCCAACAAAGATACGGTTTTAATGTCACAGCGTTTCCAGCGAATATCTTCTATCGATATCACTTTAATACCTTTTGACACGGCTTTGAAATCAAATGGTTTTAATCGTTTAACCGTCAGCACCAATGTGGGCGTGATATCGCTGGGAAAGGGGAAGTCCCGGTCCGCTTGTCCGCGCGATATTTGCAGGTAAAGGGCGCCGTATGTGATGTGATTGCGGCGCAAAACTTCACGGATCACCAACTTTAAGGCCGCGCGCGACATGGGTTGAGTTATCGACAGTTCATTCAAAGATCGATCAAGGCGGTCCAGATGGGCGTCACCGTCAATCAAACAGCTGCGCTGCACGGCAAACACTTCATACACACTGTCGGCGAATTGAAAGCCACGGTCTTCGATATGCACCGCAGCATCCCGGTGGTCCACGTATTGACCATTAACGTAAGAAATGCGGGCCATGACCTAAAAATACTCCAACTGCACGGAAAACATCTTTTCGACYTTGYTGATCACATCGGCYGCYGCAAACAWSACCACCCGGTCACCGGCCTTYACRATGGTGTTTCCKCGSGGATTAATGACTTCWTTGTCRCGCACAAYGGCGCCCARMACCAARCCGTCGGGCAAATTGGCTTCRCGCAACGGCATRCCCACCATRGGGGACGTTTCTAASGCTTCGGCTTCRATCATTTCGCCAAARCCTTCGCCCAARGTATGMACCGAAYGRATRCGTCCACGGCGCACRTGYTGAATGATGTTTGAAACCGTRATGTTGCGGGGATCCACCACCACATCAATGCCCAAAGACCCGATTAAGGCCCCGTATTCGCCTTTGTTGATCAGGGAAATAGACCGTTTAGCCCCTTCCCGCTTGGCCAACAAGGACGACAAGATATTGGTTTCATCATCATTGGTCACCGCGATGACGGTTTCGGTCATGGCCATGTTGGCTTCGACCATCATGGCGCCGTCCAACACATCGCCGCGCAGCACCATGGTTTTGCTTAAGCGATTGGCACATTCTTCGGCCCGTTCGGCGTTCAATTCAATCAATTTGACGTTCAGATTAGCGTTTTGTTCTTCCAACTGCTGCGCCAAGAACATACCGATATTGCCGCCGCCAAAAATCACAATGCGCCGCGCCTCGGTTTCTTCGTGACCAAAACTGGCCAGCGTGCGTTCTTGGTTATCGGTCGCGACCACCAAATAAACGTTATCACCCACCAACATTTGCGTATCGGCGTCGGGGATAATCACTTTGCCATCGCGTTCAATGCCGACAATGGTGACTTTAAGGTCCGGAAACAGTTGGGTGATTTGGCGCAAGGGTGTGTTCACCAAAGGACAATTGTCACCACAGCGCACACCTAACAATTTAACAAGGCCATCGACCAAGGGAATGACTTCAAACGCTCCGGGGACGCTCAAACGCCGCGAAATTGCGTGGGCAACTTCAATTTCCGGGGAAATAATCACGTCAATGGGCATATGATCGCGCGAAAATAAATTGGCCCACATGGGTTGCAAATAAGCCTGATGGCGGACGCGGGCGATCTTTTTGGGCACATCAAACAGCGAATGCGCGACTTGGCAAGCCACCATGTTGACTTCATCGGCCGCGGTCACGGCAATCACCATGTCGGCGTCTTCGGCTCCGGCCCGTTCCAAAACATCAGGACGCGAAGCATGACCGATCACGCCTTGCACATCCAAGGTATCCGATACCCGCTTAATAAGATCAGGGGATTGATCGATGACTGTTACATCATTGTTTTCACGAGAAAGATGTTGGGCAATGTGAAACCCCACCTGTCCGGCACCGCAAACGATCACTTTCATGATTATTATTTCCTAGTCCGTACTTTTCTGTAAAGAATCTGCCGTAAGTCCCAATGACTTAAGTTTACGGTGCAACGCCGAACGTTCCATACCGACAAACTCTGCCGTTCGCGAGATATTACCGCCAAAACGAGTGACTTGTGCAGATAAATAATCTTTTTCGAAGGCTTCTCGTGCTGGTTTTAAGGGTAACCCCATGATTTCACTGCCATTACCTTGACCATAGGCCTGATTATTCATGCCAGAATTGGTCACTTCGCTGGGCAGAAATTCGGCGCGAATTTGTTCATTGGCTTCACCGGGGGCCATAATCAACAAGCGTTCGATGATGTTTTTCAGTTCTCGCACGTTGCCGGGCCAGGCATAAGACTGCAGCGCCGCTATGGCATCTTCGGATAACATTCTGGGCGCCTGACCTGACCTCTTGGCCGCATTGACCATAAAGTGAGACGCCAGTAACGGAATGTCTTCGCGGCGTTGGTCCAACGGCGGCACGTCAATCGGCACCACGGATAAACGATAAAACAGGTCTTCGCGAAAACGGCCTTCTTTGATTTCCAGCTGAATATCGCGGGTCGCACTGGCGACAACACGCACGTCGACTTCGATTTTGGACGTACCGCCAACACGTTCAAAGATTTGTTCTTGCAACACACGGACGATTTTACCCTGCGTTTCCAAGGGCATATCGGATACTTCATCCAAAAACAATGTGCCAGTATGGGCGGATTCAAAATAGCCGATTTTACGTCCACCCTCGCCTTCTTCAACCGATGTTTCGGTGCCAAACAGTTCAATTTCCATGCGTTCGGGGTCCATGGACGCACAGTTCATCACCACAAAGGGGCCTGTGGCGCGGTTTGAACGATCGTGTAACATGCGCGCGACGACTTCTTTGCCTGAACCACTGGGGCCAGAAATCAGCACGCGGGAATTGGCCGGTGCCACCCGTTCAATGGCTTGGCGAACTTGGGCAATTACATTTGAAGCCCCGACGAGGTCGTCTTCGGTATCGCTGCGTTGACGCAGGTCTTCGTTTTCCCGCTTTAAACGGGCGGCTTCCATGGCGCGGTCAATGACCAATAACAGACGATCCGCCTTAAATGGTTTTTCAATAAAGTCATAGGCCCCGTCTTTAAGGGCTTTTACGGCGGTTTCCACCGTGCCGTGGCCGCTCATCATCACCACGGGCAAGCTGGGATGGCGTTTTTTAATGGCTGATAAAATTTTCAAGCCATCCATTTGACTGCCCTGCAGCCAAATATCTAACAGCACCAAATTAGGGCGACGGGTTTCAATCATTTCCAAGGCTTGCACGTCGCCACCGGCTTCGCGCGTTTGAAAGCCTTCGTCTTCTAAAATGCCCGCCACCAGCATGCGGATATCGGCTTCATCATCAACAATGAGAATATCTTGGGGCATTTTATTTCATCACTCGATTCTTTAAGAATTCGCCGGAGCAAACGATAGTGTAACGCGTGCCCCGCCTTCTGGTCTGTTTTCAAGTAACAGGTTTCCGCTGTGATCTTCCATGATTTTTTTAACAATCGCCAGCCCCAATCCACTGCCCCGGTTTCGGGTCGACACATACGGTTCGGTCAAACGCGTCATATCGGTTTCAGGAAGCCCGGTTCCATTGTCTTCTACGGTGATGACCGAACGCATACCTTTGGGGGTTTCATGCTGGCAAAGCTTGAGGATAACTTGGCCCGCCCCCTGAAGTTCTGGATGCGTTTCGATCTGTTCGTTGACCGATTCGACTGCATTTTTCAAGATATTGGTGAGGGCTCTGGAAATTTGCTGAGAATCACAATTTAAAGACTGGATGTCTTCATCAATCTCGCCTGAGACCATAACATCCCCAACCCCGTCTTCGGTTTCGCTGCGATTGCGTTCTAAAAACAAGGCTTGGCGACATAGGTTTCCAATGTCTTCGTCTTTTAAGATCGCTTGTGGCATGCGGGAAAAGGACGAGAACTCATCAACCATATTGCCCAAATCATCGACTTGGCGAATGATGGTTTCGATGCACATGATGAAGGTTTCGGGATCGTCTTTGATTTGCTTAAGATATTTACGTTTCAGGCGTTCTGCGGATAATTGAATGGGCGTCAGAGGGTTTTTGATTTCATGAGCAATTCGGCGCGCCACATCTGACCATGCGGCTTTGCGCTGGGCCGATTGCAGTTCTGTTATGTCATCAAAGGTCACAACATAACCGATAATATCGCCATCCAATTGTTCGCTGGTGGCGCTGACAATCAATTGCGACGGCACGTTGTCTCTGTGAATGGTGATTTCCGCCTGAGCCACCCGTTCCGGTTTGTTCACAGCCTTGCTTAAGACGTCCGCCATTTCGGGTACTTCTTCGGACAAGGGCCGCCCATGGGCCTGGTCTAAGTCAACGCCCAACAAAAGACTGGCGGTTGGGTTGGATAAATCGATGAGGCCCAAATTATTCAAACCAATCACGCCCGCAGATACACCGCTGAGCACGGTTTCCGTAAAACGACGGCGCTCGTCAAGTTCCCGGTTCATGGTCAACAGGCCTTCTTGCTGAGCCGCCAGTTTTTCCGTCATTTCATTAAAGGCGGTTGAAAGCGTGCCAATTTCACCAATGGTTTCGTCTACTTCAACTCTCAGGCTAAGATCACCCTGAGACACGCCTTGCGCCGCATCAATCAGTTTGGAAATAGGTTTGACCAATTGATTGGCCAGGATCATGCCAATCCATACAGCAGCCAACAACAACAACAACGCCACCACCATGAAAATAGCGACAAAGGTGACTTCGATGGTCCCCCGGCTTTCTTGCAAATTTAGGTAGCTTTGTGACGCCTGACGCACGCGTTCTATATTGCTGATGACGCGCGCATCCACAAACCGTTCCACCAGCAAATAAGCCCCGACAAAACGATCAAGTTTAACAATGGCGCGGACCTGTTCGACGTCGGGCGCCGTTAAAATGACCACTTCACCGTTGTTGGCCCGTTCAAAGGCGTTCCTTGGCACTTCGCCAATCCGCAATTGCAACAAGGAAAACCGTGATTTGGTCAAAATAACACTGTTGGCATCAATAATGACCGCTTCCGATAGCGCCTGTTCATTGGCCAAGTCTGTTAACGATTGAGCAAATAAGCGGGGATTTACGATCAGTTTCGAAGCATTACGGTTTAAGGTGTTGGACATCCCCAAAACCGCCGTGCCAATGTTTTGAATGTGTTCTTCCAAATACGCCCGAGCAACAACCTGCGAGGCCTCGACCGCCGTGCGCACCCGTTCGTTAAACCAAGAATTAACACCGTAATTAAGGAACAGAGCGGAAAATACGGCCACCAAAATCGCCGGTGTCACGGCAATCAGCGAAAACATCACCACAATGCGCACATGCAGCGCTGATCCCGCCATGCCTTTGCGGCGCTGCACCGACATGGCGACAATGCGTTGCGCAATGACCGCCAGCAACAGCAACAAAACAACCAGGTCAATAACCAAAAAGATCGCGATTTGGCGAGATTCACCCGATCCCGTTGATGTTCCCGTCAGCAAACCAAACGTTATGGTCCCCGACGCCACGGCAAGGGTTGCCAAAACAAAGGCAAAACGACGGCTGGCCAAAAAACGGCCAAACCATTTTTCTGGACCTTTAGGCTTTTTCACCTCTGAGCTTTGACGGGATCCATCCATGTTCTGGCTCACTTATTTAAGCCCGCCACGAACCACCGAAATATCAAGTTCGCGAATTTTTTTACGCAATGTATTGCGGTTTAGCCCCAATATATCGGCGGCTTTTAATTGATTACCACGAGTGGCATCCAACGTTAATTGGATCAAGGGGCGTTCAATTTCACGCAAAATCCGATCATAAAGGCCCGGTGCGGGCATATCATCACCGTGGGCACTGAAATAGGTCTTTAAATGACGTTCAACAGATTGCGTTAAGCTGCCTTCTTCGACTTCGTTCCAAGATGCGGGGGCTTCAGCCAGTTCGGCTTCGATCGCCGGCAAGCCTATTTCATCTTCGGCACACAGGGCCAACAGACGTTTGACCATGTTTTCAAGTTCACGAACGTTGCCCGGCCAGCTGTGTCTTTTTAATCTGTCCATGGCTTGTGTGGTGATGGTTTTCCACGGTAAACCTTCGGATTCGGCCTGAGACATAAAGTGTCCGACCAATTCTGGAACGTCTTCGGTGCGTTCGCGCAACGGCGGAATGCGCACCTGAGCAACGTTAAGACGGAAATAAAGATCTTCGCGAAATTGTCCTTGGCGGATTAACTGTTTTAGGTCCCGGTGCGTGGCGGCAATGATGCGCACATCGGTTTTAATCGGCGTACGTCCGCCAACGGACGTGTATTCGCCTTCTTGTAAAACCCGCAGCAATCGGGTTTGCGCTTCAGAGGGCATATCGCCGATTTCATCCAAAAACAACGTGCCGCCTTGGGCTTGTTCAAAACGACCAATGGATCGACTTGTGGCCCCCGTAAACGCGCCCTTTTCGTGTCCAAACAGTTCGCTTTCAATCAAATCACGGGGAATAGCCGCCATATTGATGGCCACAAAGGGCTTGTTCCGACGGCGCCCAAAATCATGCAAAGCCTTGGCCACCAGCTCTTTACCGGTGCCGGACTCGCCATTAATGATGATGCTAAGATCGGTCTGCATCAAACGCGCAATGGTGCGGTAAATGTCTTGCATGGCCGCAGACCGACCAATCAACGGCAGGTCTTCATCGTCTGTTTTGGGGCCCGAAGAAGACTGTTTTTTAGCTTCAAGTCCTCGCTTAACAACGGTCACCAATTCATTGATGTCAAATGGTTTCGGAAGGTATTCAAAGGCCCCGCGTTCGGCAGCTTTTAAGGCCGTCATGATGGTCGCCTGAGCACTCATCACAATAATTTTCAAGTTGGGTCTGATTTTCAACATGCGCGGAATCAGGTCCAGACCGTTTTCATCGGGCATCACCACATCGGTGATCACCAAATCGCCTTCCCCAGCGGACACCCATTTCCACAGCGTTGCCGCATTTGATGTGGTGCGCACTTCAAAACCGGCGCGGCTGAGGGCTTGTTCCAAAACCACGCGGATTGAATTGTCATCATCCGCAACAAGAATAGTTGCACCTGTGGTCATCGGTCATTTCCTTCCAAAGGCGGTTCTTTTGACATGGGCAGCAGCACGCGAAAAGTTGTGCGTCCGGGGTGGGATTTAAAATCAATAACACCACCCAAATCCCCAACAATTTTGGCCACCATAGGCAAACCCAAGCCTGTGCCATTGGTTTTGGTGGTGACAAACGGGTCAAACAGGTGGTCTGTCAAATCGTCTGGAATACCGGGGCCGTTATCTTGTACGGTGATCGCCAACGGCAGATGCACGCGGCTTTGACTGCCCGGCATGGCAAAACGAATGCCGTGTTGATACGACGTTTTTAAGACAATTTCACCGCCCTCTTTGGGCACCGCTTCGGCGGCATTTTTAACCAAGTTTAAAAAGACCTGTATTAACTGATCGTGATGGCCCTGGACAGAGGGCAAGGATGGGTCATAAAACTCTTCAAACCGAACATGAGACGCAAAGCCATGCTTGGCAATTTTATGAACACGGTCAAGGACTTGGTGGATATTTAAGGGTTCGGTTTTAACCGGAGCATTTTCCGAAAAAACTTCCATACGGTCAATCAGGTCTTTGATGCGATCGACTTCGGCTTGTATTAAACGGGTGAGTTCAAGATCACCTTCGTTGGCCGATTGTTCCAACAATTGAGCGGCTCCACGTATGCCGCTGAGCGGATTTTTAACTTCGTGGGCCAACATGGACGACATGGCCGCAATCGACCGGGCGGAATCGCGTTGGGTCATGCGGTGGGCAATTTGGTCGGCGATGGACCGTTCTTGAAAAGACAAAACCACGGATGTTCCGGGGCGTTCTTCGGGGCCTTCGACCATGCTGGACACCTGAACATCAACCGAACGCTGCCCGGTTCTGGGGGTGTCTAAGGACAGGCTGTATTCGGTCACGGTGCTGATGCCGCTGCGGACCTGTTCAATCAAGCCAAAAACCGGACTGCTTTTGGGCAGAAGCTCAGACACGGTTGTCCGTTCCAAAGCATTGTAGCTAATGGCAAAAAGCTGTTCAGCCGCGCCATTGGCAAACAAAACGCGATCATCCTCATCAACCACCAAAATGGCCAAGGTTAAGGCGTTGAGCACCAGTGTCGCTTCGGCGTCATGAGATAGCTTTTTTGTCATCACGCCGCTTTTTGTTCAATCAGGGGGGCAAAAAAGGCTTTGATCAGATCGGGGACCAAATCGGGATCGTTGCATAAAAATACGGTGGAGCGAAAAACCGCTGAATCGGGCAGGCCCTTGGAATACCAGCCAATGTGTTTGCGCATGTTGCGCATGCCCAGTTCTTTGCCATAATGCGACTGCATCGCATCATAATGGATTAAAATAGTATCCAATTTGACCTGCAACGACGGCTCAACCAAGCGTTCCCCGGTTTTCATAAAATGAGCAACATGGGACGCAAACCAAGGTTTTCCATAACAGCCGCGCCCAATCATCACACCGTCGGCGTTCGATTGTTCAAACATTTTCGCCGCGTCGTCATAGGTATTTACGTCACCATTGCCCGTGACTGGCAAGCTGACAGCTTCTTTGACTTCACCAATAAAGGCCCAATCGGAATGGCCTTTGTACATTTGCTGGCGGGTGCGGCCGTGCACGACGATGGATTGAATTCCGCTTTCTTGGGCGATGCGGGCCATGTTGGGGGCGTTGCGATTGTCCGCATCCCAACCCGTGCGCATTTTCAAGGTCACGGGGGTGGACACCGCGTTGACGGCGGCTTCCATGATTTTACCCGCCAAGACTTCGTCTTTCATCAAGGCTGATCCCGAATAGCCGTTCACCACTTTTTTGGCAGGACAGCCCATGTTTAAATCGATGATGGCGGCGCCACGGTCTTCGTTCATTTTGGCGGCTTCGGCGACCACGGCGGGCTCGGTCCCGGCCAATTGAACAGACATGGGGAATTCATCGGCGCACGCGGTGGACATTCTCATGGTTTTTTTGTTGGCGTAAATCATCGCGCGCGACGCAATCATTTCCGACACCACCAAGCCCACGCCAAAACTGCGCACCAAACGGCGAAACGGGCGATCTGTGACCCCCGCCATGGGGGCCAGCATCACGTTGTTTTCAAGCTCGACGGGGCCAATTTTATAGGGCATGCGCACTAAATCCTTAGGAACAGAAAAATTCGTGCCTATTTATTGTGCAAAACGGATGAAAATGCAAGGTTTTCTGAGGCTATTAAGCGAGGATTATGTCGGTGACAACTTTGACGCCGATATAGCCTAACGCCAACAGCAAGTAGCCCAACAGCACAAACCGGGCGGCTTTACGCCCGCGCAGGCCGGTTTTGTGATGGGCAAACAGCAATCCACCGATGACCACAAAGGCCAAAATGCTGAGGATGGTTTTATGGTCAAAGGCCAACAACGCGCCGATGGCTTTATATTCAGCGGCCATGCCGGTGATCAGGCCCAGGCCCAAAATGCCTTCGCCCCAACCCAACATGCGCAAGGTCAAATCGCCACAATCGGCAACAGAGGGTAATTTGTGGGTCAGTTTGGTTGGCCGTTTTAATTTTAAGGCGCGGTCTTGTAAAAAAGCGGCTAAGGCTGCCACGGCGGCAATGGTCACCAAGGCAAATGTGATCACGGATACCGCAATGTGCAAAATCAACCAGCCGTCAGGCCCGGCCGTTACCGAAGCAACAACTTCGTCTATAACCGTCGTTGGCGATGCGGCTTGAGCCGCCAAAGCAATCAAGCCCATCAACGCCATGTACGGCACCAATAACGGAGTCAATCGCCAAGCTTCGCGCATGGACCACGCCAACATGGCAAACACCATCATGGTGGCGGCGATGGTCACCCACAGCGCACTGCTGAGGCTGGCTTGCCATTGTCCGGACAATTGCACCAAAACCCAAATAAAGGGCCCAAGCGCACTTAACGCCAAGCTGCCCCAAAAGGCGGCATTAGGGGTGTAATCGGAACGCGCTTCGCCGCGATAGGACACAAAAGCGACCGGAAAAAGACAAGCAATGGCCACAAGGCCGTGGATAAATGTGACTGACATGCACGCACAATCGCCTCTTGCGGAGTGTTGTGCAAGGTGTCTTTTGGAAATTAGGTGTGAAAATCTTTTTGAAGTGATAGTTTGTGCGCCATGAATTCAAATAAAAACAATTTAACGGCGGCTTTGATCGTGGCCGCCGGACGCGGACATCGCTTTGGTGGTCCGTTGCCCAAACAATACACCGATCTGGGCGGCAAAATGGTCTTAAACCACACGGTTTCAGCCCTTTTGGCTCATCCCGACATCGATATGGTGCGCTGTGTTATTCATCCGGACGACCAAAGTCTGTATGAAAATGCGGTGTCAGGACTATCTATTTTATCCCCTGTTTCAGGCGGAGCGACCCGACAGGATTCGGTGCGTTTGGGCTTGGAAAGCCTTGAAGATCAAAATATAGATAAAATTCTGATCCATGATGGCGCGCGGCCGTTTGTGAGCTTGAGCGTGATTGATGGCGTATTAGATGCTTTGAATGACCACGCGGGTGCCGTGGCCGCGCTGGCCGTGGCCGATACCTTAAAACGGGGCAAAGATGCCAAAATCACGCAAACGGTTTCTCGTGATGGTCTGTGGCGCGCACAAACCCCACAGGGCTTTCATTTAAAAGACATCTTGGCTGCTCATCATAAATTTGCAGGCGAAGAACTGACCGATGATACACAATTGTTTGAACGTTTGGGCCTTGAGGTGATTTTGACCCAAGGGTCCCATGACAATTTTAAAATCACCACAGGAGAAGACCTCATGCGGGCCGAAAACTTGCTGGCGCATCATACCGAAACCCGCACAGGCATGGGCTTTGATGCGCACCGTTTCGACAAAGGTGACTTTGTGACCCTGTGCGGCCTTGAAATCCCCCATGACTTTGGCCTTAAAGGCCATTCCGATGCGGATGTGGCTTTGCATGCGTTGACCGACGCTTTATTGGGGGCAATAGGCGCCGGTGATATCGGCCAGCATTTCCCCCCCAGCGACGCCAAATGGAAAGGCGCGAAGTCCGATCAATTTGTGCAGCACGCCACCAGCCTGATGCGCGAGCGCGGCGGCGAAATCATCAATGTAGACTTGACCATCATTTGCGAGGCCCCGAAAATTGGACCGCACCGGGAATCCATGGTCAAAAGCGTTGCCAATATTCTTGGCGTGGATCAGCATAGGGTCTCGGTTAAGGCAACGACGACCGAAGGCATGGGCTTTACGGGCCGCAAAGAAGGCATCGCCGCACAAGCCATTGCCACCGTCCGCTTAAAGACTTTAAAGGCCTAAGACAGTATGGATCGTTTTTCCTTAGATAAAATTGAAGTTTTGGTGATTGAACCCGAACGCAGTGTGCGCACATTGATCGTTCAGACCTTAAAAAATGCCGGAGTGCGGAATATTAAAGAAGGTTCGGGCCTGAAAGATATCATGCACTTTTTTCAGATCAGCATGCCTGATATGATCATTTCCGACATCAATCTTCCCGATGGCAATTTTAATACCTTTGTTTACAAATTGCGCCACCATGATATTGGCAGCAATCCGTTTTTGCCCATTTTGGCCTTGGTCGATGCCCCCACGGCCAATGATATTCGGGCGGTTGTTCAGGCCGGAGCAGACGACCTGATCACCAAACCCATATCGGCCACGCAATTGATGCAGCGAATCAAGACGATGATCATTTCGCGCAAACCTTTTATGGTGACCAGTGCCTATATCGGCCCGGATCGGCGAAAACCCGAAGAAAAAGCGGCTCAAACCCACATCAAATCCATGGAAGTTCCCAATATTTTGAAAGCCAAGGCCGTCAATGCCGACCGTTTTGATGAAGACCAATTGCAAAAAGACATTCGGGCGTCGATCAATATGGTGAATTTGCAAAAATTGGGCAGTCACGCCAATCAAACCAAAGCTTTGGTCGAAAAAATTGTGCCCAGTTTGGCGTTTGGCTCCCCGGACGAGCCCACCACAAAGGCCTTGGAACGCTTGTTATATGTATCGGAAGATATCTCTCGGCGCATGGTGGGTACAAAATTTGGCCACGTTAGCGAACTGTGCCAATCCATGTTGGAAGTGACCCGGCGTATTTTGGCGGCCAGGGATTTTCCAGATCACAAAGACGTCGATCTTTTGAAGCCATTGTCGATTGCGATCAGCCGAGGATTTGATGAAACAGATACCGAAGTCGCTCGATTAGCCCATCAAATATCCACATCTATTTCAATAAAAGACTAAACCTTATCAGCATATTGTTCTGTTTCTTTAAATATCCACTTTAAATACTCTGGGTGGCCGTCCGCAATGTCCAACGCGACCACACAAGGACAGTCGTAACTGTGCAGTTGGGTGATGCGCGCGGTGACTTTTGAAACCAAACTTGCGCGGGTTTTTAAGACCATGGCCACTTCGGTTTCTTCTTGCACCGCCCCATCCCACCAATACACAGACTGAATATCGCCCAAAATATTAGCGCACGCGACCAATCTGTCTGTGACCAAGGCTTTGGCGATTGTTTTGGCTTCATCGGTTGAAGATAGGGTGACGTAAAGCCATTTCGCCTGTTCAGATTTAAGCTGATCTTGTTTGGGCATTAAAAATCCCTCCCCACGTCTATGATTTAAAGTCGACTTCACGTAGTATAGTCGAAATGATCAAACATATTTAAAAGACAGGAAAATGGCGATGCCGGCCAGCTCAACAAGCCCCCAAAACAAAACAGCCTCGAAAACAAAACCAACAGCAGAAGCCCCCAGCAAAGCTCAAGGCGATTGGTTACGGCGCGGGTTGGAACAACCCGGTGGAAAATTGCCGTTGTTTAACGAAGAAGGTCAACAGATCAGCGAACGCACCGTACGTTCGTGCATTGACAAGGGCTGGGCAAAACCTTGGTTTTCCAATCCTTTAAAACCGGACTGGATCGTTTGTAAGTTAACGGACCAAGGCCGCCAAGCGGTTCTTTCTTAGATTATTCGTCCAAATTAACGTCAACGTAGCCTTGTTCTAAGGCATAGCGCAGGGCTTCAAAGGCTTTTTTGGCTTCTTCGTAAGCTTCTCGTTGGGTGCGGATGTTGTTGACCTGTTCGGTGGACAAGGCTTCCCCGTTGTCTTGTCCTGCGGCTTCAAATGTTGCTTCTAAATAATTGGCGCGCAATCGCGCAATGGCCACGGCAAAGGATAAAATTTTATTTTTGTTCAACGTCGGGATGCGCGAATGAATTATTTCCCGGTTGGCGATGCGAATGCCTTGTTCGATTTCATTCAAAAACCGCTTAATGTGCATGGTTTTTTTATAATCTTCGCTGTGGTCTTCTAAGCTCATAACGGCAAATCCTTTTGCTTTAAAAAGCGACTAACAAATTCTTGGTCAATGTTACGCCAAAACACGGGCGAAGCAATATCAGAAAACTATAACAGTAAATTGGTTAATTTTCCTCTGCTGTGATGAGGATCACAGCAGCCTTTCAAAAGCTTTGGTAACTTTGAAATGTGGAAAAAACATTTCGCGATATTTTTTCTACGTCCCTCAAGACAAAAACTTTCAGCTGGCCGTTTTTTAAACGGTCAGCTTTTTTCTCGTGCGGAATCTTATTTCACGCTTTTGTTTTTTTACAACCACTTGTTTTAATGTGTTTATTTAGAAAACATTATCATGTGTTGTTCTTATTCTCAGCAATTGAGCTTTGCCTAACCACCCACTACCTTTTATTGATACATGCAAAGTATGATTAATGGCTTGCGTTAACTTAACGTTAACCGATATATTGTGTTTAAGTTCACGGAAATGAGGGTGTTTTTTTCAAATGATGAAGCGTAAAATAAGAAATTCGGCACGCCCTTCTTTTCAGGGCCAAGGTCTGTCCATGAGCCCGCCTGCCTATAATTGGTTGGATAATATCTTCATTTACAGTGGGAAATCTCGTCGCCCTGCGGCGATCGCCTTTGAACTTGGCATTCCCACCGGGGCTGTGATTAATCCGATTGTTTGCAGCATTGGCGATGACGACTTGGTGATTATCTTAATGGCGGGCGATAAAGCCTGTGATCCCCAACAGGTTTCCAGGGCTCTGGCGCGGGCGGGTGAAACCGTTACGCATTTAAATGAAACTGAAATTGCACAGCGGATCGGCACAAACCTAGAAAATCTGTTCGCCATTCAATTGGCCGAACAAATGCCCGTGATCATCGACGCCAGCCTTAAACGGTTTGATAAACTGTATTCAAAGGCAGGCGGCCGCAAATGCCTGATTGAAACGACCTACGGTGAAATTAAGGTGCTGACCAAAGGCATCGTATCTTACGGTCTATCTTCTCCGGGCCCCTTCCCGCACACTTAAACAAGCCCGCACAAAAAGACCCTAATCGGACTTTTCAGCGGGTGGTAATTCTTCCTTTATCGGGTCCGGGCTTATGGCGTACCTGCCCGCGCCTGTGAAATAGAGGGCGACCATTGCCGTCCATACAGGAATCCCGGCGAGGAAAAGGAAGTTTGGTGGCATTCCCGCATCAAAGGGATGAATGATTTTATCAAAGGTGACCGCGACGCTCACGGTATGCATCAAAAGGGTAACCAAAATTACACGTTTCACCCTAAAACCGATGATCAGTAAGCTGCCCCCGATGATCTGTATGCCGCCAAGCACATAAACCGCCATCGAGCTTGTAAATTCACCATAGAACGCAGGATAAACACCGCCGCTCATCATTTCATGGTTGGCAAACTTTAGCGTTCCAAAGAGCACCATGAAAACACCAATGCCCAGTCTCAAAAATGTTCCCGCAAGATCTTGATTGTTCATTTTCGTTACCCTCCATATGTAAGGGAATACTGAAGTAGAGTTTTCTAAGAAGTGGCCTTACCGTTATATTCAGCGCGACGACCCCATATGTTACAAAATAATCTACATTGATGTTCCTGTGATGCTGAGGGGATTGTCAAACAACGCCCTGAAGCTCGCGCACAAAAAAAGGCCAGATCCGAAGATCTAGCCTTTCTTTATGGTCGGGACGATAGGATTTGAACCTACGACCCCTTCACCCCCAGTGAAGTGCGCTACCAGGCTGCGCCACGTCCCGACAAATTTTTATGCTTTTAAGAAACCTTAGAAGCGGCGCGAATATAACTGCCCACAGCCGCACTTGCAACGTCTGAAATCAAAGAAATGGTGATTATTTTAAAGGGCCGCTCAGTCTGCGGACGCTTGCTTTAAAAGCGTGCTGATATCTTCTAATTCACTGACGATTGAAGACAAGTCCGGAGCCTTTAAATTCAGGCTTATAGCAACCTTGGTCGCGTCGATGGCCTGAGTTTCCGGTGCCGCAACGGGCGGAAGATTCTTAACGCCACCTTGACCCAACATGCGTTGCACGCCTTTGATGGTGTAGCCTTCGGTGTGCAGCAAAGATTTGATGCGTCCCAACAGCTCTACGTCCTGGGGACGATAATACCGCCGTCCCCCGCCCCGTTTTAAGGGCGAGACTTGACGGAATTTGGTTTCCCAAAATCGCAAGACGTGTTGCGGCAAGTCCAAAAACTCAGCAACTTCGCTTATGGTTCGAAAGGCTTGATCAGACTTGTTGGACATTTGCGGTTAAGCACACATCAAGAAGAACCAGGGGAACGCTTCGCATTGATGCGAGCCTTCATCACCTGAGAAGGTCTGAACACAAGAACTTTACGGGGCAAAATTGGAACCTCTACGCCGGTCTTTGGATTGCGACCGATGCGTTCGCCTTTTTTGCGGACAGAAAAACTGCCAAAGGACGAAATTTTTACGGTTTCGTCTTTGCCCAAGGCTTCGGTCACCATGGACAGGACGGATTCCAATAAATCAGCTGACTCATTGCGAGACAAACCGACTTCTTGGTAAACAGCTTCGCTKAGTWGTGCACGKGTAATKGTACGGYYGGACATSYAKCCATCCCTTTYWYAAKWWWKANAYASNNAAGGKTATMKCGACGAACAAAAKCMGTCAATATCAAAGGGATGGAAGAATYGMTTGAATYWATGATTCACGTTAAAAAATGCCAAAAAATAGGTCGAAAAGACTATTTTTAGCCTACCAGCGGACCAAAGCAGCGCCCCAAGTGAGGCCTCCGCCCATGGCTTCCATCAAAACCAGCTGGCCTTTTTGGATGCGACCGTCGCGAACGGCGGTATCTAAAGCCAGCGGCACGGACGCCGCAGACGTATTCGCGTGCTTATCAACGGTGATCACGACTTGATCCGGGTTCATGCCCAATTTTTTCGCGGTGCTGTCCAAAATGCGCTTGTTGGCTTGGTGGGGAACCAACCAATCGAGGTCGCTTTTTTCAAGATTATTAGCCTCAAGAGCCTCGACAACCACACTGGCCAGATTGGTCACCGCATGACGGTACACTTCGCGACCCAACATGCGCACATGGCCCACGGTTGAATTGGTGCCCGGTCCGCCGTCTGTATATAACAAGTCGCGTAA
>NVTL01000052.1 GCA_002401565.1 Rhodospirillaceae bacterium
TAATGCCGCGTTCGCGTTCTTCAGGAGCCTTATCAATATCGGCATAACCTGAGAATGTAGCGCCACCGGTCTCAGACAAAACTTTGGTGATCGCAGCGGTCAATGTTGTTTTACCGTGATCAACGTGGCCAATAGTACCGATGTTGCAATGCGGTTTCGTACGTTCGAATTTTTCTTTAGCCATTTTCGTCGTTCCTTACTGACTTAACGTTTCATCACGGTCAAAAATTTAAAATCTCAATTGGTCCCATGCATAAGCGGGGTTGGAGCGGGTAGAGAGAATCGAACTCTCGTCGATAGGTTGGAAACCTATTGCTCTACCATTAAGCTATACCCGCAAGCCCAACTCCGAACCTTACGGTATCGGACCTAGATTATCCCTGCATACGCAGACCTTAATTTTGACGAGGATGGTGGGGGGAGTTGGATTTGAACCAACGTAGGCGTAAGCCAGCGGGTTTACAGCCCGCCCCCTTTAGCCACTCGGGCATCCCCCCGAAATCCCAGTCAAAACAACCAGATCGCACACCAACAAGTAAGTGCGCTGGACGGGGGCAATATGAACATTTGTCAGGGCATGTCAACACTCTAATTTCTCTCGAAGAGAAAACTTTGTTGCACTCGCGCCCTCAAGTGCTAAAAGCCCCTATGTCAAAACATAAAAAACACCGCCGAAGCGGCCGAAATTCGGACGCTGACGGACAAGAACTCGAACCTTCTCGCACAGGCGGCCGCGCCAGCCATAATTGGCTTTATGGCATCCATGCCTGCTTGGCAGCTATTGCAAACCCGGAACGAAAGATTCGCCGGATCGTCATCAGCACAGGCGTTGCTAATGATTTAGAGATCAGTGCGACTGAAGCTTTGAACGACATCATGGCTGAATACCCAGAGGCCATTCGTCCAACTTTAGAATTTAAAGATCGGCGCGAACTCGAAGCTTTACTGCCCCGCGAAGCCGTGCACCAAGGTATATGTCTTGATGCCGCCCCACTGCCCTACCCGGTTATCGAAGACGTCTTTCGTCTGGCCGATGGTAAAAGCAGTGCGTGCGTTTTGGTTTTGGATCAAGCCACCGACCCCCGCAACATYGGYGCCATCATGCGCACRGCGGCAGCCTTTGGSGCCTTGGCCGTKGTSGTTCAGGACAAACACGCSCCCGAAATCACCGGGTCCATGGCCAAAGCCGCMTCKGGGGCYATKGAACGCATCCCCTTGGTTCGCGTCACCAATTTGGCGCGCACTTTGGATTTGTTAAAACTGGAAAATTTTTGGACCGTGGGTTTTGCGGGCCAAGCCACTGACAATCTCAGCCACAAAACCCTGCAAGGGCGTAACGTGGTTGTTTTGGGCGCCGAGGGCGCCGGATTGCGCCGCCTGACCCGCGAAACCTGTGATTTGTTGGTGAAAATCCCCATTTCGGATTCGATGGAAAGCCTCAATCTTTCCAACGCCGCCGCCATCGCCATGTATCAATTTGTGCAATCAAATGCTTAAAACAGACAAGAAACCCATGCCAAACCGCGCCCGCAACCTGATCCTAGCCACTTTGTTGTTTCCGATTCCGATTGTGATCGTCATACCGTTGGTGTTGATTTCAAAATACGGCATTGAAATCCCAGAAACCTTGTTTTGGGGGTATTGGATGGCAAAACCAATGATTCCGTTGGGCTTTGGCATAGCTGGATTCGCCGTCACGTTGTTTTTCATCGAAGGCGAAGGCAGCCCAGCCCCGTGGTGTCCGCCCACCAAGTTCATGGTCACCGGACCTTATGCCTATATCCGCAACCCCATGGCGACCGGCATGGTTTTGATTTTGGCCGCCATAGCTTTGCTGATCGTATCGATCCCCATCGCCATATGGACTGTGATCGTTTTTGTCAGCTACACAGCTTATTACATCTTCGTCGAAGAACCCGGCCTGCAAGCCCGTTTTGGCGACCAGTACTCAGAATACAAAGCCAACGTAAACCGCTGGCTCCCCCGCTTCCCCGGCTGGACCGCCCCGTGGCTGCCTGTTGAGGGTGAAGAGGAAGCTGATAAGGCTGAGGGCGAATAACGTCTTTTTCCGTCATGCGCGGGCTAGACCCGCGTATCAACGACTTACCGCGTGCAAAGAAAGTCATGGATAACCGGATCAAGTCCGGTCATGACGGATATACTTTACGGCTTCAACAGATATAGCCGTATGGCACCAAACCGAAGGCCCGCTTGGGCCTGAGGCAAGGCCAAGGGCCGCCGGGCGAATGCCCGTTCTTAAGCTGACAACGTCAGCTTCTCCTAAAAAATGAAATGCCCGACCCAAAATAACTCTCTCCGTCATTCTTACACCCCTCTCCGTCATTCCCGCGCAGGCGGGAATCCAAACATCCTTTAAATAGACCAAGCCCGTGGCTCTGGATTCCCGCTTTCGCGGGAATGACGATGGTGGGGTTAAACACCGTCATGCGCGGGCTAGACCCGCGTATCCACGACTTACCGCGTGCAAAGAAAGTCATGGATGACCGGATCAAGTCCGGTCATGACGGATTTAATTAACCTTAGTTCGCATTCAGTCCGTGTGAGCGGGTTAACAGAACATTTTTCCAGTGCGCCTCACGATCTAAAACATCCTCTTTGCTGGCGTGAATATCTGCGATTTCGAGAATTGAATACMTAAAACCTTTTAGGTGATCCTGCCCTTGTTCTTCTAACAGAGCCTTGATCTCAACATTTCCACCATGCCCTGTTACAAAATAATCAGACCATCGTTGCCAAAAACCACCTTCTCCATAAGCGGCACCGACATATAGACCTCCCGTTTTCGGGTCAGAAATTAAATACACACCTGCCACATTTGATAAAGCAGTCCGCCAAGATTCCAAGGATTGGCTAAAGATCAGCTCAAACTCATTTCGCGAAATATCGACACCGCGATACCCCGGAAATTCACTGATGGTCAAGCGCTTGGCATAGATTTCAGAAAGTTCCATTTTATCGACAAGATTTTCTGCATATAAATATGATTGTCGAAGTCGTGCCGTCCGTTCGAAGTGCACGACTAAGCGTCCATTCCATTCAGTACATTTGTCATCTTCGACAAGGTTGTAATAGTGACAGCCTTTAACTTTATTTAACTCAACGCCTTGAGATAAATAAATTCCTGCTAAAAGCCATTTATTGGTTTGCGGCAAACTAATCAGTGAAACGATATATTTACGCTCAAAGTTCTTTTTTGTTTGCCATTTTTGCCACTCGTCAAATTCTCCACCTAAAAAAACATCAAGAGGATTATCCTCACCATTCCAAGTCGCTAGGTGAATTTTCGTTTCTTCCGGTGAAAGTTCAGGGTGTTGTATTTTTAAGAGATCAAATAATTTCATACTCAAATTCCTTTGCCTTTAGCCCTCAAAAATCCCACAAATCAAAAACTCAATATTGCCCTGAGGCCCTTTAATCGGGCTTTGGGTTAGGCCTTTGACGGTCCAGCCTTCTCTTGCGCCTAGCCATGCCTCTATGCGGTCGCAGACTTCTTTGTGGAGTTCGGGTTCGCGGACTACGCCGCCCTTCCCTACGCGGCCTTTGCCGACTTCGAATTGGGGTTTGATCAGGGCGATGACATGAGCGCCCGGAACCGCCAAATCCAACGCCGCGGGCAGCACGATTTCTAGGCCGATGAAGCTGGCGTCACAAACGATCATATCAATCGGGTCTGGGATATCTTTGGCGGTTAAATACCGAGCATTGGTTTTTTCCATCACCTCGACCCGATCATCGCCGCGGAGCTTCCACGCCAGTTGGCCTTGGCCGACGTCCACGGCATAGACTTTCTTAGCCCCATTGGTCAGCAAGACATCGGTGAAGCCGCCCGTGCTGGCCCCTACATCGATGCAGGTTTTGCCTTCGACGGAAATGTTAAAATCGTTCAAACCTTTTTCAAGTTTCAGGCCGCCACGTGACACCCACGGGTGATCTTGGCCTTTGATTTCAAGGACAATGTCGACTTTGACCTGTTGGCCTGATTTATCCAGACGTTTGGTATCGGAATAGATATTGCCCGCCATGATCATGGCCTGAGCGCGCGAACGGGTTTCGACCAAGCCACGGTCCACCAGCAACTGGTCTAAACGCATTTTTGCCGGGCTTGCCATGAAATTAAGCCCGGGCGGCGGGTTTTGTTAGAGACGCAGTATCTAAGCCCAAAGCGGTCATCGCACTGGCCGCAATGTCATGCGCGGTCAATCCGGCATCAATGATTTGCTGGTCTTGGGTATCGTGTTCAAAATAACGGTCTGGGATGGCCAGGGTGCGGATTTTGAGGCCGCGATCCAACAAGCCTTGTGCAGACAAATGCTGCAGAACATGAGCGCCAAAACCGCCTTGGCCGCCGTCTTCAATGGTGATCAAGACTTCGTGGTTCAGCGCCAGTTGCTTTAACAAATCGGCATCCAAAGGCTTCAAAAAACGAGCATCGGCTACGGTCGCCGACAAGCCCCGTGCCGCCAGCAATTGGGCGGCGTCTTTGGCGGCTTCCAAGCGGGTGCCAATGGACAAAATCGCCACGGCGGTGCCTTCGCTGATCACCCGGCCTTTGCCGATTTCCAAGATTTCAGGTGCGCCGGACATATCCAAGCCCAAACCACTGCCGCGCGGATAGCGGATAGCGGTGGGGCCATCGTCATAGCCTGCAACCGTTTCCATCATATTTTTAAAGTCAACTTCGTCCGCCGGAGCCATGGTGATCAAGCCCGGAACACAGCCTAAAAAAGCCAAGTCATAAACACCGTGATGGGTCGCGCCATCGGCCCCAACCAATCCGGCCCGGTCCAAGGCAAAGCGCACGGGCAGGTTTTGCAAGGCAACATCGTGGATCAATTGATCGTAACCGCGTTGTAAAAAACTGGAATAAATGGCGCAAATGGGGCGCAGGCCTTCGGTGGCCAAGCCTGCGGCAAACGTCACCGCATGTTGTTCGGCAATGCCCACATCAAAAAAGCGATCCGGATACGCGGCTCTAAATTCAGTAAGTCCAGAACCATCCGGCATGGCGGGTGTAATGGCACATATTTTTTCATCCGCCGCGCCCAAACGCATCATTTCATCGGAAAACACCTGCGTATAGCTGGGGGCTGTAACGGGAGCTTTTTCCCGTTCGCCCGTAACCACATCAAAACGACCAACGCCGTGATATTTATCGGACGCTTGTTCAGCGGGAGCATAGCCGTGGCCTTTTTCGGTCACCACATGCAACAACACCGGGCCGTGGCCTTGGTCGTCGCGAATATTTTTCAACACGGGCAACAGGTGATCTAAGTTATGACCATCAATTGGGCCCACGTAATAAATGCCCATTTCTTCGAACATGGTGCCGCCGGTGACCATGCCGCGCGCGTATTCTTCGGCGCGCCGGGCGGCTTCTTCCAAGGCTTTTGGCAGTTTTGTGGTCAATTGCTTGGCAAAATCACGAGCCGAACGGAAAGACTTAGACGAAATCAAACGCGACAAATACGCACTCATGGCGCCCACCGGTTGGGCAATCGACATGTCGTTGTCGTTCAAGATGATGATCATACGTGAATGTTGCGATCCGGCGTGGTTCATGGCTTCGAACACCATGCCCGCACTCATGGCACCATCGCCAATGACCGCGACCACGTTGTTGTTTTTGCCTTCTAAATCGCGCGCCACCGCCATGCCCAGACCAGCCGAAATCGACGTGGAACTGTGCCCGGTGCCAAACGGATCGTATTCGCTTTCGGCGCGATTGGTAAAACCTGACAAGCCCCCGCCTTTGCGCAAAGTTTTCATGCGGTCACGGCGTTTAGTGAGGATTTTATGGGGATAAGACTGATGACCCACATCCCAAATGATGCGGTCTTCGGGCGTATTAAAGACGTGATGTAAGGCCACGGTCAATTCAACAACGCCCAAACTGGATCCCAAATGGCCACCCGTAAACGAGACGTTATGGATGGTTTCCGCGCGCACATCTTCGCTTAAGGCTTTGAGTTCATTGATGTTAAACCCGCGCACGTCTTTGGGGCTTTTTACCCGGTCCAACAGCGGTGTTTTCAGCGTATGCGATGTTTTATCAGTCAATTTCTTAAGCCCTTAAGATACCCGGTTCACAACGAAATGAGCCATATCTCTTAGATGATCTGCTTTTTCTTCGAAAGATACAAGATGTTCTATGGCTTGGTCACGCAACCGTAAGGCTTGTTCGCGTGCTCCGTCCACGCCCATCAACGAAACAAACGTGGCTTTACCTTGTTCTTGGTCTTTTCCGGTACGTTTTCCGACTTCTTCTTCGGTGCCCAAAACATCCAATAAATCGTCGGCTATTTGAAAGGCTAAACCTAGATCATGGGAAAAGCCGTGGATGTGTTGGCGCGCAGATTTGGACGCCTTGCCCAAAATGGCGCCGGACATGCACGCGAAATCGATCAAGGCCCCGGTTTTCATGCGTTGCAGACGCGCAATTTCGCTGATTTCAAATTCATGTTCAGGAGCGACCAAATCCATCATTTGTCCGCCGACCATGCCCTTGGCCCCCGAAGACTGAGCCAGGGCTTTGACCAATTCAATGCGCACGGCGGGGTCTTGGTGCGTATCGGCTTCGGCCAAGACTTCAAACGCCTGTGTCAATAACGTATCGCCTGCTAAAATCGCCGTGGCTTCGTCAAATTGAATGTGGCACGTGGGTTGTCCGCGGCGCAGATCGTCATCATCCATCGCCGGAAGGTCATCGTGGACCAAAGAATAACAATGCACCATTTCAATGGCGGCTGCGGCGCGCATGGCACAACCTGGATCTACACCAAACAAAGATGCGGTGTGCAGAGTTAAAAAAGGCCGCACCCGTTTGCCGCCCAACAAAGCCACATATCGCACGGCTTGCATCAGCTTTTTTTCAGGTCCGTGTTGTGCGGGCAACAAATCATCCAAAGCCCCGGTGACCCGGTCGGCGTCTTCATTCAGGCGTTTTTTAAACGCCTCGGCATCAAACAGTCTGGGCATTTAGTCGAACTCCGCAGGTTCAAGTGCCGGTTCACCATCCGCGCCGGGCAGGATTTTTTCGATGCGGGCTTCGGCCTCGGCCAATTTCACCGCGCAATGACGCTTTAACAACGTTCCGCGTTCAAAAGCTTTGATGGCACCTTCTAATTCTCCGCTGCCGTCTTCGAGATCACGAACTATATTTTCAAGTTCAGCCAAAGCCGATTCGAAGCTGAGTTTTTGAATATCTTTGGGRATTTCWACTTTTTCAGACATGTTTAYCCTANTTTTACCCTTTRTTYTTATTCTAWTSYCACTTTATACCAKYTWTTAYGAGAAAACCTTGGCTCATTTTRCCCAAATGRTATATAAGTAATRYAAGATATAAACTACACATGATTAAGTGGGGAAAATNAATCTGGGTCATGTGMWTATGAAGCCTATRAAKTAGGAATACCAGAACAGTGCCAAMAGAAAAACTCCAAACAATGGAAAGTAACGCTTCAAGGGCCAGCGCCCTTCTGAAAGCGATGAGCAATCAACATAGATTGATGATTTTGTGTCAGTTAGCACCAGGGGAAAAGTGCGTTAGTGAACTCGAAGAAATTATTGACCTCAGCCAGTCTGCGTTGTCCCAACACTTAGCACGTCTTCGTCGTGATAAGTTGGTACAAACCCGCAGACAAGCCCAAACGATCTTTTATTCGTTAGCTGGCGAAGAAGCAACATCCGTTATCGAAGTTCTTTACGATCTGTATTGTGAAGTGCCAACCAAAGCCACTGTTAACGGCTAAATCTTTATTAGAGGCTCGTGACTTTGAGCGACGAGCCTCTAATAGATTTAATGACTGAACGCTGATCTGGTTGTATGCACCTGTATTGGCGGCGTTTTTTGCTTGCGCTTCACCGACAACTTTTGCTTTTCGTGCGATACGATCCACCGCAACTCTTCCTTCAACACATCGATATGGCGGCTGTCCGGGGCTTGGGCCACGGCCTGAATGATGCCTTGACGTGTGGGCAACGGGAAGCTTTCGAAATGTTCCAGCATCAAAAACTTAATGCCCGGACGCACGGATTCAGACAATAACAGGCTGGTCACCAATTTCTGCCGCACATCGCTTTGCAAATTGCCCGCCTCCGTCAATTTAATGAACTGGGTGACAAATTCGCCGGCGCTCATATCGCCATCCAACAAGGCCCGCAAAATCAATTTTAAGCCGGCTGCATATTGTTGACGGGTTTGCACGATAAATTTACTGGTGCGGGTGCGCACAAAAGCGATGGCTTTGGGGCTGAAATCATTTTCACGCACCACATCCACACACCGAGCCACCAACGGATGACGGGTTTTTTCGCCCACCAATTCGTACATGCCCGCGATTAAGTCTTTGCCACAGGCTTTGGGCGACAACCGAGTGGTCGCCGCCAACGCCATGGGGGATTCTGGGTCCAACGTTGCCATCATTGCCAACGGCAACGGGTCATCAAACTGAAGCAAATCCAGATCGGTGTTGATCAAGTGTTCGGGCAACAAGATTTTGGTGGGCTCGTCGGGCACGCAAATGGGTGTGCCCGCCCGATAGCTGTTTTTAATCGCCAACGCCGCATCAATACCAGACTGGCTGATCCCTAATTTTTTTGTCATGATCGTTTAACCCTAGCTTTTAACATCTCTAACTCTCGACCTGCGCCTGTATTTAGGGCCAATTGAAAGCGTTTTTCCTGTAACCGCTTTGGTGCATCCGAAGACCACCAGCGCCGAAATTCTTTTGCCCCATTGCGTATATCGACAACGGGCAAATCTTTATTCATAACATCCTGCAGTGCGAAATACGCACGAGCGCTGTTCAGACGGGCATCCTTTGCCCCAAACCAAGCGCCCGGTCCAGCCTCTAAACTATGGCCAGATTCCAGCGTATTGATGGCTTCGGCATCGTCCAACAAATGGGCCAAGATCAAGGTCAGGAACACAAGCCGACTTTCCGGAATGCGGGCCTTACCTGATCGCCATTTGCTGACCGTTGGGGGGGTAACATCTGTAATCTCAGCGATATCGCGCCCCGTCAGCCCAAGCTCAACAAAAGCCTCAAACACGGGCAAATGCCCACTTTGAACGCCTTCGCTAAAACTGTCGGCAGATTCTTGCCGGTGCAGGTTCTCTTTCTGAGATGTCACTAATGCTCCCGAATCGGGTCCGGTTGCCATAGCGTAATCCCCTTTATAGCCCTAAAGAGTTATCAAACCCTTGATATTCAATCTAATGCGGACATTTTTTTTCAGATTTTTGATGGGCGATTCTCTCCCCCTTAAAATCTGATAAAATGCTTCTCACATCAACTCATAGTCAAAACATAACCTCGAAGACACTATATGTTGTGCCAAACGGTTACTTCACCGCTTCTAGTCAACAACTTGCTCTGGTCTTACCCGATGTAGTATAGCCCACCAAATGAAGTAGTCTCTACGTTGACAGTACACTTTATCTATTATAGTTAATTATTAGTTTACAAAAATTGATTCGGTCAGAAATCAACAAATAGAACAAGTTTGATTCGGTCAGAAATCAGTACTAAAACAGGGCCTGGGGGGCCAAAACGGTGAAAACGTCATTTGAACGCTCAACACTTGGAACATTGACGGAAGTCGATGCGAAGTCACAGGAAAAGCGTTTCATCATCAGTTTGATCAGAACCGGCGACGAACAAGCCGTGTCTTTGGAAATGATCACCGCACCCGGACAATCCGCCGCCTTTTTGCGCGCTCAACAGATTTTCCCCGACGCCCGCATTTTGGCTGCAGACCAGGTTCCCGAACCCCTGCCCGTGCGCGCGGCGAAAGATACAAAGGCCGGCCCCAGTGCTCGGTTCATCCGCGGCATGTTCCGCCCGGCGCTCTTTCATGATGAAGTTGACCTTCGAAAAATCACAGATTAATGCGTATCGGCATTGACCTTGGGGGCACCAAGATCGAAGCCATAATGTTGGCAGCAGATGGGCAAGAGCTGGCCCGCGTTCGTCAAGCCACGCCCCAAGGGGATTACGCTGGCACACTCAAAACCATCGTTGATTTGGTCACTCAGTTAGAGACAAACATTGGGCAGACCGCCAGTGTGGGCATCGGCATTCCCGGAACCGTATCGCCGCAAACGGGTCTCATCAAAAATGCGAATTCAACCTGCCTCATCGGCCAGCCTCTTGGCAAAGACTTAGACACGGCCTTGGGTCGCCCTGTACGCCTGACCAACGATGCCAATTGCTTTGCTGTATCCGAGGCCCACGATGGGGCTGGGCAAGGCAAGGACGTCGTATTTGGCGTGATTGTCGGCACCGGAGTTGGCGGCGGCATTGCCCTGAACGGGCAAGCTTTAACCGGACCAAATGCCATCGCGGGCGAATGGGGGCACAATCCCTTGCCGTGGCCGCAGGTTTTGGACGGAAACGACGAACGCCCCGGTCCCCACTGTTATTGCGGGCAACGGGGATGCGTGGAAACGTTTCTGTCCGGTCCGGGCCTTGCCCAAGATCATGGACAAAATCTATCCGCAGAAATGATTATCGAGCAGGCTGAAAATGGCAACGAGGCAGCCCTCGCCGCCCTCACCCGTTATGAACACCGCTTGGCCCGAGCCCTTGCCACGTTAATCAACGTCTTGGACCCGGACGTGATTGTATTGGGTGGCGGTTTGTCCAATATTGACCGCCTGTATACCAACGTTCCCAAAATCTGGAACGCTTGGGTTTTTTCAGATTGTGTCACCACAAAATTGCTGAAAAACCACCACGGCGACAGTTCTGGGGTTCGCGGAGCCGCGTGGCTTTGGGATTAAGGCACTGGGAACTGGTCTTGCGATTAATGCCGTTGAGCCGGGGCGTAACCCTGTGCTGCTGATTTTTTAATCCAGCTCGCCGCCAAGGTGATGTCCTTAGCCACGCCAAGGCCCTGTTCCAATAACAAGCCCAATTCAAACTGTGCCGCTTTGTGCCCCAACCGGGCGGCTTTAAGAAAAAACCTGTGCGCTTTTTTGACGTTTTGCACAAACCCGGTGCCATCATTATACATAATGCCAAAAGTCACCAAGGGGCTGGTATCTACTCCGGGGCGAGCACGGGCATAGAGAGCTTGAGATTTTTTCAGGTCTTTTTTAACACCACGCCCCAGCTCGAACATGACGCCCAAGGCATAAAAGGCCTCGGCCTCGCCTTGTTTGGCGGCACGAACGTACAAATCCACCGCGCGCTTTAAATTGCGTTTCACGCCCTGCCCATTTTCATACATTTGAGCCAAGGCTAATTCGGCCCCGGAATGCTTTTTTACGGCGGATTTTTCATACCACACGGCGGCCTCAACCGGGTTTACCTGTTCGCCAATTCCCGCCATATACATCTTCCCAATATTAAAAAGATCATTGGGATGGCCTTTGCGAGCGACTTTTTGAATGGCGGTTGCGCGTTGTTTTTGAGCGGCGGCAAGGGCCGTGCTGATGATGCCTTTGGCGTGCTGAGCTTTCAAAAACCCCTTAAAAATGTTCAAAAGTTTTGTTACATCAGGGTCTTTTTCATCCCAAAGGCTGACCTGATCGGGAACACGATTGCGCATGTAATGGATAAAATCACTGCAATGAATTTGTTCCAGATTTTGGCGAAACAAAACCATGTCTCTGGACAGTTTATCGACGGACAGGTCCTGATACACTTGTTCTTCCAACAACCACGCTTCGCATTCCACATCCAAGGTGCGCATCGCCAATATGCGGTCTTCGAGATGTTGCGTGCCGTGGCCCATCAATTCATGCACCAACACCGCCGCCAAGGTTTGCAGCGATTGTTTGATGCCATTGTGCCCCACGATCACCGTGAATTTTTTACCCGTTTTATCTTGGTCAAATTTTTCCACAAACGTGGGCAAAAACAACGCCTGTTGAATGGACGTCAGGTTTTGTCCTTTGGGAGGATACGACGGGTCATAAATGATGATCACCGGGCCGGCTTTTTTCAAACGCTTGATGGTGTTCAGGCTATCTGGCGATTGCTGAGCCAACAGGTCTAGGGCGGCGATGATTCTGTCCACGCCAACTTGTGTCGATACCTCTGACCCATTTCCATTTTGCGGGCAGGGAAAGCCCAAGATCACCACATCCAAGTGCAGATACATCTTGTTATCGCATTGATAAAACTTGGCTTGGGCATTGGCCTGCCCTGCCCCAAACAGGACAAAGCAGCCAAGCAAAAATAATCCGATTAGCCTCATAAGGTCCCCACCTCAAAACCACGTTTCTGTACCGACGATAACGCCACACTCGACAATTGTCATTGAAATAAAGGCTAAGGCTTCTACACTTAAGGGAGTCTTTTATAAAGGAGCCTGCCCATGGATTGCAACGCAGTGATGGCCCCGATTAAGGTGAGCCTGTATACCGACGAGCTGGCCCGCGATGTGATCGCGTTTATGGTTGAAAAACACATGGGGCTGGTTCCGGTCACCGAACGTGACGGCACTTTTGCCGGGCTGATCAGCGGCGACAGCTTGATTAAGTTTCTGTTGCCCAAAAGCCTGACGTCCATGGCGGGCGGCGGCGGATTGATGCAACGCGGCTTTAAGGTTCACAAACGCGCCAGTTATTTGAATGAAAGCGCTGGTGAAATGCAAGAACGTTTGGACGAATTGCGCGAACGCCCCATCGGCGAAATGATTGACCGCGATATCGAAGTCGCCAAGCCAGACACACCCTTGATTGATGCTTTGATGATGATCAAGGACAAACAATTTGTCGTCCCGGTTGTCGATGACGACAATAAACTGGTGGGGGCTATTTCCTTCTTTTCTGTCCTGTATGGTCTTAGCGAAGAATACGACCGTGAAACCGCTGAACACCAAAAATTGGCCGAGCGTGCAGAACGAGACGCGCGCAAACGGGCAAAGGACCAACCTTCATGACCCCCCATACTTCTGTCATTTTCGGCCTCGACCCGTTGTGGCTCAGCACCGTATTGCTGATCATTTCTTATGTTGTGTTGTTGAGCGAAAAATATAACCGCACAGTTATCGCCCTGTTGGGCGCTGGCCTTGTGATCATCACCGGGGTGATTTCACAAACCCAAGCCATTGCCGCGATTGACTTTAATACCATCGCATTGTTGACGGGCATGATGATTATTGTCGCCGTCACCCGCACGTCTGGCGTGTTTGAATTTGTCGCGATTTGGGCGGCGAAAAAGGTCAAAGCCGACCCTATGGGCATTTTGATTGTATTGTCCGTTGTCACCGCCGTATTTTCCGCGTTTTTAGATAACCTCACCACCGTATTGTTGGTCGTTCCGATTGCTTTGTTGATCGTTGAAAAACTGAAAGTATCGCCCTACCCGTTTTTGTTTTCGCAAATCATTGCGTCCAACATTGGCGGCACGGCAACCCTAATCGGTGATCCGCCAAACATCCTGATTGGGTCAGCAACGGGCCTTACTTTTATGCAGTTCCTCACCAATTTGGGGCCCGTATCGGTGGTCATTATGATTATTATGGTGCCTATTTTTAAATATTTATGGGCCGACGAATTGGTCGCCACCGAAAAAGACAAAGAAAGCATCATGCGTTTTCGCGAAGCCGAAAGCATCACCGACAAACGCTTGCTGGTGATTTCCTTAACGATTTTACTGATGGTGATTATTGGTTTTATCGTTGGCGAACAATATCATATCCCCCCCGGCACCATCGCCATGTTTGGCGCTGCCGTTATGGTTTTGGCGGCCAGCTATCACTTAAACAGCGAAGGCCAAGCCGAAGTCCTGCACCATGCCTTGTTAGAAGTCGAATGGGCGGCCTTGCTGTTTTTCATCGGCCTGTTCATCATCGTCGCCGGCGTTGAACACTCCGGATTGCTGAACATTCTGGGCGAGGCGTTGATCGAATTCACCGGCGGCGATCCGGCCAAAACGGCTTATGCAACGTTGTGGTTATCCGCGCTGGTATCTGCCGCCGTCGACAACATTCCGTTTGTCGCCACCATGATCCCCATGGTCGAAAGCATGGAGGCCTCGTTGGGCGGAGCCGAAGCGTTGGAACCCGTCTGGTGGTCTTTGGCCTTGGGGGCGTGTTTGGGGGGCAATGGGTCGTTGGTTGGTGCTGCCGCCAACGTCATGGTATCGGGATTAAGCGAACGCGCAGGTTATCCCATCAGCTTTTTCAAATTTTTGAAATTCGCCATGCCCATCATGTTGATGACCATTGTGATCGCCAACATATATCTTTACTTACGCTATTTTATGTAGCTTTAAGCTTTGATATCCAACAAGGAATCCGCCATTTCTTGGCCTGCCTGAATGACTTTCAGTCCGGCGCCATAGGCCGTTTCCGCCTGTATCAGGTTTACAAATTCGGCGCCGATATCCACGTTGTTGTTGAGCGCACCAATACTGACGCCCGCATCGTTAAGTTGACGGGTTGATCCCAAAACGCCGCCCGGCGCATACAGCGTGGACGATGTTTGCTGGGTCGAAATTGTGGTGGATTGGATGTCTACACTTTTGTAATTGGGCGTACTGGAATTGGCGATGTTATCTGCGGACGCAGCGACGCGTTGGCTGTTATAATTCAGCCCCGACACCGCACTGGATAAAATACCGCTGATCACAAGAAGAACTCCACAAAGGATCACTTAAGGTTTGAGTGTGACGTGAAAATCCCGTTTTGTCAGTGACAAACATCACAATGCTTAAATTTAGGAAAAAACTAGAGAGAAATGCTCAGGCTGTTGCCTAAGTTTTTAGTCTGCCCATGAATAACGGCTGCCGTGCCTTCGTACGCGCGAATGGCCTTGGTGATAAAATTGGGGCTGGCGGCTTGTTGTCCGGCAGCCCTCAGGCTAGACGTCGAACTTTGATTTTGATTGATATCCAACAAACTTATGAACGTCGAAGAAAAGGTCTCAAAATTGCTTGAAGTATTGGTCAGCGGTTGGCGGTCCGGCTGTTGCTGATTTTGGTTTTGCGCCCATTCGGAAAAACCATGAAAATTAAAAGCGGTGTTGGCCTGAAGGTCAGCAGAGGCTGAAATTTCATCAATTGGCGTGTCGCCCATGGACGCGATATGACGGGCACCGGACGGAATTCGTCCAGTGGAAGCACTCGGTGCAGCGTTCGTCGCTATCGGTCTGGCGCTCAAAGCCATGACCACTCCTTACAATCACCCCTTCAAAATCCGTCGACAAATGCCGAAGGACCTAGAAGCAGACACAAAAGCCCACGCCTTAAACACTCCGTAAAACAAGGCGTTAGACGCAATTATCCGCCGATCACTGCAATCCATTCTGGCTTCATGATCGAACCTATTCTTTTTTGAATCTCATCTTGGCGGGACATTCTGCACACAACCAGATGAGTATGGTTAATATTATACAAAGATTTCCATAGGTTAAACAAGGCTTACGCGAGTCTTTTACGCCTCACGATATCTTGTGCAAAGCATGACCCTTAGTTGTGCCGCCGGATAAATTCAATCATTTGAGTGGAATTTTTGGGCGTGAACAAATCGTTGTGTCCGGCGCCTTCGACCCACTTGGCGATTTTGGGCTCAACTGCAGCGTCAAAAAGTTTGCGCCCCAGCTTTTGCGGCACGGTCCAATCTTGGTCCCCGTGCACGATGAACAACGGAGCCCCAATGTCTTTGATCCGAGATAAGCTGTCAAAACGATCTTTCATCAAAAGACTGACGGGCAAAAAAGGATAATGCCCGGCCCCGACGTCTACGGTGGATGTAAAGGGCGCTTCTAAGATCACCGTACGCACAGGTTTTCCGTGTCCGGCGGCTTCGACCGCCATGGCGGTGGCAACGCCCGTGCCCAAGGATTCTCCGTACAGCACCAAGTTTTGACCGGACCCGCCAAGGTTTGCCACATACGCCAAGGCGGCGCGGGCATCCATCATCAAACCGGGTTCTGTTGGTGTGCCGGGGTTTCCGCTAAAGCCCCGATATTCCGCCAATAAAACGCCAAACCCCGCGTCTAAAAAAGCTTTGGCTTTATAGCCCCGTGATCCCAATGTACCCGCATTGCCATGAAACAAAACCACCCACGGCTGACCTTCTATGGACGGCGGCTTGGCCCACGCCAGCAAATTCAAGCCGTCTTCGGTGGTGATGGAAATCTCAGCCATATGCCCCACGCCGCTTTCGGCAGGGCTGGGCGTGAAATTATCGGGGTGATACAGGAAGTTACGTTGCATAAAGTACATGCCCGCCACCAACACACAATAAAACACGGCAAGGGTGGTGAAAAACTGAACCATAATTTTAGGGACGCCCATGACAAGTTTAAACATAAGAGAAACATAACATAAAATTTCAATTGTCTGGACTCAAGAGTTCCAAACAGCCATGATCCGCTCATGACAGACCAAGCCCCCATTATTGTCGCCATTACCGGAGCCTCTGGGGCCATTTATGGCGTCGAGACTTTGCGCGCCTTAAAAGATTTAAACATCCCCACGCATTTGGTGGTGACGGAATCGGGGGCTCGCACGCTGAACCATGAAACGGGCCTGACCCTGGACGACGCCCGTGCGTTGGCGACCACCCACCATGCCAATAAAAACATCGGAGCCTCTATCGCCAGCGGATCGTTTCGCACGGCGGGCATGATTGTGGCGCCGTGTTCCATCAAAACCCTGTCTGGCATCGCCAATTCGTTTGCCGACAATTTGGTCATTCGCGCCGCCGATGTGTGTTTGAAAGAACGCCGCCCGGTGATTTTGATGGTGCGAGAGACCCCGCTGCACAAGGGTCATTTGGATTTGATGAGCCGCGCCTGTGATATTGGCTGCACCATCGCCCCACCGATGCCCGCTTTTTACAATAAACCCGAATCCTTACAAGACCTTGTACGGCACACCGTTGGACGGACTTTGGACTTGTTCGATATTAAACATTCCCTCGTAAAACCATGGGCAGGAGACTTAAAATGACCCAAATCGAATGGAACGACGGCCTGAAATTAGGCCTTGGCTTTCAAGATCATGACCACGAAGAAGCCATTGCTTTGATGAATACAATGCAGACCTGTTCAGACGCAGAATTCCCCGCTGCATTTGCCGCCCACACCGAACATCTGGCCGCTCATTTGGCCCGTGAAAACGAATTGATGGAACGCATTGGCTTTTTTGCCAAGGACATGCACATGGGCGAACACGAACGTGTTCTGGCCGAAGTAGCAAGCATGCAAGCCAAAATCGATGCGGGTGATATCGCTACAGTTCGCGCTTACGCTGAAAATGACCTGCCTCAGTGGTTCAAAGATCATTTGGGCAGCATGGACATGATGACCGCTCAGTTCGCATTACAGATGGGCGAAACTTAATTTAACGTCCCCTATCTCCACCACCGCATTAACCAGCGAACGGGCAGTGAAAAATCTTCGCTCCAGCCCTTGGGAAAGCCGTGTTCTTTGCCGACCAGATTTTCTGACAATGCGTCAAAGGCTGGTGATTGTTTTAAGATGCGATCCACCCGGTCTTCGATCATCGGGTGGGTCCGCAACAAGGACGGCACCGTGCCCAAGGCATGGGGCAAATAAACGTGCTTTAACGGTTTTTTTTGCGTGTCTTCTAACTTATGCAAGGCGCTGGCAAAGGCTTCGGCGTCACCGCAAATGTTCACGCCATCTTCATCGGCTTCATATTCCCGCGTTCTGGACAGCAGCAACTGCAGCAAGTGGTTGATCAAGGGCGCCGCAATCAGCAACGCCAGCGCCGACCATGGCAACGGACCGCTTAAACTGACCGACAACGGCACATTCAAAATCACCAAAAAAAGCCCCAACAGGCTCAATGTTCGGGTGATGCGGGTGAACAGGTCGGCCATGCCCATGACTTCTAAATCCCCGGCATGGATGTGACAAATTTCATGGGCCAATACGCCGGAAATTTCACGAGCATTTAAGCCCTGCACCAACGGCCCGCTCAAAACGATCGACGCGCCGCGTTCGTTATTGCCCGCAGAAAAAGCCATCATGACCTTTGCATCCATCAGATAAATATGGGGCATACGGGTGAGGCCAGCGCGCTGGCAGAGCTCTTCTAAAATAGCGTACAGGCYGGGCGCTTCTTCGACTTCCAAACGGCGCGCACCGATGGCCCTCAACATTAAATGTTTGGAACCGCCACGCGCGAAAACAGCCAAATAAGTCCCCAAACCAACGGTGATAAAAGCGCCGCTGGTTCCGGACAAAATCCAACCGATCACACCCAAAAGGCTAATCATCGTTAAAAGCAAAGCTAAGGTTGGAAGGATGTTATGCGGTTTCATAAGCCCTCCCTCAATATGGGTTAATCGTTTCTGGACTGAACAATTATATCACAGATTTCGCGAACGGCCCCTTTGCCACCCGCTTTTTCGGTGACAAAATCGGCGGCCTGAATGGCTTCATCGACGCCGTCGGCAATGGTGATCGCCAGTCCAACGTGTTTCATCAGCGATACATCTGTTAAATCGTCACCGACATGGGCAATTTCAAGAAGTTCTATGCCCAGTTCGGCGCGAATCTCATTGAGAGCTTCAAGCTTGTTTTCTGCACCAATGCGCACATGTTGAATGCCAAGGTGTTCGGCGCGGGTCAGGGTCGACACTTGTTTGCTGGCCGATATAATGCACATCTGCATGCCCGCCTTCATGGCAAGTTTCAGGCCCAAACCGTCTTTGACATTAAATTTACGAAACTGGGTGCCGTCGTCGGTGTAATACAAACCGCCATCGGTCATCACGCCATCCACATCCCACGACAGCAATTTAATTTTTGCCATACGCGATTTCAGTTCAGATACGCTAAGCTTGCTTGTCATTTGCACCTCAAAATTCAATATACACTCTTAATACTCTTTTCTTTTGCTCAAGCGAAGGCTAAACCGAACATAATGACCAAGAACGCACCCTTTGTTTTGTTTGACGATGCCCAAATGCAGGCCGAGGCTCGGCTGTATGTGGACCCGGTGCGCATCATCACCTGTTCGGACCCCCAACAGATCGCCCAAACCCTTGCCCAGCTTGATAAAGCCTTGGATGATGGGTTTCATGTGGCGGGCTATTTGGCCTATGAACTGGGCTATCTACTAGAAGACAAACTGGCGACGTTATTACCCAAAGACCGAGATCAGCCGTTGATTTGGTTCGGTGTCTTTAAGGCGGCCCAAAAGCTTTCTCTGGCCGAAGTCACCGCTTTGATGGACGATTGGGCCAGCCAGCCGCACAACATTTCGCCCCCCAAAGCCGCGCTTAACAAAGACACATACTTAAATAATATCCAGACCATTCAGGACCATATCCGGGCGGGTGACGTTTATCAGATCAATTACACCTTTCAGCAAAGCTTTCAACATTCAGGAAGCCCCAAGGCTTTATATGCACAGCTGCGCGGACGTCAGCGGGCCAAGTTTGGCGCGATGATTAGAACCGAAGATCAACACATTTTATCTCTGTCGCCGGAACTGTTTTATGAGGCCAAGGATGGCACCGCCCGCACCCGGCCCATGAAAGGCACGGCCCCGCGCGCCCCGCGACCCACCGCCGATAAAGATATCCGCCATTGGCTGTGTCATGATGAAAAATCAAAGGCGGAAAACCTGATGATCGTGGATTTGCTCCGCAATGATCTCAGCCGCATCAGCCAGATTGGCTCGGTCAAAGTCACGGATTTGTTCACGGTGGAAACCTATCCGACCCTGCACCAGATGACGTCGACCATAGAATCCCAACTCGCCCCCGACACTCCGTTTTCAAAGATCATTCAGGCGTTGTTTCCGTGTGGATCGGTCACCGGCGCGCCCAAGGTCAAGGCAATGGAAATCATCAAGGCCCTGGAAACAGAACCACGTGGCGTGTACACCGGGGCCATTGGTTATGCGTCCGCCCAAGACGGCATGCGGTTTAACGTCGCCATTCGCACGCTCACGCTCGACCCGGACGGCACCGGAAAAATGGGCATTGGCAGCGCAATTGTGTACGATTCAAAGGCCCCAGACGAATGGACCGAATGCCACCTGAAAGCCAATTTTGTCACCGATCCCGAACAAGCCCCGTTTGCGCTTTTAGAGACCCTGAAATGGACCTCCAATCAAGGCTTTGTTTTGTTGGACAGGCACTTGGAAAGACTTCAAGACACCGCTGATTATTTTGGCTACCCCATTGATATAAACGCCGTAAAACAATCTCTCAAAACGGCTGTATCGGGCAATCAAGGCCTAAGAGTCCGCTTAACGTTAAGTGCAGATGGTGAGGTTGACGTGACCACCCAACCGCTGCCCATTTGTGCGGAAATGACCTATACGGTATCGGATCAAACCGTCAATCCCGACAGCCCGTTCACCTATCATAAAACCACCAACCGGGCTTTTTATGATGAGGCGCGTGCGGCTCAGGCTGCAGACGAAGTGCTGTTTCTCAACGCAGGCGGAAATCTGTGCGAAGGGTCCATCACCAATATCTTTGTCGAAAAAGATGGTCAGCTGCTGACCCCACCCGTATCGGAAGGGATTCTGCCCGGAACCTTACGCGGCGAGCTTTTGGCCACCGGGCAAGCGGTCGAAGCCTCGCTTACACTCAACGATTTAAATCCCCCAAACACCGTATATCTGGGCAATTCGGTGCGGGGATTGGTCAAAGCCCGGCCCCTGTGACCGCTCGCACATCCCTTTGTTTAAAGACTCGGTAAGGTTTAGGTATTCAAGACACACACCAAACAAAGAGAACTGATCATGCCCGCTTCAAAAGCTCCTCGTCGCAAATCCAAATCGGCCACAAAATCGACCCTTGTGGTGCTTTGCATGTTGTCCTTTATGGCGATTGGCGCTGTGGCCGTGGTGAAAAAAGCTCCGAATGTTGAGTTTTCCTTTAGCCAGTTCTTTTCAATTTATGCCCCCACCGAAAACGCCGCGATTTCTTTAGGTGAGGTGACGTTGGGGTCGACCATGAGTGCGATCCGCAACACCCAACCGGGTGCCACCATGGGCGTGACGCGGTCCGGCGACATTACCTTGGCGTTTACCGATAAGGCTTCGGCATTCATGGTTTGGTACAGCGAAGTCGATTCCCGCCACGTGGCTTACAAAGCCCGCCAAGCCCACACCGTTAAAGGCATCAGCGAAGACGATTATATTGGCGGACTGGCGTTAAAATACGGAGCGCCTTCGTTGGCAACCTGTTCGCGCCGCGTGACCGATGGGATTCGTGATTGTCATTTCAGTTGGTGGATCAAAGACGACATTCGTCTGGATTTAACCAGCCGCCAACGCACCAAAACCAGAAATTCAGACCTTCAAGTGACCTTGCAAATCACCGATACGCGCTTGGATTTGAAACTTCAACGCAAAACAGCTTCAAAATCCGCTTCCGTCAAAATGTTCTAGGGGGTATTGTGCGCTCAACGTGACACAAAACAATCTCTGGAATATTAAATGACTGACCCTAACGGCACCGTTATTTTGCCGGATGCTTCGGCAAAGACTTTACAAGACATTGACCCGACCTTGGACTTAGAGACCGAGATTAAACGCCTGTGCGCCCAAAAAAACGCCATCATCTTGGCCCATTATTACCAAGAAGGTGAAATTCAGGACTTGGCCGATTATGTGGGGGATTCTTTGGATCTGTCGCGCAAAGCCGCCGCCACCGATGCGGACATGATCTTGTTCAGCGGCGTCACCTTTATGGCCGAAGTTGCCAAGATTTTGTCGCCTGAAAAAATCGTGGTTGTGCCCGACGCCGAAGCCGGATGTTCGCTGGAAGATTCCTGCCAAGCCGAACCTTTTAAAGCCTGGCGCGAAGCCCATCCCGATCATATCTCGCTGACCTACATCAATTGCTCGGCCGAAGTTAAGGCTTTGTCCGATGTCATCGTGACCTCATCCAGTGCCGAACATATCATCAATAACCTGCCTAAGGATCAACCGATTTTGTTCGCCCCGGACCGTCATTTGGGCGCGTACTTAAAACGCAAAACCGGACGCGACGACATGTTGTTGTGGCCCGGCACCTGCGTTGTTCACGAACAATTTTCGGCGCGCGAAATCACCCGCTTAAAATCTCGCCATCCTGCGGCTCTGGTCGCGGCCCATCCCGAATGTCCCGAATCCATTGTCGACGTTTCGGACTAYGTGGGCTCGACCAGTGGCATTTTGAATTTTATCAAGGAAAGTTCCGCCGATACGTTTATCGTTGCCACCGAACAACACATCATTCACCAGATGCAAAAAGACGCCCCCAACAAGACGTTTTTGGCGGCGCCCGGATCGGATGGATCGTGCAATTGTGCCAGTTGCCCGTATATGGCGTTGAATACGTTGGAAAAAATATATCTGGCGCTGGTCAACGAAGCCCCACGCCTAGAACTGTCCGAAGACATGCGCGTTGCGGCCTTAAAACCGCTGGAACGCATGCTGGACCTTGCCCCAAAACCAAAGGCCGMYCAAAATGCAGCCTAATATCCCCGACAGCGTTGACAACAGTGTTGTCATCAGCCTGATTTATGCCGCCATGGCCGAAGACATTGGTAAGAATGGCGACATCACATCGGATTCGACCATTCCCGAAGACGTCAATTTTTCCGGCATGATGGTGGCCCGTCACCCCATGTGTATTGCCGGGTTGGGCCTGGCCGGGCTGATCTTTAAATCGGTCAACCCGGACTTAGACTGGATCAGCGATGTCGAAGACGGTGATTTTGTCGAGGCGGAAACGGTTTTGGCAACCATTACAGGTTCCGCCCGCGATCTCTTGATGGCGGAACGTACAGCGTTGAACTTGTTGCAGCATTTGTCCGGCATTGCCACCTTGGCCCATGAATACGTCGAAGCCATCAAAGGCACTGGAGCGTATATTTTAGACACCCGTAAAACCGTGCCGATGTACAGAGAACTCGCCAAATACGCAGCCCGCATGGGCGGCGTCACCAACCACCGCATGCGGTTGGACGATTTGGTGCTGATCAAGGACAATCATATAGCGGTCGCCGGCGACATCGTCACCGCCATCGGGCGCGCCAAAGCCGCAGGACACACTAAAATTGAAGTCGAATGCGATGATTTGGATCAGGTCAAATTGGCCCTAAACGAAGGCGTTGAGGCGATCTTGTTGGACAACATGACGTTGGATCAATTGCGTGATGCGGTGGACCTGATCGGTGACCAAGCACGCACCGAAGCATCGGGCGGCGTGAACCTAAAAACCGTGCGCGCCATCGCCGAAACGGGTGTCAAATCCATTTCCGTCGGGCGGATTACCCAATCGGCCCCGGCGGTTGACATCGGTCTGGACTGGAAACCTTAAGACGAAACGGTTATAAGGCTCAGAACCGTATTAAGGGGAATGACGTTTGTCTGAAAACACGTATACCTTTGACGTTCTAATTGTCGGCAGTGGTGCCGCAGGCCTAAACTTGGCCTTAGAGCTGTCTGCCACCGCGCGCGTCGGCCTGCTCACCAAGGGCGACTTACATGAATCCAACACCTATTACGCCCAAGGTGGCATTGCCGCCGTGTTGGACGAACACGACAGCATCGAAGCCCATGTTCAAGATACCTTGATTGCCGGGGCCGACCTGTGTGATGAAGATGCCGTGCGTTTCATCGTCGAAAATGGACGCAAAGCCATTGAAAAGCTCAGTGAATATGGTGTTGAATTCACGACTCGTAAGGACAGTTCTGGGGACCGTGAGTACCACCTGACACGCGAAGGTGGACACAGCCATCGGCGCATTGTTCACGCCGCAGATTCCACCGGACAAGCCATTGAAACGACCATGGAAGACCGCGTCCGCGAAGCCAAAAACATTGAAATATTTGAACATCACAACGCCATCGATTTATGGACCGAACGCTTTCGCGATGGCCGCACCAAACGGGTCACCGGGCTGTATGCTTTGGATACTCAATCAGAATCCGTAAAAGCCTTTACCGCCCCGTTTGTGGTTTTGGCAACGGGTGGCGTCAGCAAAGTATATCTTTATACGTCTAACCCCGACATTTGCACCGGCGATGGCATTGCCATGGCGTGGCGCGCCGGGTGCCGGGTGGCCAACATGGAATTCACCCAATTTCACCCAACGTGTTTGTATCACCCAAAG
>NVTL01000053.1 GCA_002401565.1 Rhodospirillaceae bacterium
CGGGAGATGCCGGAAACTGTTAATGAGAYTMAAGGMSKCRTYGANCNKSCRMGKTRRRMKAAAATCGGCCATGTCCCCCAAATCAGGGCGGCAACTAGCCCGTACAGTATGCCTGTGCGGTAGTGCGGACTTTGATGGGGAGCAGAGTTCATGGCGGCTTCCTTGAAATGAACGCGGGGGAGATTGGATTATAGAGTTGACGGTCGTTATTAAAACACCGAAATTGAGTTGTTAATGCAGAATAACCGCAAATTAATGGATTGAAACAGTGAAAAAAACCGAAATAGACAGCTTTGACCTATCAATACTGAATTGCCTGCAGAACGATGTTCGCATAACTTCGGAAAAAATGGCCAAATCTGTCGGTCTTTCGGCCACGGCGTGCCAGCGCCGGGTCAAACGCTTGCGACATAGCGGTGCCATTCAGGCCGAAATCGCGGTGATTTCCCCCGATGTGGTGGGTGGTCGTGTGACGATGATTGTGCAAGTCGCCCTCAGGCGCGGTGGGGCCGATATAATAGATGATTTTCGCCGCGACATTGCCAAGACCGAAGAGGTTCAGCAATGTTATTATGTGCTGGGCGATTACGATTTCACCTTGGTGATCAGTGCCAAGGATATTGCCGAATATGACCGTTTGTCGAGGCGCATTTTTTTCAACAATAACAACATTCAAAAGTTTCACACCACGGTGGCTTTGGAAACGGTGAAGGTAGGCTTAAACATTCCTTTGTCGTGATGACGCAGGTTTCAGATGTTTAAGGCGTTTTATTCATCCGCGCCTGTCGAGCTTGGGACGCGATGCTCCAGCGGCTTTTGATATAGCTGAGCGTGGCCCAGATGTCGCTGTCGCTTAAGGTGTCTTTGAAACCGGGCATGTTGCTTTTGAAACCCTCGGGCGCGATCGACGCGCCGCCGCCTTTGGTGTAATTGAACAGCAAAGTATCTGGGTGATGCCAGGTGTGGCCACTGTCGTCTTGTGGGGGAGCGGGCAGGGTGCCGTCTTCGTTGGCGACGCGCCAATTGGGTTCACCTTTTAGGTCTTCCCCGTGGCACGATGCACAATGTTCATTGTATAAGATTTTCCCGTCGGCAACTGCGGCGTTGTTGGTCGCGTCAGCGGACTCGAAATTATCCGAACAGGCGGCCAAGCCCAGCAAGGCAAGGCCTGAAAATATGGCTTTATATGTGGTCATCGTATTGGTTCCCCCATTACGTTACCCGAATGACCGAAAGCATACCACCAGCCACGTGTTCAAGTATATGGCAATGAAACAGCCAGTCTCCGGGGTTGTCGGCAACAAAGGCGATCTGGGCGGTGCTTTGCGGCGGCATCAGAACGGTATCGGCCCACGGCTTAAACGGTTCGTCTTGACCATTCATACTTAATATCCGAAAGGCATGGCCGTGCAGGTGCATGGGGTGGGGAAATACCGTGTCATTGCGCACGGTGATCAGGTTGGTTGATCCCCGTTTGGCGGTTAAAATTGGCGGCATTGCGGTGGTATGAGACGCCACCCCATTCAACGCCCAAACCCGTCCGTTTTGCACCAATTCATTGATGGGCATATAGGTGCCGTCTAATTCAGCACCCTGCATGGATCCCATGGCTCCGCCGTCGATGGTGATGGAATGACGGACGGGGGAGGATAGATCAATCTCGCTKACGGGATTATCGTCCAAGGCTTTGATGGGGCCTTCGGGTTTGGTGCGCAGGGGTTCGGCTGAACTGTATACACCGTCGATCAGTTTATAGACTTCGTCGGAATACATATCATCGATGACGCTAAATTTGTCGCCGGGTTGGCCTAAAAAATCAGCAATCACATCGACGCGTTGACCGGGGCCAATGATCAGTTGCCCATTTTTGGGACTGTGCGGTTGCACGGGGTGACCGTCAATGGCGATGACTTGAGGGTCAATGCCTTCGAACCGTAAAATAAAGATTTTGGCGTTGCACACATTGGCGAGGCGCAGACGAATGCGTTCGCCAGATCGGACCAAAAATGTATCGGGTAATTTTCCGTTCACGGTGATCAGGTTGCCTTGCCGTCCGCCGTGGCTGACATCCATACCGCGCCCAAAATCGTCGCGAATGGACGCATCTTTGTTCAGGCGCCAATCGTCCAATACCCATAATTCTTCGCGGTCGACCTTGGGCGGGTTTTTTTCATCGATGATAAACACACCGCTCAGGCCCCGAGCGACTTGTTCTGATGTGTTGACGTGGGGGTGATACCAATAGGTGCCTGCATCGGGCAGATCAAATTCATAGGTGAACGTTTCACCGGGCTGTACGGGCTTTTGGCTAATGTCTGGTACGCCATCCATTTCGATGGGAATGCGCAGACCATGCCAGTGTATGGTCGAGGGTTCGTCCAAAGCATTTTCAAAATGAATGCGCACGCGGTCGCCTTGGCGGGCGCGCAACACCGGGCCGGGGACTTCGCCGTTGTAACACCACACATCGGTTTTGCCCCAATCGGCGGGCAAAATGGCGGCGGAACCCTTTTGGGCCTTTAAGGTGAATTCCGGGACAGAACGGGTAGAGGCTAGAGCGGGCAGAGGCAAAACGGTTAAAGCCGCTCCGCCAACGAGGCCGCCCAAGAGCTTGCGACGTGTCATATTTGAATTTTTCATGAGGGCATCCTAAACATTCCATACACTGGAAGGTCAAATGCTTTGTTCAATAAAATTAAACACAATATAAAAATGTTCTTTTAAGATGTTATGAGTGGTTAACAGGCTTAAAAATGGTGTCTATACTGCGCTCAGAATTCCTCCCCACATTTGAACTTTTGAGGCCTCTTATGAATTTATCTGATACAGCCCTTTTTCGTGAACAAGCCTATATTGATGGGACTTGGGTCGATGCCGACAGCGGCGAAACCTTTGATGTTTTAAACCCGGCAAACCTTGAAAAGCTGGGTGTTGTTCCGAAAATGGGCGCAGATGAGACCAAGCGCGCGATCGAAGCCGCCAATGCGGCCTTGCCTGAGTGGCGTGCAAAATCGGCGAAAGAACGGGCTGTGATTTTGAAAAAATGGTTTGCGCTTGTGATGGAAGCCAGCGACGATCTGGCGGCACTGATGACCGCTGAACAAGGCAAACCTTTGGCCGAAGCCAAAGGTGAAGTGGTGTACGGCGCTGCGTTCATTGAATGGTTCGCCGAAGAAGGCAAACGCCTGTATGGCGATACCATTCCATCCCCCTCCGCCGACCGTCGGCTTATTGTCATTAAGGAACCCGTGGGCGTGGTGGCGTCGATTACGCCGTGGAATTTTCCGTTGGCGATGATCACGCGCAAATGTGCTCCAGCTATGGCAGCGGGGTGCACGGTGGTGGCTAAGCCTGCGGAAGATACGCCGTACAGTGCTTTGGCGTTGGCCGAACTGGCCGAACGGGCGGGTGTTCCCAAGGGTGTGTTTAACGTGGTGACGGGCAATCCCATCGAAATTGGCGGCGAAATTACGTCTAACCCCATCGTCCGGAAGTTGTCGTTCACGGGCTCGACCGCGGTCGGAAAACTGTTGATGCAACAATGTGCGAACACGGTCAAAAAAGTTTCCTTGGAATTGGGTGGAAACGCCCCCTTTATTGTTTTTGATGATGCGGACTTGGATGCGGCGATTGCGGGTGTGATGGCGTCTAAATACCGAAACGCCGGACAAACCTGTGTCTGTGCCAACCGCATTTATGTGCAGGACGGTATCTATGATGCGTTCGTGGAAAAAATGGTTAAGGCTGTGAAGAAATTAAAAGTCGGCGAAGGTTTTGAAGACGGCGTGACCCAAGGTCCGCTGATCAACGCCGCCGCCATCGAAAAAGTCGAACGCTTGGTTCAAGATGCGGTCGACAAGGGGGCTACTGTTGCCACCGGCGGCATGCGTCATGAATTGGGCGGCACGTTTTATACGCCCACGGTGCTGACCGATGTTACGTCTGATATGGCGTGCACCAACGAAGAAATGTTTGGCCCGGTGGCACCATTGTACCGCTTTACGGATGAAGCCGAAGTCACCAGACAAGCCAACGATACGCCGTTTGGTCTGGCCGCTTATTTTTATGCCCGCGATATTGGGCGTGTTTGGCGGGTGGCCGAAGCCTTGGAATACGGCATCGTCGGCGTCAACGAAGGCGTTGTGTCTACCGAACTGGCGCCGTTWSRTSKSRTTAAWNGMAWMAKKSMTCKGCMKKKWAKKCKGCSCNTWYGSCATCGACGAATTTGTCGAAGTGAAATATATTTGCATGGGAGGACTTTAAGATGTCCAAGTTTGATTTTGATCTGATCACCATTGGCGGTGGTTCCGGCGGTGTCCGGGCGTCTCGTATGGCAGCCCGAACGGGTGCTCGCGTGGCGGTTGTCGAAGAAAGCCGCATGGGCGGAACCTGTGTGATGCGCGGTTGCGTGCCGAAAAAATTGTTGGTGTACGCGTCCCATTATGCCCACGCGTTTGAAGACGCCGAAGGTTTCGGTTGGGGGGTGACAAAACCATCCTTTGATTGGCCCCGGTTGATCAAAACCAAAAATGCTGAACTGGACCGCCTAGAAGGCATCTACGAACGCATCATGCGCGAAAACAACGTCACGCAATTGGATGGACGTGGAGTGATCACCGGACCCAACAGCGTTGATGTCGCGGGCAAAACTTATACCGCTGGAAAAATCCTGATCGCCACCGGGTCTTGGCCGCATTTGCCGCCTGTACAAGGGGCTGCAGAACACGCGATCACGTCTAACGAAGCCTTGGACCTGCCTGAACTCCCCAARAAAATCGTGATTGTCGGCGGCGGTTATATTGCCGTTGAATTTGCGGGTATCTTTAATGCCATGGGCTCAGACGTCACGATCATTATCCGTGCCAGCAATATCCTGCGTGGATTTGATCAAGACATCCGGAGCATCTTGGCCTCTGAAATGGAAAAATCCGGCATTAAAATTCGCCGCGAATGCACCGTTAAATCTATCGAGCAAACGGAAGACGGCTATACTTTGGATTTGGACCGGGAAGAAATTCTGACCTGTGACCAAGTCTTTTACGCCACCGGACGCCGCCCCAATACCGATGGTTTGGGTTTGCAAGCCGCAGGCGTAAAGCTGAGCAAACATGGTGCGGTTGAAGTTGACGAATATTTTCAAACCTCGTGCCCAACTATTTTTGCGCTGGGCGACGTGATTTCCCGCGTTCAATTGACGCCCGTTGCGATCAACGAAGGCATGGCTTTTGTGGCGTCTCATTTTGAAAACAAGCCAACAGCCATGGATTATGACAACATTCCGGCGGCCGTATTCAGCCAGCCCCCCGTTGGTACCGTTGGATTGATGGAAGACGAAGCCCGTGCACGCGGCGACGTAGATATCTATCTTTCGCGTTTTAAACCCATGAAACATACACTGACGGGGCGTGATACACGGTCCATGATGAAACTGATTGTGAACCGCGCGGATCAACGCGTTGTGGGTCTGCATATGGTGGGCGACGATGCTCCGGAAATCGTTCAGGGCTTTGCCGTGGCGATGAAATGCGGGGCAACAAAAGCTCAGTTTGATGCAACGGTTGGCATCCATCCAACGGCGTCCGAAGAATTTGTCACTATGCGCGATAAACTTCCCGATCATGGCGAAGATAATTAGAAGCCACTTTAGGTCTGGAAAAAGAATCCAAAGCGGTCTATAGCGAATACTTAACTTGATTGAGGAAGATGCCCCATGTCCGCAAAGTCCGCAAAGTCCGCAAACTGGACGCCGAACAGCTGGAGAAACAAAAAAGCCCTGCAAATGCCGGAGTACCCGGATTTAGCGGCTTTAAAAGACGTTGAAGACCGCCTGGGCGTGGTCCCGCCGTTGGTTTTTGCCGGGGAAGCCCGCAGCTTAAAAGCCAAATTGGCCGAAGTTGCCGCCGGTAAAGCGTTTTTGTTGCAAGGCGGCGATTGCGCCGAAAGCTTCCAGGAATTTCACCCCGACAACATCCGCGATACGTTTCGTGTATTGTTACAAATGGCGGTGGTTTTGACCTTTGGTGCGTCTTTGCCCGTGGTTAAAGTTGGCCGTATGGCGGGGCAATTTGCCAAACCGCGTTCGTCCAATGACGAAACCATCGATGGCGTGACCTTGCCCGCTTACCGGGGCGATATGGTCAACGGCATGGCGTTCACGCCTGAACAACGCATTCCCGATCCTGAACGTTTGATGCAGGTTTATAACCAGTCTGCATCCACATTGAATTTGCTCAGGGCTTTTGCTCAGGGCGGCTTTGCCGATTTGCATAAGGTTCAACGGTGGAATTTGGACTTTGTCAAAGACAATCCATTGGGGGAACGCTACCGCGATATGGCATCCCGTTTGCAAGAAGCTTTAGATTTCATGGGAGCCTGTGGCCTGACGTCCAGCAACGTCAAAGCCATGCGCGAAACCTCGTTTTTCACCTCGCACGAAGCCTTGTTGCTGAATTACGAAGAATCCATGACCCGTATCGATTCCGTGCGTGGTGGTTGGTACGATACGTCTGCACACATGTTGTGGATTGGCGATCGCACCCGTCAATTGGATGGCGCGCATATTGAATTTCTAAAAGGCGTCGGCAATCCGGTGGGCTGCAAACTTGGGCCAACCATGCAAGCCGATGAATTGATCGAATTGATCGACGCGTTAAGCCCCGATAACGAAGCCGGACGTTTGACCTTGATCGTGCGCATGGGCCCCGAAGGCGTAAAAGACAAATTGCCGGGCCTTATTCGCCGCGTACAAAGCGAAGGCCGCAACGTGGTGTGGTCGTGTGATCCCATGCATGCCAATACGGTGAAAAGCGATACGGGCTATAAAACCCGTCACTTTGACCAAATTTTGGCGGAAGTTCTGGCGTTTTTCCAAGTTCACAAAGGCGAAGGCACCCACGCGGGCGGCGTTCACTTTGAAATGACGGGCAAGGACGTGACGGAATGCGTGGGTGGTGGTCAAAAGATCAAAGAAACCGATCTGTCGGCTCGTTATCACACCCATTGTGACCCGCGCCTGAACGCGACACAGGCTTTGGAATTGGCGTTTTTGTTGGCTGAAAAGCTTAAAGAAGATCGGCAGCGCGGGAACATTTAACGCCTAACTTTTACAGTTTTTGTAAAATAGCCTTCAACACGTCGCGGTCCGCATCGTTATGACGAAGGGCTAAGTGCGTCCACGCCACATCATCTGCAACGGCGCGTTTCAGGTCATTCAATAAATGACTGATCAATTTAAATAAGGCGCGTTGATCGATTAACCACTCGGCATCGCTGGCGCCTTGTTTTGCGGGTTCAAGATTTGAATTGATGATGTTGATGAACCATGCGGCGCGCTGATAAGGGTCGTCAAAAAAGTGCGCGATGGTGAATTGAGCATCCAACACGACGGCATTCACATCTTCATCATGTTCGACCGCTTCCCAATCGATGGGGTAAGCACCGCCGGTGACGCGTTCCAAGGCTTCGTCGCAACGATCTTGGTAATCTTTCATAACAACCGGGCCCAACATCATGTTCAGGGCCAAGAAAAATCCGGGAAGCACACGCCGAGAAATGACGCCTGAGGGCGCACCATTTGGGCCCGGACGGAAAAACAAGCTTTCGAAATGGCGAACCATTAAACGGTCAAAAACCGGGCGCTTAATCGCGTGCCATTTTAAATCTTCATGTTCGCGTTTTGACTCGTTAAACGCTTTTTCGAAAACGCTCGCCAATTCTCCGGTCTTAGATTGAAACACTTTTTCGACTTCAGGCAGGTGGCGTAGGCCGACAAAGCCGCCGTGGACACCGATTTGTTCTTTTAAAAGCCCTGAAAACGCAGACACAATGGCTTCGGCCATTTCCAGCGAGCGCGCATGGGTGCGTTCTGTTTCAATATCACGGGCTGTTCGTTTTTTTGTCATGTGTTCTACCGCCAAAAAATCCAATTTCGTCTAAACTAGCGCCTAGAGCTGTGTAAATCCATACGAAACTAACCTTGTCGCGTTGACAGCAGGAAAAGCGGGGCTTACCCTCCCTTTTTTTCACCCAAAATATTCCATAAAGGCTATAAACCTGTAATGACAGACCGTTTAACCATTGCTCTTGCCCAATTAAACCCGTGTGTTGGGGACGTTGTCGCCAATGCTGATTTGGTGCGGGCCGCGCGCGCGGATGCCGCCAAGCAAGGCGCCGACCTGGTCATGACCGGGGAACTGATTATTTCGGGCTATCCTCCGGAAGATTTGGTGCTTAAGGGAAGCTTCCAAGAGGCGATCCGCATAACGGTCGAACAGCTTGCGCTCGAAACCAATGACGGTGGGCCGGGCATATTGCTGAGCGCGCCGTGGGTGGAAAATGGCAAGCTGTATAACGCGGCGTTATTGTTAGATGGCGGACGCATTTCGGCTGTTATCCCTAAACACGATTTACCAAATTATAGTGTCTTTGATGAAAAACGATTGTTTGTTGCAGGGCCGCGTCCGGGGGCCGTGCGTTACCGGGGCCTAAAATTGGGCATCATGACGTGCGAAGACATGTGGCTGCCCGAAGTCACCAAATACGTAATGGAAGACGGCGCCGACATTTTGTTGGTCTTGAACGGTTCGCCCTATGAAATGGACAAAACCGGAACCCGTATTGAATACGCCCGCAAACGCGTCAGCGAAAGCGGCTTGGCCTTGGTTTATGTGAACCAAGTGGGCGGTCAGGACGAATTGGTGTTTGACGGAGCGTCTTTTGTTTTGAATGCTGACGGCGAGGTTTGTGCTGAACAACCCGCCTTTGAAAGCAATCTTATGGTGCTGGGGTTCGATCTGGAAAACGACACCTTGGTGCCCAATTCAGGACCTATGGCCCCTGAACTGACCGAGGATGAAACCATCTATAAGGCCTTGGTTTTGGTGCTTCGTGATTATGTGAACAAAAACAAATTCCCCGGTGTTTTGATCGGCATGTCGGGGGGCGTAGACAGCGCGCTGACCGCCGCCGTGGCCGTTGATGCATTGGGCGCAGATCGTGTGCATTGCGTGATGATGCCGTCGCCGTATACGTCAAAACACAGTCTGGAAGACGCCGCCTTGGCGTGTAAAGAGCTGGGGGTGAAGCTTGATAATATTTCGATTGAGCCCTTGATGGGGGCCTTTGATGAAACCCTAAAGGATATGTTTGCGGGTCAATCCCCCGACACCACCGAAGAAAACATCCAAGCTCGGTCACGTGGTATTATCTTAATGGCCTTGTCCAATAAATTTGGCAACATGGTGGTTTCTACGGGCAATAAATCTGAAATGTCGGTGGGCTATTCGACCCTGTATGGCGATATGTGTGGCGGTTTTAACGTTTTAAAAGACGTTTATAAAACCCGCGTTTTTGCCCTGTGTCGTTGGCGTAATGCTCACTATTGCAAAGACTTAATGGGTCCAGAGGGTGAGGTTGTTCCCAAACGCATCATCACCAAACCCCCGTCAGCTGAGCTTAAACCCGATCAAACAGATCAAGACACCTTGCCGCCCTATGACAAATTGGACGACATCTTGTATGGTCTGATCGAAGAAGAATTATCGGTTCATGAAATTTCGGCACGTGGCCATTCTTTAGATACTGTACAAAAGGTCTGGCGTATGTTGGACCGGGCAGAGTACAAACGCCGACAGGCCCCTCCGGGTGTCAAAATTACTTCCCGTGCTTTTGGGCGCGATCGTCGCTATCCTCTCACCAATGGTTTTACGGCATTAATCAAATGACAGCTTTTCGTTTTGCACCAAGTCCCACAGGTTTCCTTCACGTCGGCAACGCCCGATTGGCGCTGATCAATTGGCTCGCCGCCAAAAAAATGGGCGGAAAATTCGTTCTGCGTTTGGATGATACCGACGCTGAACGCTCAACCGATGAATTCGCCGAAGCCATCAAAACCGATATGCAGTGGTTAGGGTTAGAATGGGACAGTGTTGAAAAACAATCTGACCGTTTGGCCGCTTATGATGTGGCGTTTGACATTCTTAAAGCCGCAGGCCGGGTTTATGAATGTTATGAAACGCCCCAAGATTTGGACCGCCAACGCAAAATTTTGCGGTCCCAAGGCAAGGCCCCGGTTTACAGCCCACCTGATGCTGAAAAATTACAAAAATATATGGACGAAGGCCGCGTGGCGCATTGGCGTTTTAAGTTGGCGGATGGTTCAATCGATTTTACCGACTTGGTGCGTGGCCCGGTTCATTTTGATACGGCAAATTTATCAGACCCGGTCATTCGCCGCGAAGATGGTTCATGGCTGTACATGTTGCCCAGCGCCATTGACGACGCCGACATGGGCATCACCCACGTTGTGCGCGGCGAAGATCACGTGGCCAATACGGCTCTGCAGGTGCAAATGTTCGAAGCCCTAGACAAGCCGGTTCCGACCTTTGCCCACTTGCCTTTGCTGACCGATTTAAGCGGTGGCGGATTGTCAAAACGTTTGGGATCGTTGGCGTTGCAAGATTTGCGCGCAGACGGCATCGAACCTTTGGCGCTGGCTTCCTATCTGGCGCACCTGGGCACATCTGACGACATTAAGGTCGAAGCCAGCTTGCAAGATTTGGTCGATATTTTTGACTTTGACAACTTTTCGCGCGCTACCCCTAAATTTGATCCGGCTCAGCTGAGCCGCCTGAATGCTCAACTTTTGCATGCCATGGATTTTGCGGAAGTTAAAGATCAATTGGGCGACGACGTGACCGAAGACTTATGGCTGGCGGTGCGCACAAACATTGAAAGTTTGGGCGATGTCAGCACATGGAATGCCATTGCCAACAGCGATACTGACCCGGTGATTGACGCCGACGACGCCGCCTTTTTGGCCGACGCCGCAGACGCGTTGCCGGCAACCCCATGGGACGAAAATACTTGGGGAGCTTTGACCAAATCGGTTAAGGAAGCTTCGGGACGTAAGGGCAAAGGCTTGTTTATGCCGTTGCGCAAAGCGTTGACGGGCCAAGAACATGGTCCGGAATTAAAGGCCTTTTTGCCGTTGATTGGTCCGGACCGTGCCAAGGCTCGTCTAAAAGGAACGCGAGGATAACGCCGTGCCGATCCAGCTGTTCAACACCTTAAAACGCATCAAAGAAGACTTTGTGCCGATTGATCCTGAGCGCGTGCGTATGTATGTGTGCGGCCCAACGGTTTACGATTTTGCCCACATCGGCAATGCTCGCCCGGTGGTGGCTTTTGATATTTTGTATCGGCTCTTGCGCGAAACTTATGGTGTTGATCATGTTATCTATGCCCGCAACATTACCGACGTGGACGATAAAATCATCGCGCGTGCGGCCGAAAGTGGCGAAAAAATTGGCGATCTGACCCAGCGCACCGAACTGGCGTTTTTGGACGACATGGGATCGTTGGGGGCGATGGTTCCTGACATTCAACCCCGCGCCACGGAACACATCGCCGGCATGGTCACGATGATCGCCGACTTGATTAAATCCGGTCATGCTTATGTGGCCGAAGACCATGTGTTGTTTAACGTTTCCAGTTACGACGACTATGGTCATTTGTCTGGGCGCAATCGCGACGAAATGATTGCGGGTGCGCGCGTGGAAATCGCTCCGTATAAACAAGACCCCGCCGATTTTGTGTTGTGGAAACCCAGCGCCGAAGATCAGCCCGGTTGGGATAGCCCATGGGGACGGGGGCGTCCCGGTTGGCACATTGAATGTTCAGCCATGAGCGAAAAACATCTGGGGCGTACTTTTGATATTCACGGCGGCGGACAGGACTTAATCTTTCCGCACCACGAAAACGAAGTGGCTCAATCGACCTGTGCACACGGCGGCGAGACCTTTGTAAATTATTGGCTTCACAACGGATATGTGATGGTCGAAGGCGAAAAAATGTCTAAGTCCTTGGGCAACTTTTACACCGTACATGATTTGTTGGATGAATTTCCGGGGGAAGCCATTCGCTTGGCCCTGCTGAAAACCCACTATCGAAAACCGTTGGATTTCACCAAGGGCGGCCTTCAAAATGCCAAGATGGATTTGGATAAATTATACCGGGCTTTGAAGGAGACGCCCGCACAATCGTCGGCGCCTTCAAACAAGGTTATGGAGGCTTTGAAAGATGATCTGAATACGCCTTTGGCGATGACGTATATGTTTGAACTTGCCCAAGGCGGCGGGGCCCGTGATCAGCTTTTGGCAAGCGGAAAACTTCTGGGTATTTTGCAACACGATCCCGAAGATTGGTTCAAGGGAAAAGCCTCTGGCGATGATGGCGGGCTCAGCGATACAGACATCGATGATTTGATTGAAAAACGTAAACAAGCCCGCGTGGATAAAGACTTTGCTCTGTCCGATAGCCTGCGCGATGAACTTCAAAATCAAGGCATTATTTTAGAAGATGGGGCCCAAGGCACAACCTGGCGACGGTCTTAAGCGGCAACTCTAAATGACATTGTTTGATCCTAATTGAGCGTAACTCGAAAAGACTAATTTTCCGTGTGCTCCGCAATTTTTCTGTGTTACGATTTGGCCTATGACAAATAAGAAAACGGCAGGGCCTAAAAAATCTGCTGAAAAGGGTTTGAGTACAGGGGGTTCAGGTAAATCTGAAGTGACCCAATTGCAAAGCGAACACAGTGTGTTGCGCACCCTTAGTCACGAAATCCGCACACCGTTAAATAACATTATTGGCTTTGCCGATATGATGAGTGCCGAAATCTTTGGCCCCATGTCGCAGCCTCAATATCGTGAATATGCCGCAGACATCTGTCGTTCGGGAAAAAACATCCTCGAACTTTTGAATGAACTGTTGGAAAGCAAGCGTTTTGAAGCCATGGCCAGTGGCAGCGAGCACCATGACAGCCTCATCGATTTAGCCCCAGATCTGATCGCCATTTGCAAAGACAATGGCGAAATTTTGCAATTGAATCCCGCGGGCTGTGCGTTGCTGTCAACAGAAACGGAACGCGCCGAAGGTCATGCCTTTAGCGAATTTATGTTTCCCGAATTTTCTATGTTGGCAGATGATGGTTTTGCCAAGTTACGTAATGAAAAACGGCGCACGCCGATTAAAATGGTGTCCAGAGATGGCCGCGAAGTCGAAGTCGAACTGGCCGCCGTTCTTTACGAGGATAAAAACGACGATAATGATTTTCAACAAATCATGTTGGTTGCTCGTGATGTTACGGACAAAAATAAAAGCATCAAAGAACTGACCGAACGGGAAGAATTCTTGCAATCGATCATGGAAACCACCGTTGATGGTTTGGTCACCATTAATGAAATGGGCGTGATCGAAACGGCGAATCCTGCGGCGGAAAAGATTTTTGGATTTTCAGCGGGACAAATGACCGGAGCAAATATCGGGGCGTTAATTCCCGATGCGCGCGGACGTCGGCAAAAAAATGCTGCTTCGGTCTTGAAAGTATTGCAGTCTTCGGACGATCATAAAAATGCCATTCGGGATTTAGTGGGCTTGCGCAAAAATGGCGATAAGTTCCCCTTGGAAGTCAGTCTCAGCGATTTTACATTGCGTGACCGCACGCACTATATTGCGGTGATGCGCGACATCACCGAACGGAAATTAGCCGAAGATAAACTCAAATTTTTGGCCACTCACGATCCGTTAACCAGCCTGCCCAATCGCTATACCTTTACCGAACGCCTGATGGAAGTCGCCGCCAAGGTTGACGATAGCGGCGAACAAATGGCCGTATTGTTCATTGATTTGGATAATTTCAAACACATCAACGATGCCATGGGCCACACCATCGGCGACATTGTTTTGCAATTGGTTGGCAAACGGTTGGAATCTTGTGTACGCAACCAAGACATGGTGGCACGCCTGACAGGCGATGAATACACGGTCATTTTGGAATCCGTTAAGGGCGATACCGAAGTGCAAAATGTTGCAAATCTGATGTTGCAACAGCTCAGCAAACCTTTTCATGTTGACGGACATGAACTTTATACGTCGGGATCCATTGGTATTGTTGTGTACCCGGACAGTTGCGAAAATGCCGAGGATGTTTTGAAAAACGTCTATACGGCGGCACATCATGCGAAAAAACAGGGCCGCAATAATTACCAGTTTTATTCTTCAACGCTGAGCGCCGATGTGGTCCGCCGCATGTCTTTGGAACATGGTTTGCGCCACGCCTTGGAAAACAACGAATTCTATTTGGTGTACCAAGCGAAGGTCGATTTAGGCACTGGGAAAATCATGGGTGCCGAAGCTTTGGCCCGTTGGACCAACCCGGAACTGGGCCCTGTTTCCCCTGTTGAATTTATCCCCGTCGCCGAAGAAACCGGATTGATTGTGCCGTTGGGTGACTGGATTTTGGAAACGGCCATGCGTCAGGCGTCTGAATGGATGGACAAAGGCCTGTCTGATGTCAGCGTTTCCATCAATTTATCGGCGCGCCAATTCCAACAAGGAAATTTGGTCGAACGTATTGATGAATTGATGACGCAAAATCATTTACCATCCAAAAATCTGGATCTGGAACTCACCGAAAGTATGTTGGTGGAAAATGCCGAAGAAACGGTGCGGATTTTGAAACGTTTGAAGGGCCTTGGTGCGTCTTTGAGCATCGATGATTTTGGTACCGGTTATTCATCGCTCAGTTATTTAACCAAATTCCCGTTGGATTCATTAAAAGTGGATCGATCTTTTGTGACCGAACTTCCCGATAGCCAAGACGCCGTCACCATGGCCAAGGCGATCGTCAACATGGCCCGGAACTTAGGTTTGAAAGTCATCGCGGAAGGCATCGAAAACGAACGCCAAGGCACATTCTTGCACGGACTTGGCTGCGACATCGGGCAGGGGTATTTGTACAGCCGTCCGGTATCGTTCGAAGAATTTGTGAAATTGGCAGGCGGCAACGTCACCCAGTTTCCCGTACAAAAACTGAGAAAACCCTCAGCTTAAACCGGGCCTAAATTATCCAATTAAATGATCAATTTCAGATTGATCCATCGTAGTCGCCGAACCGTGGATGTTGGCGCTGCACATATCCAGCAAGCGCTGGATCAATTGGGAAATTGTGCTGGCGTTGATGCGCACCAATTCCATATCCCCGGTTTGGATGTCTTTTTCCAGACGCCCAACGGAAATTTCGACCAAGTGATTAATTTTTTCGATATTTTGTTCAAACGGTTCTTTGAATTTGGGTGGCACGTGATCATAGGCGTCGACAGCCAGTTCTTTGTCGGCAATTGTGCTGTCGCGAAAATGGTCTTTGTAATGCTTTGGTGCCCAACCTTGAACTTCTTCAAAAAGTTCTGGCATATCGGCCAGCATTTCCATGGTCATGACCAATTCATTGAAATGATTTAGGTAATCGGTGGCCAGCAGAGTTTGCTCATTAACGTTCGTGCCTGTGGCACGTTCACGAAATTCCAGGTAGGCTTCATCGTGGTCAAACTCAAAGTCGTCACTCATAAATATTTCCTCAAAACCTGAGGTCTCTTATTTCTTGGCTGAAAATGTATGATCTGTGATTTAATCATAAAGACTATAATGATCCCCTAATTTAATTCAGAATATACGCTTATGGGATGTACGCCAAGGAAAGCCTGCCTAAAACATTGAAATAGCCGGAAAACCTTGTATTTTACAAGCGATTTGGGCTCACACAGTCCACACGTTCGCGAAATGTTAGTAAAAATGAGAGAACTAATCATGGGGTTAGACCGCGTTTATATCTATGACACTACCTTGCGAGACGGTGCACAGACGTCTGGCGTTGATTTTGGACCTCTGGATAAACAAGCCATTGCCCAAGAATTAGACCAATTGGGTGTGGATTATATCGAAGGCGGTTGGCCCGGTGCAAACCCCACCGACAACACCTTTTTTGACAACCTGCCCAATTTAAAGACCGCGCGTATCGCCGCCTTTGGCATGACCCGTCGGGCTGGGCGCAGCGCCAGCAACGATCCGGGCCTGAACGCGGTGATGGGCACGGCGGCAAATGTTTTGTGCATGGTGGGCAAGGCATCGGGTTATCACGTGGATGTTGCGTTGGGCATTGAACGCGACGAAAACCTTGCCATGATTAAGGACAGCGTTGCCTATGCGGCGTCAAAAATGGATGAAGTGTTGTTTGACGCGGAACATTTTTTTGATGGTTACAAAGCCGAGCCAGATTTTGCCATGGCGTGCTTAATGGCGGCCCTGGATGGCGGAGCCCGTTGGGTGGTGTTGTGCGATACCAACGGCGGTACTTTACCGTTTGAAATCGAAGACATCGTGGGTAAAGTCGTCGCCGAAATTCCCGGAGATAAAATCGGCATTCATTGTCACAACGATACAGAAAATGCGGTGGCGAATTCTTTGGCGGCTGTGCGGGCGGGGGCGCGTATGGTTCAAGGCACCATTAATGGATTGGGCGAACGATGCGGCAATGCCAATTTGGTCAGCATCATTCCCACGCTCATGTTGAAAATGGGATTTGAAACTGGGGTCAGCACCGAAGGCCTCACCACCTTGCGCCAAATCTCGATCCAATTGGATGAACGTCTGAACCGTGCGCCCAATCATCACCGCCCGTATGTGGGCGATTCTGCGTTCGCGCACAAAGGTGGATTGCATGTGTCGGCGGTCGAAAAAGATCCGCGCAGTTACGAACACGTGCCGCCCGAAACTGTCGGCAATCGCCGTGTAATTTTGGTCTCTGATCAGGCCGGTCGGTCGAACCTTTTGGCGCGGTTTCGCGAAATTGGTTTAGACGTTGATGCCAATGATCCGCGCTTGGGCGAACTGTTGGAAACCGTCAAAACCAAAGAAATGAASGGTTATGCCTATGAYGGGGCCGAAGCCAGTTTCGAGCTGTTGGCGCGGCGCACRTTGGGSGAYGTTCCCGAATATTTCCGCTGTACCACRTTTCGSGTGTTGAATGAACGSCGSTGGRTTGATGACGATACSGTRRTSARYCTGACCGAAGCCACCGTCAAGCTKGCTTTGCAARACGGRAYCGAAATGGCSGTSGCCGAAGGCAATGGCCCGGTGAATGCATTAGACGCGGCTTTGCGTAAAGTGTTGTTGCCGTTGTATCCCAGCTTGTCTGACCTGCGCCTGATCGATTATAAGGTGCGTATTCTGACCCCCGGCGAAGCCACCGCGGCCATCACCCGCGTCATCATCGAAAGCACCGATGGTTCGGGTGCGCATTGGTCCACATTGGGCGTATCGGCCAACGTGATCGATGCTTCGTATAATGCGTTGCGCGATTCTATCGTCTTTAAATTATTACGAGATGGCGTCGCAAAATCTGACGCGTCCACTTAAAAGAGTTTGCTTATGTCTGAAAACAGAACGTCCACAAAATTTCGCCGCCCCGCAAAATCAAAAGCCACCGACGCGGTGATCGATTGCCCGGCAATCATCTTGGTTGAACCGCAAATGGGGGAAAACATCGGCATGGTGGCGCGTGCCATGTTGAACAATGCCCTGACCGATTTGCGTATCGTGGCCCCCCGTGATGTCTGGCCCAATCCGCGCGCCATAAAAACGGCGTCGGGAGCAATCGTTGTTTTAGAGAATGCAAAAATATTCGACACCACATCCGAAGCCATCGCCGATCTAACTCATATCTATGCCACTACGGCGCGTGCCCGCGACATGACCAAAGACGTGGTCACCCCACGCGGAGCCGCTCAGGAAATGCATGTGATGATTAACCAAGGCACCAAATGCGGCGTGCTGTTTGGCCGTGAATCCGTTGGTCTGCACAACGACGACGTGGCGCTGGCCGACAGTATCTTGAACGTGCCGATGAACCCAGCGTTCAGTTCCCTAAATCTGGCGCAGGCGGTCTTGCTGTTGGGTTATGAATGGTACCAAGGCACCGTCGACCGCCCGGCAACCGTCGAAGAAGTCCGCATAGACACGCGGCGCGCCACCAAAGCCGAAGTGCTGGGCTTGTTTGAACACTTGGAAAAAGAATTAGACGATTGCGGGTTTTTAGGCTACGCCGGAAAACGCCCCAACATGGTCAGAAACTTGCGAAATATATTCAACCGAGCCCGCATGACCGAACAAGAAGTCCGGACGTTTCGGGGCGTGGTGTCTGGGTTGGTTAAGGGGCGGCGAAGTTAGAGCCATAAGCTGTCTATCTTTTAATGGTGGCTCTGAGTTTTTCAAATTCTTTGATGTAATAATCAATATCATCAGGATCGGAAAAAAACTTCCCCAAAAGTTTGGTTCCGGCGCGTCCGGTTTCGGGGGGGCTGTTTCGGTTGAAAAAGTAAGAAAAACCAGCGCTTGATTTTAAATGCTGCGAAGCGGCTAAAAGCAGCTTGTCGTCGACTTCTTGCGACTTGGCATTGGGCGATAATGATCCGGAAACCCGATTGAACAAATCTAAGATGTCGGGTTGAGCAAAAAACGAAAGCACTTTTTTAGCCGCAGATTTATGTTTTGATTGGCTTGGAATAAAGAGGATATCAAGGGGAGCTTCCTCATAAAAGGGAAGCGAAGAGTCCATTTGAGGAAATTTGAAAAATCCAAGGTCAGCTTTTTGGTTTTTCGGAACTTTGCTCAGTACAAAACTCCCGATCAGATACATGCCCCCCTTATTGCGATAGAGATAAGGCAATGCTTTTAAAAAAGATAAGTTTTCATGACCTTTGAGAAAATACCCTTTTTTAATCAGATCTTTTAAATGTTGTAGCGTTGTTCTGACTCTTTTATCTGTAAACGGAATGTTTCCGGCCGTCAGTTGTGTATGGAATTTTAAGCCATGCAAACGAAGATTAAGATAGGAAAACCAGCTTGCCGCAGGGAAAGGYGTYTTKGTYGCCATGACCATGGGYGCAATRTTTGCKTCTTTAAAAACYTCRCARATTTTTAAAAAWTCTTGCCATGTTTSWGGYGGCGTTAARTTGAATTTTTTRAAYAATGATTTTTTATAAAAAAAKCCCCAAGGATAATAAGAAAGGGGGGTTGCATATTGTTTGTTTTGTACCGTTACCGATGTTTTTAAATGTAAAAAATAATCATCAAACTTTTGTTGTTTCCACAGGTCTACTATTGGTTCAATTTGACCTTGTGAAACCCGTTGTTCAAATCCATATCCCGCAAAGCCTAAAAATATATCCACGGGGCAATCTTGATCCGTTAAGCACGCGTCCCGTTTGGTGTGGTAATCTTCATTTAAAGAGAGTTCGTAACTTAAGTCTATATCGTCATGTGCCGCATTGAACCGCTGAACGATTTTCGAAAAGGTCGTGCGATGTTCTGCAGAAAGCATCAACGCCTGCATAACCACAGGTTCCTTCGATGCTGCGACAGAAAACCGAAGAGGCGCCGCAAGCAAAAGAAGCACAACAAAAGCTTTATAGAAAAAATGCATTTTAACACCCTTGAACAACGTGGTGAACCATCCCTCGACGATCAGAATGTACCACACTTAGACAAGCTCCCCAACTTATCCTCATTCAAACCTTTAAAAAGAAACCTCGTCATGCTCGGACTTGATCCGGGTATCTGTGACTTTAATCCATTTTAAATTGCCGGCGTATAGATAGTATCAATAATGTAAGCAGGCCAAGGCTAATTAAGGATTGAAACGATGCCAGAACTTGAAAAAATATATCAACGTCATCCCAAATATTGTTTAGTCCTGAAGGTGGTTTGTATGTTCCCATCCATACATAAAATGGTCGCACGAGCTGTTCCATGGTGAATTTGAAATTTGGGAAAAAGTGATTTTGTTTGTAGTTTAAGCCTATGGTGAAATATAGGCATGTGAACGCAAAATTTATTCCAAATAACCACGCGATAGGTCGCCCCATACGGAGGCCATAGCCACAGAACATATCATATAAAAACGAAAGAAATTTTGCGGTTCCTTGAAGAGCACCCGACATGCGGACAGAGCGTAATTCTAACGCATAAAATTTTGATTGGTTCTGTTTAGATCGGTGCTCTTCCATTTTCCGCCGTAACGTTCGATACGATGCCGCCGCACTTGAGTTGCTGGTATCATCAAAGTTTGTATTAATGAAGCTCGTATCTTCATGCAAAGTTGCGTTATGAAATTCAGGGGCGACTGCAAAATGACAGTCATCGAACTTCGTTTTGCCTTTAAAGGCGCGGTTTTGAAAATCGGCCTTGGCGGAAAATACCGTGCCTGTAAAATCGATTTCATTAAATTCACCATGCTTAAAGGCAATAGGCCCTGAAAACGTACACCCTGTAAAATCTGTGGTTCCGTTAAACATTGAACCCAGAAATGAAAGAGGTCCATGACCCTCAGTCGTTTTTATGAATTTAACACCAGAAAAATTTGTTTGATGATTGAACGTGCAGGTTTCAAATGTTGCCATGTTCTCAAATGTGCAATCGTTAAAGGAAGCATTGTGAATTGTGACGCCGTTAAATCTTGTTTGGGAACCAAAATGTGCTTTTGAGAAATTGGTGTTTGTTATGATGGTGCCTTTTTCAAATGAGCACCCAATGCCAAATTTACAGTCTGACATATCCGATTTATAACCAAATGTAGAATTTGAAAATACATTCCTTTTTCCAAATTCAGTAAGCCTGTTTCTTTTTTTCAGAAATGAGGTTTTTTTTCCAAAATGACAATTTTTAAATTTTACATCATCGCCTGTTTTAAGGCCTTCAAAGGATCCTGTGTCTCCAAAATTACAGGCTGAAATTGTCATTTTATCAGGTAGCGTAACACCATCAAAAATGGTTTTTCCTAGGACTTCGACGTTGGAAAACGTTGATTGATCGGGAAAAGTAACACCACTTAAGTCTAATAATTCTTTGATTTTGCAATTGCTAGAAAAAGAGAACGCTCCAAACAGGCAGTCTTTTGCCACAAACGTATCGCAAGAAAGGCCATTTATGTTCAATTTTTTTTTGAAATTTGAATTGGAAAAATTAATGGATTTAATACTTGTTGTCATTACGAGGGTATCACCCATAAATGTAGCAAAGCATATGGAAATGACAGCCTGTGGGTTTTTTACATTTAATGTAGCCGTCCCTTCAAAAAAGGAGTTGTCTAGATTGAATGCTTGAGTTGTCGAGGTTATCTTTACATTTTTTGGAAAAATAGCACCCGATAAATCGATGTTTTGGTTGGGTATCGTGAGTGGGCCTAGAGAATCGCCTTTCGGGAGCATATCTAGGAAACTAATCATTGTGAGTGCATCTAGCGTCACTTGAAATTGTTCTAACTCACTTAAATGCCATTCAGCTTTAGTTCTTCCGCCCGAGCTGGCAACATCCAGCGGTAAATGGAAGCAACAATAGCCCTTAGCCTCAAGTGAATCATGAGAGAATTTTTCTACCGAACAATTCTCTCCATTTTTAGACACATATTGGCACTGCATGGGTTTATCCTTATCACGAGAGACAAGAAAGCATCTTATGCGATATATACTTCCGTGAGTAACACTTTATTTTTTACGTGGTGTTATCGCTTATGCACGGCTTGCGACAAGTCGTGAATAGCCGGGGCCAGCCCGGCTATGACGGTGTGTGTGTGCGTGTGGAGGGGTAGCTGTAGCCCTAAATCTTCTCAGACAACCGAATTGCCATGGACGTTCCGAACTTGATGGCTTTGCTGAGCAGGGGATAGCCTAGGGCTTGTTCGGCTCCGTTTTTGAGGCCGATTTCTCGGTGTTCTAATTCTTCTTCACGGAATTTTATGCAGGTGTCGCGCAACTCGGCTTCGTCGTCGCCTAGTTTTTTGATTTGGGCTTGGTAATGTTCGTCGATGGTTTCTTCGACGGCGACGGTGCAGGCCATGGCGGCTTTTTCGCCCAGCAGGGCGGTTCCGGCGCCCAAGGCAAATCCGGCGACGTGCCAGAACGGCGTCATGATGGTTGGGCGCACGCGGCGTTCAGAAGCCATTTTGGTGAAGGTGGCTAGGTGGACGTCTTCTTGTTCTTTCATGTGGCGGATCATATCGCCCTTGGGACCCTTGCCCAACACCGCCAATTGTCCGGCGTAAATGCGGACGGCTCCGTATTCGCCGGCTTGATCCACGCGGATGATGTTTTTGATCAGCTCTTCTTTGGTGGGGTCGCCGGGCATGCGACCGCCGATTGGCGTTCGCGTGGAGGGTGTTGTTTTGGCAG
>NVTL01000054.1 GCA_002401565.1 Rhodospirillaceae bacterium
CAAACCAGCACCAATCATTTTTGCGGCATCAAGTTCCATGGTTCAATTCCTTTAGTTTTTCAACTGAGTAGAAGTTAATAATAAAGCTTACAATACCTGCCTTAGTGCAGGTGAATCGCATCGTTTAGATAGAGGCAAGTCAACACTGTGAAGACATATGCCTGCAAAAATGCGACCAAGAGTTCAAAGCCCACAAGGGCAACGTCCACGACAAACGGGGCAATGCCCAAAATGCCGAGGGGAAGAATGAAGCTGGCGAACACTTTCATAAGAATGTGACCAGCAGTCATATTGGCAAACAGACGAACGCTGAGGCTGATTGGGCGCGAGAGATAAGAGATAATCTCAATCGGCACCATCAAAATCAAAACAACAGCAGGAACGCCCGAAGGAACAAAGAAGGTTAAAAATTTCAGGCCGTGCACCGCAAAACCAATAATCGTCACACCGATAAACACGACCATTGCCAAAACAAAGGTGACAATGATGTGGCTGGTGAAGGTAAACGAATAGGGCAAAAGGCCAAGCAGGTTGGCAAAAAAGATAAACATGAACAGCGAGAAGACGAACGGGAAGTACTTGCGGCCTTCGGCACCAACGTTGTCTTTCAACAAACCGGCAACAAACTCATAGCTGAGTTCTGCCATGGATTGCCAACGACCGGGAACCAAGGCCCGTTTGTTCATGCCCATAACCAAAAACATCGTAACGCTGATGACGGTCATGACCATAAAAGCGCCAGCGTTGGTCAAAGAGGCATCAATACCACCAAGGTTGATATCAACCAGTGTTTTGATTTCAAACTGTTCAATAGGGTTAGCCACGTTTTGCTCTCGCCTGTCCGGTTTTRTTTCAGTTGCGAATTATTCGCTGTTCTTAAACTTGTTGTTTCAGGCCTTGTTTTTCACAAAGCATGAAACGGAATTGTTTTTTACATTTTTTATGGTGCACTGCGCAACATTAAAATGCGCCCCTTTCCTAAACGTCTTGGGCCTTCAGGGCAAGCCCTTAGGACTAAGAAAWWTGGYCTTTTTGTYATTTTTCTGRCTSTTTGGGGKYTRAATCGGCYGTRTCAGGCTCTTTTTSCKYRGATTYAGGGGCTTTTTTATCCACAGCATGAATTTCTTCTTCGACTTCAGCAACCATGCGCATGGCGGTGCGATACACGTTCAACATGCCCGCGGCTCCCCCCAAAAGAAGGAAAATAAGCAAAAACCAAGGTTTTGTGCCCAGCCAGTCATCCAAAAACCAGCCGATAAAGGTGCCAACCAGCAAGGCCGACATCAAGTCTACACCGATGCGAAAGGCTTGGCTGACGCCTGCTTTAGAGGATTCGCTCTCAACTTCTTTGCCTGCGGGGCCGTGCCTGGCTTGGCGTGCTTTGGCCAAACGAGCATCAAAATTGTCGTGCGAGGATTCGTCTTTATCGTCGGGCATAACGGGCATAACAAGCCACTTTCACTAATTATCTGAAATTATTCGCGAATTTCTTCTGCTTCTTCGAGGTTTACGCTGACCAATTGGGAAACGCCGCGTTCCGCCATGGTCACACCAAACAAGCGTTCCATGCGCGCCATGGTCATGCGGTGGTGGGTGATGACCAAGAATCGGGTCGCGCCAGAGGCTGCAATTTCTTCTAACAATGWACAGAATCGATCAACATTGGCATCATCCAACGGCGCGTCGACTTCGTCCAGCACACAAATGGGCGCCGGATTCGTCATAAATACGGCAAATAATAGCGCGGTGGCGGTCAGGGCTTGTTCCCCACCGGACAGCAAAGACAGCACCTGCATGCGTTTGCCGGGCGGGCTGGCCATGATTTCCAGACCCGATTCTAAGGGGTCTTCGGCTTCGATCAGTTTTAAATGAGCCTGACCGCCGCCAAACAGGCGCACAAACAGTTCTTGGAAATGCTTGTCGACTTCTTTGAACGAGGTCAGCAAGCGTTCGCGGCCTTCGCGGTTTAATTCATTAATGCCCCGGCGTAGTTTTTCGATGGCCGAAATCAAATCGGCCCGTTCGTTGGTCAGGGTATCGATTTGTTCGCCCATTTCATCGGCTTCTTCTTCGGCGCGCAGATTTACAGGCCCCATGGTATCGCGTTCTTTGATTAAACGATCGACTTTGCGATCCACCACGTCTAAATCCGGAAATTCGTCACTATTTTCGATTTCGGCAATTTCGGCCAAACCGTCGGGACCGCATTTTAGGGTTTCGTTGGTGCGGACAGCAATCGATTCGCAGGCTTGTTTGCCCTGTTCAACCGCACCTTCGATGCGCACGCGGTGTTCGCGGGCCTTGGCCAGTTCGCCTTCGCCTTCGCGCAGGTCACGGTCGGCTTCGCCCAACGCACCTTCGGCGACGGCCAATTGGTCGGCGGCGGTTTTGCGTTTTTGTTCAGACGCGTCGATCAAATCTAAAAGCTGACGGCGTTTTTGTTTGATTTCATCGGGGCGTTTGGCCAGTTCGTCCAATTCAGACCGGGTTTGAACCACGCGTTGTTGTAAATCTTCGATGCGTTTGGCGGCCCCTTGGCTGCGGCTGGTCCACGACAGCAATTCTGTGTTGATGTCACCCAAGCGCCGCGCGCGGTCTTCGGCGGCGCGTTTCAGGCTGGAATGCAGGCCTTGGTGTTCAACGTGCACGGCGCGTTTGTCGGCTAGGTCTTCGCGGACTTTCATGACCTCTTCGCGGGCGAGGTCAGTGTCAGGCAGATCGGCTAAGGTCGCGCTGGATTCGGTTTTGTGGCCTTGGGCTTCTTCTATATCGTGTTCGGCGGTCAGCACGGCGGCGCCCACGGCTTCTAATTTCGAATTGTGTTCGGCTATTTTGGCGCGCATGGCGGCCACTTGATCGCGGGTTTGATTGTGTTCTGTTTCTTTGTCGCGCAACGCTTGGCGGGCGGCGCGTTCGGTATCGCGCGCCGTGTCAGCAACTTCACGGGCTTCGCTGGCTTGGTTTTGGGCCTTATCGAACGTGGCTTCGGATTTTTCCAATCCGGCGCGCACGTCTTTCAGGCGGTTAAGCTGTTCAAGGCGTGCGGTGGCGGACGTTTTGGCCCCTTCTGTAATGGTATAGCCATCCCAACGCCATAAGGCGCCGTCTCGACTGACCAAGCATTGCCCTTGTTTCAGTTGATCCATAAGGGCTTCGCCTTCGCCCATGCCGTCAACGATGCCGATTTGGCACAGGCGGCGAGCCAAGGCCTTTGGCGCTTGGGTGACGTCCGATAATGCTTTTACGCCGCCGGGCAGGGGGGCTGTGTCTGAAAAGGCCTCCAGCGCCGACCAGTGCACGGGGGCGGCCACATCGGATGAGGCATCTAATTCTTCGCCCATGGCGGCACCAAGGGCGGCCTCAAATCCAGCTTCGACCGACACTGCGTCAATCATCGGCGGCCACATTTCAGGCTCGCCGGTTTCCAACAGTTTGGCTAAGGCTTGTTCTTCGGCTTCCAGGCGCGACAGGCTGACCCGTGCTTCTTGCATATGGTGGCGGGCTTCTTCTGATGTGTCTTGGGTGTTTGCGCTTTGGACTTCGGTGTGTTCCAAATGTTCGCGGGCTTTTGAAACGGCTTTTTCCGCGTTTGTTTGGGCTTGTTCAGCATCGTTCAGACCGCTGGTTTGAGCGGCGTCACGTTCCAAATGGCGATGTTGGGCGCTGAGTTCCCGCAAACGATGGGATAAGCGATCAATGCGGGTTTCTAAATCTTGAACCGTGCKGGCCAAACTGGTGCGTTCGGCTTCGTCGGTGGCGAGTTTTTCTGTCAAACGGGTATGTTGAGATTCCAGATCGTTGACCAAGGCGGTGGAGTCTTCTAAATCCGCCGTGGCTTTTTCGATGGCGTCTTGTTCGCCTTCGCGGGTGGTTTCAATTTCATGCTTTTCATTGCCCAGACGTTCGCTGGCCCCGGTGGCGTCTTCGGCCAGATTGCGTTCACGGGCAATGTCGTGGCTGACTTGTTCCAAACGGTGGACTTTATCCAGGCGCGCGGCTTCGATGCGGCCGACTTCTTTGTCCAGGCTTTCGCGTTCCAACGTCAACCGTTGCAATTGGGCTGCCGCATGGGTTTCCGATTGCCGCAATCCCGGCACGACATCGGCCGCGTTGATTTGTTTGGTGGTGCAATTGGCGACGATGGCGGAAAATTCTGCGACTAAGGTTTGGGCTTTTTTCAGGTTATCGCGGTCGCTTTCCAAACTGTTTAAAGCTGTGATCCACCGAATATGGAACAACAACGCTTCGGCCTTGCGAATGTGGTCAGACAGATTGCGATACCGATTGGCTTGGCGGGCCTGTTTTTTCAAACTCGCCAATTGGCCTTCCAAGGTAATAAGAATGTCGTCCAGACGTGACAGGTTGTTTTCCGCCCCGCGCAGGCGAAGCTCGGCTTCGTGGCGGCGCGAATGCAGACCGGTAATGCCTGCGGCTTCTTCTAACAACATGCGGCGATCTTGGGGTTTGGACGAAATGATCTGACCGATTTTGCCTTGGCTGACCATGGCGGTGGATCTGGATCCGGTGGCCGCATCGGCGAACAGCAACTGAACGTCCTTGGCGCGCACGTCCTTGCCGTTGACYTTATARCTKGAKCCSCGWTCGCGTTCGATYTTGCGAACCACTTCCAATTCGTCAGTATCGTTGAACATGGCGGGGGCGATGCGGTCTGAATTATCCAGATGCAAGACAACTTCGGCCAGATTGCGTTGCGGGCGGTCGGAAGTCCCGCCAAAAATCACGTCGTCCATGGCGGACCCGCGCATTTGTTTGGCGGATGTTTCGCCCATCACCCATTTTAAGGCTTCGACAAGGTTCGATTTGCCACACCCATTGGGCCCGACGACGCCCGTCAGGCCCGGCTCGATCACGAGCTCGGTTGGGTCGACGAAGGATTTAAACCCCGTCAGTCTGAGCTTGGAAAAGCGCAGCACGTTCCTTATATCCCTTCTTAGTTCGCAGCCGCTAAGGCTTTATCCAAAGCTTCTTTGAAGTTTTCAAAAGGCTGAGAGCCTTCGATTAATTTGCCGTTTAAAACAAAGCTTGGCGTGGATTGGATTTTATATTGAGCACTCGCCGTATCGCGTTTGTTTTCGACGTATTTCAACAGGTCCTGATTGCCGACACATGATTTTACATCCTCGCCGCTAAGCCCATAAAACCGCGCCAAAGCAATTAATGAGGCCAGCGGGTTTTGGGAATCTCGCCAATCGGCCTGGGTTTGAAACAGCATGTCGGTGAAATCATAAGCCCGTTCGCCGGAACAGCGCGCAATCATCGTCGCGCCCATGGCCAAACCATCCAGCGGGAAATCATGAAAAATCATGCGGACTTTGCCCGTATCGATGAATTCTTTTTTGATCAGCGGCAAGGTGTCTTTGTGAAAATTTGCACAATGCGGACAGGTTAGCGATGAATACTCATGCAAGGTAACCGGAGCATCAGCGCTGCCCAGCGTGATATCACCCTTGGCCTGTTCAATGCTGGCCATTTGAGCCGAGGCAATTGTTGGGGTTAGGAAAAAAGCCAAGGCTACCAAAACACGTGCCATCAAAACACGGGAGGTCCAAGAGCTTCCAAAATTGCGAGTATATATAGACATAAAATTCTCCATCACTACTAGATATAGGTAAATATAGAGCCGTCCGCACCGCACCTCAAGCCTTGCAAAGGCCAATTGAGCAACATGTTGTGGATAACTTCCAAAAGCCTAACAGTTGTCGCAGGCAATTGTGTTGAGAATTGGGTCAGGATTGGGCATGGGCTTTGAGATCTTGTCTCTTTGGCTCTTTGACCGGCCTCTATCTCGCGCGCTTTTTCGTCTTTGATATAATTGAACTCACCAAAAAAATCGTCATAAAATCAAAATTCGGGAAGCCTCAAAGTGGGAGGGAATTAAATGGACTGTCACCGTAATATTCAAACACGCCTGTGGTCAGGTTTTCAAAACGCGGGAAGAACTTAAATGTCATGCTGACTTTTGTGGTGAACAACGCGATGAGAAAGGAAATGTTTTGTTTGAGGTTTGGACGTGTCGAAAGTGTGAGAGTTCATTTTCTATTTAAAAAAGAACAATGATATTTTTTTCAGTTTGCGTTCTGATCCTTACTTACTAACCAACCACCTACCAACTTGACGAGAAAGGCGCGGATTTCATCGACGTGTTTGATGTTCGGCCCATTTGTACGGAACCGAATATAGACATTTTCAAAAACGATGTAACTTGAGCAGCTTACTGGGTGGCTTCTATATCCCTTAGAAATTGCTTGGCAATCTCCGACTTCATATGAAAAAAGGTCCGATGGCCTTTCTTGGATTTCTGGATTGACTTTGAGCAGTTTCCAAGACCGATCATATTCTTTCTCTTCGTACACACGAAAATAACCCGTTTGCGGATCGGTCTCAACATAGCGCGATTTATGGTAACCCGTTTTTGCCCAAATATCTTTCATCCAAAATGGATCAAGATAATGCTCGACACCATCTGGTTTTAAAATTTTAATATACAGTGAAAAGTCTTCATTAGAAACAAGCTTGCGGAACACAGTTTCGGGATCACGGGGGATATATCCGGGCACACTTGCCACCACTTCATCGTCCCGAAGATACATTGACATTATGTCCCCCCCATCATGCAAGCCCGGCAACGACCCCATCCAGCTTGGCATCGAATGTGCAGTTTTATAATATTCTTGGGGGATATGAAAAACCCGATCGCCCACTTGAACTTCACGGATGTACTGATCTGGGATCAGCCGTTGTGCGGCGATCCAAGCCGCTGAGAACACCCAATACAGACCAATCATGCACAAAAGCATGATAAAAACGAGCATAACCCTCTTAAGAAGCCGTTTTATCATCACCAAAAAATGTCTAATAATTCCGCCTCCTCACGTGTTCCTGTAAAGGGTGATCCGCCAAAGGTCGTTGAGGGCAAATCATGCACCGCAAACACTTTTTCGTGGTAGTCAAATATGTCGCCAGTTTCAAGCTTCCCTTGTGTTTTTGCCCCGACAACTGTTGTCGCCTCCATATGTGCTTTCATTAAATCTTGCCTGATTTGATCAATATCAGCAGGTCTTTTGGCATCGAGGTTTATATTTCTCAATAAATTGCACCCAATGATCAACCATTTTAAGCTGAATATTATGACGTTCGGGATGAATGTTTTTTAAGGCCGCGGCTTTTGCCAATCGCGCCTCATTTTTTAGTGGGCCATCTGGCAAGTAGTATTCTGCGAGTGCAGAAAAAAGATAAAGTCGATCAAAATCATCTTTCTTTTCAAATTGCAATAAATCTAAAAAGGCCTTTCCGTTACCTCGTATAGCTTCATGATAGATGGGCCAATACTCAGGGACGGAACCGGGGCTGTCTAGCCACAATCTATCAAACCCTGTTACAGCGACTTCAATAGGTAATCGCTTAATGTTAATTTTATCGGCAAAAAATTTATTAACCTCCCCTATCATGCCTTCAAATATTTCATCTCTTCGATCACATTGATCAGCAAAATAAACATAGTTTTCGTTGGGTATGTAATTTTGGTAATTCATCACACCAATTTTGGGTTCGTTCCTTGAGATGTAACGCCAAAACGATACATTGGTCTCTTCCTTGTATCCAATTTGCCCATTTTTTACGCTGACTTCAAATTTGACAACGCAATCATTCACCAAGTATTTTGGCACAAAATCCATCGCAAAATAGCGGGTTATTTCATCGCTTATCAAGGGAGAAACTCGGTCAAATTCTGGCTTAAGAAAAAACTTCATTGATATAAAGCCTAGAAGGCCAAGGACACCAATGCCTGCCAATATCATTAAGGGTTCTTTTTTCAAAATTGACCGCATGAATGATCCCAAATATTACGCCAGTAACTTATTTGTAAACAGTAGCAGGTTCTCCACCTTTCTGTGTATATAATTTAACATCCACACCCATTGCATTGCCATGAGTTAGCGCTTGTCCCGGTCTCATAATGGAAACAACGTATCCATGAGGGTTAATATCGGGATATGGCGGGGAAAAGTCTAAATACCCCGGTCCTTGCGGACTACCAAATATATTCCCACCACCAATATTATATGTGTCATCTCTCAAAGAATCAGAGCGGAGTTCGGCACGTATTTTTCCATTTTCATCAAGTTCTTGCCAGCCCACACTAATCGCCATGCTTTCATATCCAATTGAATTAGATGTAGGTTCAATGCGTACAGGGCCGTTTACGAAAAAAGATTTAGATTCAGGAAATGATCCATTATTAATATATGCAGTCGCATCAGCATCTTCATTCCAATTAATGCCGCTTATATTTCCTTTACCACCTGCAATAAAACCATCGTTTCGTATTCCAATCTTCATTTGGCTTATTTTGTTGATATCTCATAGTTCTTTCTGTGCTCTAAATCTTGCTTAGTCATTTTAGGGTTTTCGCCAACGTCTGCCGCTTTTTCGGTCGCACTTCTTGTGCCATCCCGAACCTCTCCCTTATCGGCTAAATAATTAGCGATTTCGGCTTTGACCCTTGGGCGGGTTTTTGCACCGTAAATATTGCTTTTTGCGGTAGCGATGATGGCGCTGTTGTCGAATTCCCGACCCGGGACTTTTTCACCGATGTGTCTTTGCACGTTTTTGATCTCTGCATCAATGGTGGGATCGCCCGTGGTGATGGTGCGGGACGATGCGGTTGATGTGATGACCGACTTAGCCTTGTTTTGGTCCCTTAGCTTATCAATCTCGCGGGCCAAGCTTTGCGCGCCTGTGAGGGTGCCGCCTTGGGCATGCGCTTTGTCGACGTTGACTTGGGCACGGGACATGAGGTCGCGAAGCGCTTTGCCGTTTTTGACTTTAGATAGATTAGCCTGAGCGGCGCCCCTAAGTTGGGCATCAGTGAAGGTGCGCCCGGGGGCTCTTCTCGCGGCATTTGCGCGTTCAACGGCAATGCGATCATTGAGTTCTTGTTGCTTGGCCTTTTGGTCGGCCTCTAGCTCGCGGGCTTTTTCGATGTTTTGCACCTGCTGGGCCGCCGTGGGACGGGTGTGCGTCTGTTTTTTCGTCTGGGTCACATTTTGCGCAAGTGCGGGGGGACCATAAACCGGGCGATCATCGGATAGGTTTGGGATATCGGGTAAAGATGATTTTGGCTTTGTGGAAAGGGTGCGCATCTTATCTTCTTCGTCTGGATCGATCATGTCCGGCATGGCGTTATAAAACGCGCGTCTTTCTTCGTCTTGAAGCTCTTGTTCTTTGCGGTGATCTTGGGCAACTTGCTGTTGTTGTTTGGCTTTTGCCTCTTGTTCAGATTTCTCCTTTGTAGCTTTTCGACCCGCAACAACACGATTATGGGCGTCTAGCTCTGCCCCGGTTTTTGCTGTTCCATTGCGGTTTTTGCCGCCAAACATTCCCCCGGGATTAAAATCGTTGTAACCAAGGGTGCGGGTGCCGGTTTCGGTTTTAGCCCAATCGCCTGACCTTTGGTTCCCGGTAGCCGCACGGGCGGCGGAATCCGCTTTGTTTTGAGCTTTTTCCGCTCGATCACGGCTGTAGTTATTGCCCCCAAATCGACTAAATTCCAGCAATCCCGTTTTGGGATTAATCGTCCCAGACCCGCCGTTTTGTTTTAACAATTTGGCCTCAGCGGGGGTGATGTGGGCCAAGATGGTGTCGCCGTTGCGGCCCATGTCTTGAAGATTAAGAGCGGTCGCTTGAACCATTTGCGTGGCGTTTTCGGTTTCGCCTTCGGGGCGCATTACACCGTCAACGCGCAAGCCCTTGGATTTTTGRAAGGCYTYRATRGCGCTAAACAAGGCSCGGTCRGGRAARTCSGTCACGCCCCATTCGGGGGCTTCRTAAAAACCTTGSTCTTGYAAAAARGYTTTGGCGGCCAAYACATCGGTKGGAATGGTGTTGGAATTTGCGGACAAGGGTCCTTTAAGCTTAAATATGGTATTCATGAGTTTACTCCTGAAAAAAAACGCACGTAAAAAATCCCGGCTCTGGTTGAGCCGGGCGGACTGCGTATATATAAAAAATACCGCCATTAATGGCGGTGCTGTAAGGGGTAATGTACGAAATCTGACGAAGACGCATTAAGAGCCTTTCGTTAGAGATTGTATTACACGGAAACATTCACTTGTCAAGAAAATTATCCTATTTATTAAATTTATAAGATCAAAATGCTATCTAAGTTATTTCTTTTCGGGGGGAGTCTTTGACGCGTTGCGCATGAGGATGGATGATCCGAGTCTTTCCAGCACGTCGTGCAGTTCATCGTCTTTTACGATTGAGACGGTTTGGGTCAGGGTTTGGATCTGATCCTTTGACAGGGGCTTTGGGGTTTTTCTGCGGGGTCTTGTTTTGTGGGGCAGGGGGGCTTGGATCAGTTTTATGCGGACAATTGCCTGATAGCCAAAAAAGGTGTTGATGCGGTCCAAAATCTGCGGTTCTTGGTGTTGCAGTTGCGTGGCGTGGGCTCCACTGGAACAGCGCAGGTGCAAGGTTCCGCCGCTGACCCCGTCKCGCGCAAAGACGATTTTTTCGGGGATGGTGTATTCGGCCATGGCCTCGCCGATGATATCTACCCATTTGGTTAACAGGGTTCCCTTGGTCAGGCCGTGGCGGCCCAGCATGGATTTGGTGAGTTTGTTGATGGTTTGCGACAACGCACGGGGGCTGCGTCCGCGTCGATCGCTGGGAATAATGCCTTTTGGTTTTGGGGTCGCTTTTTTTGCCATGGCGCTTATGGTAAGAGTTCACGTCCCCATAAACAATCCTTCAGTATCATTGTACCAAAATTATTGTGCCTCAAATACAAACAAAAAACCTCACCAAACAGCTTCTGACTTGGTTTAACGCCCAGCGCCGGGAATTGCCGTGGCGCGATGCCCCGTGCGGCCAGCGCGATGGATACCGGGTGTGGCTGTCCGAAGTCATGCTGCAGCAAACCACGGTCACGGCGGTGATTCCGTATTATTTGAAGTTTTTAGATAAGTGGCCTGATGTGAAGGCCTTGGCCAAAGCAACCGACGATGATGTGATGCGGGCTTGGGCGGGGCTTGGTTATTATGCTCGAGCACGCAACATGTTAAAATGTGCCAGGTTTGTTAGCGATGAATGCCAAGGTGTGTTTCCGCGCGCCGAAGAAGACCTTGTAAAATTACCGGGCGTTGGGCCTTATACGGCGGCGGCGATTTGTTCGATTGGCTTTAATGGTCCGTCGGCTCCGGTGGATGGCAATGTCATCCGCACGCTCAGCCGTTTGTACGCGGTGAAGGCTGAAATGCCCAAAAACAAAGACCAAATTCAAGTCCTGACCGATGCCTTATTGCCCAAAGGTCACAGCGGTGATTATGCCGAGGCTTTGATGGATTTAGGGTCCCTTGTGTGCAAGCCGAAAAACCCCAACTGTGCGGACTGTCCTTGGGTTAAAACGTGCAAAGCTTTTGCGGCGGGGAAGGCTTTGGCTTATCCGGTTAAAGCCCCCAAAAAAGTCAAACCCACGCGGCGAGGCTGGGCTTTTTGGATTGAAAATACAGATGGTCATATCTTGTTAGAACGCCGCCCGCCCAAAGGTTTGTTGGGCGGCATGATGGGCCTGCCCGGCACAGAATGGACAGAAACATTACCCACCGCCGAACAAGCATCCCAAGTGTTGTCCGTAAAATCATCGCAGGCTTTGCCCGATTACATCAAACACACGTTCACGCATTTCCATTTGGAATTGGGTGTTATTTTTATGAAGGTTGAGGGATGTGAAGATTTAGCGGGGGAATGGATCAGGCCAGAAGATTTAGACGAGCAGGCTTTGCCCAGCGTGATGCGAAAAGCTATTGCTCATGCTCGCCAGCATCGTCCTTCTCAACATTTTCCTTAAGCGTATTCATAAACACAAAACACGCTTTGGAATCTGCGGGAATGATGCCGAGCGCCAGCTGTATTTTTTCTTGGATAAGGGTTTCGTCGTCGCCTTCGCACGCCGCTTGCAATTGCATCGCTGCTTCGCCCGCCTGATCGGCACCATAGGTCCGACACAGGCCTTTCAGGGAATGGGCGTTGAGGTGCAGTTCTTTCTGCTCCCCGCCGTTTTCCTGATAGTCCTGAATGAAGGCGATGCGTTTTTGCACATCGGTATAAAACATGTCGACAAGTTTGTGGGCCGATACGATCCCTAAGTCTTCAACGTGTTGGCGAAGGATATCGAGGTTTGGCACAGGGTGATCCTTTATTCGTCGTAATCAATCAGGGATTCAAACGGAACGTCCAATTTGTCGCGGCCGTTAAGGAAATTCAGCTCGATAATGGTCGCCGCACCGACAACATTGCCGCCGACTTTTTTGCACAGATCGATAGACGCTTTAAGTGTGCCGCCGGTCGCCAAAAGATCATCGAGGATCACAACCCGTTGACCGGGGTGGATAGAATCTTCAAGAAGTTGAAGGGTGTCTGTGCCGTATTCCAGTTCATATTCATGAGAAACCGTAGCACCGGGTAATTTACCGGGCTTGCGCGCCATGACAAAGCCACAACCGAGTTTCAAGGCCAACGGCGCCGCAACCAAAAAACCACGGGCTTCAATGCCGACCAATACATCGGGTTGATACACGCTAACCATCCGCGCCATACGGCCCATGGCAACCTGCCAAGCATCGGCGTGGGAAAGCAGGGTGGAAATGTCGTAAAATAAAATTCCGGGAATGGGAAAATCGGGAACGCCACGGATGTATTCTTTGAGGTTCATAAGTTAGGTGCCTTGTTGAGGTTGTTTTTCTTTTGTCTGTTAAGCGTAGGTATAAACTACTGCTGTGCTTTTAGGAATTCAATAATGGCTATGCGTTCTTTGGCTTTTTTAACCCGCGACATCATCGGTGTCAGTTTGCCGAGGAAATATTTGGGGTCGTATATAAAACTGTCTAAAAACTCAGCCGTCCAAACAAAGCGAGCGCCTTTAAGCCCGCCGTATCCGCCAAAGCCTTTTTCACTGCCGGCAGCTTTGCCGATGATGTCGTACAAAGATGGGCCGATGCCATTAACACCCGCTTCAAGCGAATGACACGATACACAGCGTTTTTTGTACAGCGTCTTACCTGAGGCCGCAAAGGTGAGGCTTGGCGTTAAAACCGCACAGAGTACACAGGTTATGACGGCGATGAAGGTATAGTTTCTAATCGGACAGCTCTTTCTAAACAGGGGTATTAAAGAAAATAAAACCACGCCCCGGTGTTTGAAAAAGGGCGTGGTTTTAAAGGCAGGAAAGCGTTTAGTTTGCTTTCAAAAATTCAATAATGGCGACCCGGTCCTCAGCTTTTTTGACCTTGGCGAACATGCTTGTTCCGGTGTTTTCCGTGTTGGCTTTGATGAATTTTTTAGGATTGGCCAAAAAGGCATCCATGTTTTCATCGCCCCACGTGAAATCAGCGCCTTTTAGGCCTTTGTATTTGACGAAGCCTTCGACTTGACCTGCAGGCTTGCCCATGATGCTGGCAAGGGCAGGGCCGCCTTTGTTTTGTCCGGCGGTGACAGAATGACAAATGGCACAATATTTTTTGTAAAGCTCTTCACCAGAAGCAGCAAAAGCAACGTTGGGTAAGGCTGCGACGCAGGCGGCGGCGATAATAAGGGATGTGATCTTCATAGTGGTGATCCTTTCTAGATAAAGGCTCAGGTGTATAACTGAACTTTGTTGACTTAAGTTGAATCTTAGCCCGCTCTGAAGGTGAGGGAAAGCAAAAAAGGCATTTAAAAGATTTAGACCCTAGCCCTTTTTAAGGTAGTCCAAAATCATCTGGCGTTGCTCTTTATTTTTCACCTTAACCGTCATTGCCGTGGGCTTGCCTATATACTTTTGAGGGTCGGTGATCCAAGCATTCAGCGTGCTGTCGTCCCAGACAAAGTCGGCGTCTTTTAGAGCATTATATTTTGTGTAATCGGTCGAACCTGCTTTACGGCCAAACACAGCGTTCAGCGAGGGACCGATTTTGTGCTGACCAGCTTGCAGCGAATGGCATGTTGCGCATTTGCTTTTAAAAAGCCCCTCTGGTGTGGTGGGCTCTGATAAACATCCCGATAAGATAACGGTGCTGATCAGGGCTAGGCCTGTTGCGATAGGCTTCATGGGCTGGCTTTCCAGTTAAGCAAAAAAAAGCCCCGCCAAATCGGCGAGGCTTCTTTTAATTAGCGCAATCGCTTGCGTTTCATTTAAGTTCTTTCAGCAATGCGATGATTGCTACGCGATCTTTTTCTTTTTTGATTCTCGCGCTCATAGCTGTTTTCTTAGCAGCACCGTTAGCATTCGGGCCTTTCAAGAATTTCTTTTGATCGGTGATCCACTCAGCAAGCAATGCCTCGGTCCAAACTGGGCCTACGCCGCCTTTGAAAGCTTTGTATTTTTTGAAGCCTTCGGCTGTACCAGCTTGACGGCCGATAACGCCAACCAAGTTTGGTCCCATTTTGTCTTTTTTGCCAGTTTCCAAAGCATGGCAAGAGCCACATTTCTTTTCGAGTTTGTTCTTTTTAGCCATTGCTGTGCCGCTGATGCTTACGCTTGCGATAGCAACTGCAATTGCGAATGTAATGATTTTAGTGGTCTTCATAGGATAAATCTCCATTAATATTTTGAGCGTCCCCGTAATCTCGGTAGCTCTTAATAGCGCATGCATCACCCCTTTGGCAACTCCCGCAATGAATACACCACTCGAATCTTGTAATTATCGTCTGCGAAACGTGTTTTTTTTAAGGCAATTCATCTGATTTCACCACTTGTTGACTTAGGGGCGGCTCAATTCACGCCAAATGGCGTAGTCTCTTCGAAATAGATGTAAAGAAGACCATGCCGCGTTGAAATCAGGGTCTTTTTGGACCAATTCGCGGGCTGTTTTTTTCCATTGTGCTTTAAAAGCTTCGAGAATCGGTTCGGGCCAACGCCGGACTTGCACCCCTGCGAGGCCGAGTTTTTTCAAAGCTTCAAATTGTGAAGCGCCAGCGCGGGTTAAGGCATAACGCACCGTATCCCCGCACGTTCTGTAAATTAAAGATTGGGTGCGGGCCGGGAGCCTTTTCCATGTTTTTGCATTTATAAGAAGTGCCAAGCTTTTTACAGGCTGTTGCCAGCTGGGGAAATAATAATTCCGCGCGTGACGGGCAAATCCCATTTCGGCGTCAATGCTGGGCAGGGCGTATTCGGCACCGTCAATTTCATTGTATTTAAAGGCTTTGAGGATGCCGTTTGAATCTAGGGTGTGAATTTTGACGCCCATTTCTTTTAAAACGCGACTGCCAAGCCCTTGGGCCTGCACGTTCAGGCCGTCCAGGCCTTTGAGGGACCGTACGGGGGTTTTGTACCAACCAGAACCCTGAGCCGGCAGTATTCCGCACAAAATGCCTTGCACACCTTTGCGTTTAAACTGGCTTTCAAACAACGCCTGTCCGCCACCATAATAAAACCACGCTAAATATTCTTCCACATCAGGGCCAAAGGGAATGGCGGAAAAAAGCTGCAGGGTGGGTGAATTTACGTCCCATTGATCGGGCGCGCCAAAGGCTCCGTCGACAACTCCGGATTTAACGGCATCGACGGTATCGGAATTTGGTACGATGGTGTCCGGGTGATGAAACGACACAGGCAGGCTCTTTTGCAGGTGATTTGTAACGCCCTTCATGGTCGACGATTTTGGCGCAAAAAGGCTGATGATGCGCAACGGCTTAGTTTTTTGTTTCAAGCCTTGGTTGGCCTCTAAGGTCTGGTCTTGATCGCGCTTAGCCGCACCAAGCTCTAAGTCTTCCCTGCCCATAACGATGCGTTCTTTGGGCAATTGGCGGGCTTGATTAAGGCCGGGCGTGATGATGGTGGCCCCCGCCATGACGCCAAAAACAATGCCGATGATAATGCCGATGATGGTATTGCGCATGGATAAAGGTCTTTTCCCTTTTGAAACATCCTGAAAAGATAACAGGGCTTTTGGGGGGGCGTCTACAGTCTCGATCTTATATTATATATTTGATATGCGTATTTAACTGTACTTTTGCGTTAAATAGACCTAATTAAAAACAAGATAATACCACATGCGACTAGGGTTATTGGCAAGGAATAATATTTATGGCACAGGTTGATCGGGCACTTGGAATACGCGAAAAGCAATTGATTGAAGGCGTCGCGTTGCTGACCAAACACCATGGTGCCCAAAGTGAAACCGTGGGCGTGCTGAACCGCCGCATTGATGAGCTTCGTAAAGAAATGAACGAAGATCTGAAACCCGGTGAAGAATTTGAAGAGACCATCGTTCAACAAAACATCCAATCTGATGCGCGCGGTGTGAAATTAACGATCCCTAAAGTCAAAGACTCGACACAAATGTTTGTCATCATCGGGGGCATTATCATTTTTGCCATTGGGGGGATGTCGACCATGTTTATTTTGATGATTGCCTTGGGATTTGGAAAGAGCGTGTAAAGCTCTTCTATAACCTGACAAATTCAGTGATTGTTCAGGTGTCTTTGTCTATTTTAGGCCATGGTTACGAAAACTGCCGTTATTTCGCTTGTTTCAACACTTTTGATTTTCATCATGGCGCTTTCTTATGAAGGCACGGGTGGCGGTCAGCCGTGGGGAAATGGTGCCGCCGGCGTCACGGGTGCCAGCGCAAATTGGGCGCAAAGCGGTGGTCGTGCCACAGACTGGGGCCGGGGGGCCTCAAGCTTTACCGGAGCCAGTGGCGGCTATTCAGGTGGCGGAAACTATGGCGGTTGGGGTGGAAATTCTTCGGGCATAACCGGAGCCAGTGGCGGATTTCGCGGTGGCGACGATGATGATCATGATGGCTTTGAAGGCTTTGGTGATGATGATCACCATGGCGGATGGGATGATGATTGATGAATAAATCCTTTGGCCCTATTCATTCTGGTGAAGAAACCGCTCAATCGCCCAAACGGCGTGCGGCCCCGAAAGCCAAAACCAAACCCAAAAAAGCTAAAGGACCAAAGGGCAAGCGTCCCTCGGCGGCTGCGATCGGGTTTTTAACGTTGTGGCACGGCGTGTTTTCCGGCGGTTTTTTTGTCGCGATGGTGACCGGAGAAGGCTTTTATAATGCCCACGTGTTTGCTGGCGTATTGGTGATGTTTGCCATTGGTGCCCGTTTGTTGGTGGGCTTGATGTTCCCCAAAGGCCACGTGTTGGTGTTTCCGTTTCCCAATTTCAAAAGCTTGGCCCAAGGCACCAACGGGTTTCGCCGTTTTGTCTCGCACGTGATGGGCTTAGCGCTTTTGATGGCGTGCATGTTGGCCGTTTTAACGGGCTGGTATTCTCGCCAAAATGTCGATGTGCACGGGGCCATATCTTATCTGGCTTTGGCTTTGGTTGGTGGGCATATCGTGTTGGTGATTGTCTGGCAGGGCTGGAAAAAAGTTGAATCGAAGTTTTCCGCGCGCGGCTAATTAAAAAGCTAAAGCGGCGCACTTTCGATAATCGTTATTTTTGCCTCCGGGTTAAAAACGATGCGCGCCTTCATGGCGGGGTTTAAATAAACCGTGCCATTATCATCCACCAAAATCACAAACTTAATGCCCATTTTTTTGGCGATGCGGTGCCAGTCTTTTGGACCCGCAACGGTCAGCGCCGTGGCGGCGGCATCGGCGAGGGCTCCGTTATGGGTGATGACGGTGGCCGATACGATGTGATCAACGGGCATGCCCGTGGCGGGATTAAGGATGTGGGCATAGCGCACTCCATCAATTTCGCGAAAGCGTTCATAGTTTCCAGACGTATAGACGTCTTCGCCATCAGCCAAGTCCAGTGTAGCAATCACCCCCCAAGATTTAGGGTCGCGAATGCCCACCTGCCAAGGGTCTGCGTCCGGCCCGTTCAGCGTATTGATGTCGCCACCCGCATTAATCAGGGCACTTTTAATGCCTAAGTCTTTGAATGTTTGCTCGGCCCGGTCCAAGGCCACGCCCTTGGCAAAGCCGCCAAAGTCTAACTGAACGGTTGCGTTGCTGCTGGAAACCAGATCTCCGTCGATGGTGATATCGTTTAAGGACGCTTTGCGCGCGGCCAAATCGCGGATCAGGTTAAAATCAGGCAAGCCGCCTTTGGGCTTTTCGTCGTTGTGAAAACCCCACGCCGAAATCAACGCGCCGATGGCCGGGTTAAATAGACCGTCGCTTAAGTTTTCAAAGGTTTTAGCTTGGATTAATAAGGGTTTTAAAAAAGACGTCACGGCAAGGCTTTCGCCCGCCGCAAACGCCCTGTTTAAATTGGTCAGTTCACCGGGTTTCCACGCATGCCAGTCTTTGTGCATGCGTTTGAAATCTTGGTCTAACTGAGCCGTGGCCTTTTTCGCCAAGTCAGCATCTTCGCCCCGCACCGTAATTTCGACCTTGGTGCCAAAGACATACAAGGTCGAAATATGGTCGACGGGGGGGGGATCTCCACACGAAGCCAAGCCCAAAACAAGGGTCGGCAGAATGAAAAGATGACGAAGACGCTTCATTTATTCCCATTCCATCGCTTCGAAGGTTTGCTGAGCATTCTTGCGGGCAAGCTGTTCAAACTGCAAAAGGTGTTTAAACGCCGATTGGTCAATGCCAACGGAATTCATGATTTCACCACCGCCATCGATATAGGTGGTCAGACGTGTGCGCAGGTTGACCAAATAGTCATAGGTCGATGCCGTGGACTCGATTAGGTCGGTGACATGACCGTGACCGGGCACGATGATTTTTGGGTTTTTGGCCGCTAAAGCTTCAAAAACTTCGATCCAGCTTTTGGCGTTCGATTGTCCGCCAACGCCCAAAATGCGTTCGACATATATAATGTCACCGGAAAAGATGATGTCATCTTTGGCGATGTGAACAAAGCTGTCGCCGGGGGTGTGGGCTTGTCCGACGTGGGTAATGTCAAACGTTGTGCTGCCCAATGTGAACGAATATTCGGTATCAAATTCAATGTTGGCATAAGAAGGTTTAGTGCCTTCGAACTTTGGCCCCAAAAAACGGTCAAGCGCGATCAGCTGATCGGTTTCGCGTTCTTTATGATCTGCGACGGCGGCGCTGGACGCAATAACCTTGGCCCCTTTTTGCTGCCAATAATCGTTGCCCAACCAACGGTGATCTTGACCGCCTGTGTTGATCACAAACTTAACGGGTTGAGCCGTTAGTTTTTTAATTTCTGAATCAATTTGGGCGGCGCCTTTCCAGCTTCCGCCGGGATCGACCAAAACCACACCTTCATCGGTGATGACCACGCCAAAGGTTGCGTTGTTCGCCAGATTGGTTTCGGACCGTTGTTGTTTTTCACCGACCAGCGCATAGATGGTGTCGGAAATTTTTTGAACGTCAAGGGCGAGGACTGGGGAACTCATTACGATAGCAAGAAAAGAAAGAATGAGAGTCTTCATTTTAAGTATTCCTGGTTAATAAGCCTTGGCAAAAATAGCCTGCTTGGTTGCGGGATTTCCGGTCAAAATACACGTGCCGGGTTCGGTTGGTTGATCGTAAGGCAAGCAGCGGATGGAAATACCCAGCGGTTTCAGGGCTGCTTCTGAATCTTCGCTTTCGTCCCAATAGCCGCGCACAAAGCCGCCGTTGGCGTACTTGTCCTTTTTAAAGAATTTTTTCAGGCCGTCTAAGTCCACAATGTCGGTGCGCAGGCGCTCGTCTTGATACGCTTTGGCTTCGTTGAACAGGCGGTCTTGTATGCCTTGTAATTGTTGTGCGATTTGCGCCACAAATTCATCTGTATTGTGGGAAGACTTACCGTAAATATCGGTGCGCTCAGTGACCATGACGGTGCCTTGGTCCAAATCGCGGGGGCCAAGTTCAACAATCAAGGGTGCGCCTTTTTTGATCCAGCTCCAGCGTTTTTCGCCTGCGTTCATGTCGCGTTTGTCGGCAATGGCGCGGATCGGGTTGCCAAAGGCTTGGCACGCATTCAGTTTTTTCACCAATTCATCGGCGGCCGGCAAAACCCGTGCGGTGGCTTCGTCATCGCGCGCAATGGGCAGAATAACCACTTGGCGCGGTGCCACGGTGGGCGGCACACGCAATCCATCGTCATCGCCATGGGTCATGATGATGGCGCCGATCATGCGGGTTGATACACCCCAAGACGTGGTTTCGACAAAGCTTTCGCCACCGTCTTTGTTTTGAAATTTAATATCAGCGGCTTTTGAAAAATTCTGACCCAAATAATGAGACGTGCCCGCTTGCAATGCTTTGCCGTCTTGCATCATGGCTTCGATGGTGTGGGTTTCGACCGCACCGGGGAAGCGTTCAGCAGCTGATTTTTCACCGGGAATCACGGGGATCGCTAACCAGTCTTCGGCCAGCGCCCGATATTCTTCTAACATGGCCGCAGTTTCAACGCGGGCTTCGTCTTCGGTGGCGTGGGCCGTGTGGCCTTCTTGCCAAAGAAATTCAGACGTGCGCAGGAACATACGGGGCCGCATTTCCCAACGCACCACGTTGGCCCATTGGTTAATCATCACGGGCAAATCGCGATAGCTTTGAATCCATTTGGCAAAGCTTTCCCCGATCATGGTTTCAGACGTGGGGCGAATCACCAGCGGGCTTTCCAGTTCGCCAGCGGGTTCTAACTTGCCATCCTTAGAGACCAAGCGGTGATGTGTAACAACGGCCATTTCCTTGGCAAAGCCTTCCACGTGGGCGGCTTCTTTTTCGATCAGTTCCAACGGAATGAACAGGGGGAAATAGCAGTTTTCGTGCCCGGTTTCTTTGATGCGTTGGTCCAGGCGGGCCTTTAGGTTTTCCCAAATACCATAGCCCCAAGGCTTAATCACCATGCAACCGCGCACACCGGAATTTTCAGCCATATCGGCCTCGGTGATGACTTCTTGGTACCACTTGGGGAAATTGGCTTCGCGCAGGAAACGAATGGCGGTTTTTTTCTGCTTACCTTGAGATTTTTGAGACATTTTGAGAACCGATACAAATTAAAGGAATTGTTGGGTCAAGGTATCAAGCAAAATGCGCCTAAAATCAAGGGCTGACTTGGTGCAAAGCGTGGGCAGATTTTAAATTGACAACCCTTTAATTAGGAGTACCTTATATTATATATTACAAATACAACTATTTGAAATGAACAAAGTGGCTTGGCTAAACCATACGGGGTTAGTCAGATATATGTGGTGTATTGGGGGAAATTGTATTAGGTTTTTCCCTATGAAAAAATACTTTTAAATCAATAGATTGACCACAATCTCTTGAGCGTAAGACAAAAGGACTACAAAGACTTGACCAATCCGAAAAATGACTTTCCCTCGTCCAGACTAAGACGAAAAATCAGTTCTGACATTGGTAAACGGACGTATTCGGCCCGCAGCCTTCACGGTCTTGTGGTCCATGAATTGGGCCTGCGTATTGTTTCTGGACAAATCGCCGAAGGTGAGGTGTTGCCGATTGAAACACAATTTCCAGCGATTGGAAATTGGAAAGGCAGCGGCCTAGTTCTCTTGGTGGACGATGACGAAACGGTTTTGCAACTTGGGCAAGAAATGCTCTCTAGGCTTGGCTTTGAAGTGATTTCAACCACCGATGGCAGTGAAGCATTGGAGAAGTTTACTCAGCACGGAGAGGATTTGGCCCTGGTGCTCTTAGATCTAACCATGCCTGGCCTCAGTGGCGAGGAGGTTTACGCAGGCATGCAGGATCTCGATGCCTCCATACCAGTGATCATGTCGAGCGGCTATACCGAGCAAGACGTCGCTCTCCGCCTCGGCGACCGTGGTTTGCGTGGATTCCTGCAAAAGCCTTACACCTTGGACCAATTACAGGCGCAGATTTACGCTCTGATTGGAGCATAAGCGCTCGGGCCACGGA